>JBBQFU010000087.1:0-31039 GCA_038322185.1 Haliangiales bacterium
GTGCCAGGTATGCACGCTGGACGTCCGCGCTCGACTGATCGGCCACCGTATAGATCCCGCCCTCGCGTTCGCACCATTCAACGAGCAGACGCGTCTTGCCGATACGGCGACGGCCCCAGACCACGGCGAGGCCGCTCTCGAGCGACTCGAGGGCGGCAAGCTCGGCCTTGCGGTTCACGAACAACATTATTCTTCAAAGAATAATTCCTCCGAGAATAATACTCAAGACGGCTATTTCACGGTAGCTACCGCGCCTTGCGCGCAGTACGTCGGGCTGGGGGAAGCGCTGACCTCGTCGCCTGACTCTGATAGCGCCCGCGCGGCGGCTCCTCGCTTCGCGACGCTTGCGCGAACGGATTCTCGATCCGGACCCCATCGATCGTTTGACCGTGATTGAGGTCCTCGGTCAGCACTCTCGCGCAACCGGCCACACTGGCGGACTTGATGATAAGTGCGTCCCACAACGAGATGCCGTTGAGTCGATGCAGATCGATCGCTCCAAGAATGAGCTCAGGCCGGATCACGACAACCTCCAAGCGGGCGAGTGCTTCGACGCGCCACCGGGCACGCTCCGCCGGCATCTGGAGCTTCCGGACTGCGGTGTAGAAATACTCCTGCATCACCTGGGTGGAGACCACCGCGCGCCGCGCCAGCAGCAGTGGCGCGATCACCACGCGTGCACGGGCTTGCTTGGCCCCGGCTCCCGCGTCGTCGGCGTACATGAACACGTTGGTGTCGATAAAGACGCGGTCACTCATCGCGGCTTGTACCGGTCGCTACGCTCCGAATAGAGCTCGTTGCGATCGAAGGCGGAGTTGCCACCCGACTTCCCTGGAGTTGCCCACAGCGCCTCGAACTCTGCGAGCAACTGTTCGCCGCTGGTCTGCCCCGCGAGTTGCTCGATGTACGAGCGGATCAGCGCGTTCAGGCTGGTCCCTTGCTGGCGCGCGACCTCGCGAGCTCGCTCGACCATGGCCTCGTCAACCGCGAGGGTGATGTTCATGGCACAGTTTAGGTGCACACATATTATGTGTCAACCGTACGCACTCGGTCGTGCGAAGGTACGGCGATGGCGCGCCGCTCCGTTCGCGATCCACAGAGCGTGAAGCTGACGCCCGCGGATGCGTTCGACCTGATCCGGTGGCTCGCACGCAGCCAGAGCGATCCGCGCAAGGCGGTCGCCGAGCTGGTCCAGAACGCGATCGACGCGAATGCGCGGTCGATCACGATCGAACGGCGACGGCGCGGCCGGCGAGCGACGCTGGTGCTGCGCGACGACGGCGAGGGGATCAGGCCGACCGAGGATCGCGAGAGCGCGCTGCGCTACATCGCCACGCACATCGGTCGGTCGCACAAGCGCAACCTGTCGCCTGCCGAGCGGCACGCCGAGATCATTGCCGGCCAATATGGAATCGGCCTGCTCGGGTTCTGGTCGGTCGGCCGGCGGATGGAGATTCGCTCACGTGTCGCGAGCTCGCCGGTGTGGCTGCTACGACTGATCGAAGACGAGCCCCGCGCGGAGGTCGTGCAGGGACCACCGACGATCGACGAGGCGGCGACGTTCACCGAGGTCGTCGTTAGCGAGCTGCACCAGGCCGCGTTGCGCCCCCTCGCCGTGCGCCGGCTCGCCGAGTATCTCGGCGCCGAGCTGCGTGGACCGCTGCTCGCGAGCGGCGTTGTGATCGAGGTCCGGGAGTTCGACACCCGCGGACAGGTCGTCGACCGCGTCACCGTGACGCCGCGGCGCTTCGAGGGCATCCGGCTCGACGTGCCGTCGCAGCTCGCGGTACCCGGCTACGGCCCGATCACCGTCGAGCTGTACACGGGCGCCACCGGCAGCGTGGAGCTCACGTGTGCGGGAACGGTGGTCGCAGATCGGCTCGCCGACCTCGGCGCACTCGGGCTCGACGCGGATCCGTGGAGCGCGCCCGGCCTGAGCGGCACGATCGAATTCGCGGGTTTCATGGTTCCGCCCGGCTCGCGGCGTGGCGTGATCCCCAACGCGGCATCGGACGCATTCGTGATGGCGCTCGCGCAGCTCGCGCCACAGGTACAGGCCACGCTGGACCGTCAGCTGCACCAACGCCACGCCGCCTCCGAGCGGCAGCTCATGCTCGAGCTCCGGCGGGCGCTTCGTGGCCTGCGCGAACGCCTCCCGCACCTGGAGCTTCCCGCGGGTCGCGGCGGACGCGGCGGCGCCGGCAACGATCGCGTCGCTGATCCGCTCGGCACCGGCACGGCGATCCCGCTCGATCCGTCCGGATCGCCATCGGATGCCGACGCGCCAGCCGTGGCTCCGGAGGGCGACGCGGCGGAGGGCTCGCCGCCCGACGAGCCCGAGGTCCCGCCGACGTTGTTGCCGCCGGGTCCCGCCAACCACGTCCGGATCGCGCCCGAGCCGATCCGGCTGTGGCCCGGCGGATCGCGGCGGGCGCGCGCGATCGTGACCGACCTGCACGGGCAGCAGATTCGCGCCGAGACAGCGTGGACCTCGAGCTCACCATTGCTCGTGATCGAGGGGACCGGCCAGGCTCGCACCGTGCACCTCGGTGAGCTTGCGGAGCCCGGGATCTACATGATCACGGTGATCGCGGAGGCCAACGGTGGGGCGGCGTCGTGCACGACCGAGCTCGTGATCATCGACGGACCGATGGCCGGCGGCACGGGTGCAGGCATTCCAGAGCCAACGCTCGTCGAGGAGCCCGGGCAAAGCTGGCGCAGCCGGCTGTCGGCCGAACGCTGGCAGGTCAACATCGGACATCCCGACTTCCGCGCGCTGGCGGCCGAGCCGCGGGCGCGCCTGCGCTACATGGTCGCGCTGTTCGCCAAGGACCTCACGCTGACGAGCACGCACCCGGCGAACGAGCCAGTGCTCGAGCAGATGATCGAGGTGATCGCGCATGCCGAGCGCAACATGCTTCGCACGCCTGGACGCTGACCCAGCGAAGCGGATCGTGGACGCGATGCCCGTGGGCGCGAACCGAACCGCGAGCGCCCACGTCGGCGTGAACCAACCACGAGCGCCCACGTGGGCGCGAAACGAACGAAACGCGAGGGCCGACGTGGACGCGAGCCAACCGCGAGCGCCCACGTGGGCGTGAACCAACCGCGAGGGCCGACGTGGGCGCGAACCAACCGCGAGGGCCGACGTGGGCGCGAACCGAACGAAGCGCGAGGGCCGACGTGGGCGCGAACCAACCGCGAGCGCCCACGTGGGCGTGAACCGCGAGCGCCCACGTGGGCGTACTACTTGGGATGCGTCAGGCCCCATAGGAGTCTCAACAGGTGGTCGAGCATCGCGAGTGCCTCGCGCGGCTGATCGATCCAGCCCCATCCGATCGCGGTATCGAGCGCAGCGCGCACCTCACCGGCGCTGCCGTGTGCGATTGCGTAGTGCTTGGGCTTGTTGCCCTTCATCGACCGCGCGCCCTCGCCAAGGTTGAGGACGACGCTGCTCGCGGCCCGGCGGAGCTGATCGGCGAGATCGCGATCGCTGAGCTCGATCTTGGCGACGATCGGCGCGAGCTTTGGAATGAGGTTCTTCGAGACTTCGTACGCAACGAGCATGTTCGTGTTCTCCAGAAAGGTTGAGGTCGAGGAGCTGCACCTACGCGTCCGTGTTCGATAGAGAGCTCGTGAGGGCGCTGGTGCTGGCCCCTCGCCCCTTGGGGCCCCCCGGAGCGGCCTGGCCGGCGGGGGCTCGAGCCGCGAAGCGCGCAGCTCGCGCAGCGGGCGTGACGGGCGCGGCAGACAGAACGTGTTCGGGCGAGCGCTCACCTGTGCGGCGGTGCATGGATCAGGCACAGGTGCTCATGCGCCCGGCGCGCCCGATTGCGCGAGCAAGCGCAAGAGGCGAGCCCCCGCCGGACAGGACGCGGAGGTCCTTTCAGCAAGCTTGCAGAACCAGAGTCCGCGAAGCGGTACGCAAGCTATCGCGACCGTCGGTCCCCCTGATCCCGTTGCCGTTGCCGTTGCCGTCGCCGTTGCCGTTGCCGTTGCCGATACCGTTGCTGTTGCTGCTACCGTTGCCGATGCGACTCGGCGCGCCGAGCACTATTCCCTACGACTACTTCAAGGTCTTGGTGATCGTCTTGTCGCGACCGCTCGTCGCCTTGCTCGCCTTGGCCTCAGCAGCCTTCCTGTCTGCAACAGCCTTCGCCGCCGCGGCCTTGGAGGCAGCCGCCTTCGACTGTGCGACGGCCGCCGCTGCCTTCGATTGCTGCGTTTGCGCCTGCGCGGTCGCCGTCCGAGCCTCGGCCTTTGCTTGCGCTGCAGTGGCCTGCGCGGCCAAGGCCGCCTCCTCCGCCGCGCGCTGGTCGGCAAGCCGCTTCTCGCGTTCGGCAGCGTCCTTCTTGGCGTTGGCCTCGTTGGTCTCGCGGGTAGCCTTCTCGAGCGCATGCAATCGGTGCTCTGCCTGGATCTCTGCAGCGGTCGCCGCCTCTCGGGCCTTGTTCACGACAATCAGACCTGCACCCGCGACGACGACCAGTGTCGTCAGCACGGCGAACGCGCCGATCACGGCACGGCGGCGGACGCGAGCCGCACGCGTACCGAGCGCGATCACCGCATCGACAAACTCGCTCTCGCGCGGCGGCAAGTCACCGAGGTAACGACCGCGCCACAGCCGCGCCTCCTCCATCGCCTCGTTGCGCCAGAGCAGGCCCTCGGGGCGGCCCTTGCCGTCCCACTGCTTCGCGGACGCGCGGATCTGCGCGAGATACGCGACGTCCTCCTGATTCTCGTCGAGCCAGCGCTGCAGCTGCGGCCAGCTCTTGATCAATGACTCGTGCACGAGCTCGATCGCGCCCGCACCATCACCGCGCGTCTGCACGGTGAGCAGACGAGCGGAGACCAGATGAGCGACGAGGCGGTCGGTGTCGGGCCCGATGTCGCGCAGCTCTGCACCGTCAACGATCGCGCGCGTGCGCTCCGGCGTGACGAGGCGCTGGAAGATCGCGCGCACGACCTTCTGATCGGGTGCGGACAGACCGGCGAGCACCTCGTCGGCGTGGGTCGCGAGTGCACCGGCGACACCGCCCATGGCGAGATACGCATCGCGCGGCAGGATGCGGCGCTGGCGGTCACGCGCCTCCCACAGCTTCGCCGCGGTGAACTGCAGCAGCGGTAGCGCACCCGGCGTGGACTCGAGCGACTCGAGCATCGCGTGCACCACGCCGGACTCGAAGCTGTAGCCAACCATCTCGAGCGGCTGGGTGAGCGCGTCCTCGAGGCCGCCGCGCGACGGCGGCTGCAGGAACACGAGGCCGCGCGTCAGGTCCTCGACGAAGCGGCGATCCTCGGCGGCACGATCGAGGAAGTCGGAGCGCATCGAGACGACGACGCGCAGCGGGCCGGACGGATCGTCGCCCGCGCTGGCGAGACACGTGGTGAAGGCGCGGCGCTCGGCGGGATCGGTGACGAGCGTGTACAGCTCCTCGTGTTGATCGACGAACAGCAGGATCTGGGTGCGCTTGCGACGCGCCCGGGCACGCAGGCGCGCACCGAAGATGCCGGGCTCGGACCGCAGCTTGAACACCGGATCGTCGATGATCGGATCACTGTCACGCGTGTCACGCAGGGACTCGAGCGTGGAGCCGAGCGCGGAGAGCGGATAGCGGCCCGGTCGAACGATCAGCACCTCCCACGATTCACCGGAGGCTTTCAGCGCGGGCACCACGCCAGCGCGCACGAACGAGCTCTTGCCGACGCCAGAGGGACCGACGACACCGACGAGCGGCTGCTCGCGCAGGCGCGCAACCATGCCGGCGATGTCCTGCGAGCGACCGAAGAAGCGATTCGCGTCGGCCTCCTGGAACGCGGTGAGGCCTGGATACGGGCTCTCGTCATGCGTCAGGTTGCGGCCGGTGCGCGACGGCAGCAGCGGCTCGAGGTCGGCGCACAGCTCGGCGGCGGATGCGTAGCGATTGGCCTTGGTCTTGGCGAGACACTTCGCGACGATCGCGACGAGACGATCGGGGAGCCCCGGCACGTCATCGGCGATCGATGGCATCAGCTCGTCGATCGCGGCAGCCGCACCGAACAGCCGACCCTGCGTGACCGGCTCGAGCGGGTGCTTGCCGGCGATCATCTCGTACAGGATGATGCCCACGGCCCACAGGTCACTGCGGTGATCGACCTCGTCGGTGCCGAGCTGCTCGGGCGACATATACGGCAGCGTGCCGACGATCGCGCCCGCCTTGGTCTCGTGGAGCGGGCCGGTGATGCCCGGGGTCGGCGGCCGCTGGCGACGATTCGCGGGAATGCCATCGGAGCCGGTGAACAGCTTCGCGACGCCGAAGTCGAGGACCTTCACCTGGCCACCGCCGGTGACGATGATGTTCTCTGGCTTGAGGTCGCGGTGGATGATGCTCGCGGCGTGCGCAGCGGCGAGCGCCTTGAGAACGGGAACGATCAGCTCGACAGTGCGGCCGACCGGCATGCGCTTGTCGGCCATCAGCTTGGACAGCGTGGTGCCCTCGACGAACTCGAGCACCATGTACGGCAGCCCGAGGTATTCGTCGGCCTCGTAGATCGCGACGATGTTCTCGTGGTGACAGCGCGCGGTGGCGCGAGCCTCGACGAGGAACCGCTCGGTGAAGCGCTTGCTGCCGCTGCCGTTGAGGAACTTCATCGCCACGCGCCGGCCGAGCTTGTTGTCGCGCGCGAGGAACACCTGCCCCATGCCGCCGCGACCAAGCTCGCGGATCAGCTCGTACTGCTCGATACGCAGGCCCGGCCCGATCTTGATCTGGTCGACCGAGGTGCGCGAGGTCTCCGCCTCGAAGCCGGTCGTGCCGGCCGCGCCTGCAACGCGCCGCTCACGCTCGCCGTCGATGATCGTGCGATCGATCTTGCTGCGATCGCTCGCACCGGTGCCGGCAGGGAGGCGCGGCGGCCGCGGCGTACCTTTGGGCGGCGTCTGCGTCATACGGCCCGGTACTGCTCCACCAGCTCGTCGAGCTCGCTGAACAGCGCGTGCGCATCGGGCACCGCTCGGCCGCGGTCGGCATTCACGACGTCGAACAGCTCGCGATAGGCATCGGTCAGCGTGCTCTGCAGCGTCGCGACCGACGCCGCGACGGCATCGCGACGCGCACCGATCTCCGCATCGATCGCGGACTCGACATCGGACTCCAGCATCGCCAGCTCGAGCTCGAGCTCTGACAGCTCGTACTGGATCCGCTCGACATCGTCGATCGGACGGTCGAGCACTGCCGCGAGATCGAGCAGCACCTGGCGAATCTGCGCGGTGAGCGCCTGCGCGAGGTTGCTGATGTTCGTGGTCGTGAACAGGCGCTGCGCGCGCGGCACGCTCGGCGCAGTCGGGGTGGAGCTCAGCATCGCATCGAGCTCGACGAGCATCTCGGCAGCGCTCGGCCGCACGCCCGGTGATTTCGCGAGACACGCCTGCAGCAGCTGGTCGAGCCCGTCGGGGAGCGCGGACTGGCTGCGCGCAGACAGCAGCGGCGGCGCCTCGTGCGAGTGCGCGTAGACCATCGCGACCGCGGGGCGCGGCTTGAACACGGCCTCACCGGTGATCGCGAAGTACGCGATGCCGGCGAGCGCATAGATATCGGCGGCCGGGCCGACGTTGGCATTCGTGCTCTGCTCGGGCGCCCAGTACAGCGGCGAGCCGAGCGCCTGCTTGTCCTCGGTGAGCCGCGTGAGCCCTTCGTCCTCGGCGAGCTTCGCGAGACCGAAGTCGATGATCTTCGCCTTGCTCGGATCGCCGCCCTCGAGGATGACGTTCGCCGGCTTGAGATCGCGATGCGTCACGCCGTGATCGTGTGCGTAGGCGAGCGCGGCCGCGAGCGTGACGAGAATCCTCAGCGCATCGCCGACCGGAAACGGACCATCCCAGCCGACCGCCGCCTGGAGGTCCGGACCGGCGACGTACTCCATGCCGAGATACATCGCCCCATCGGGCAGCCGGCCAGCATCGAGGATGCGGATGATCCCCGGATGCTGGAGCTTGCCCAGCGCGAGCACCTCGCGCCGCAACCGACCGGCTGCTTGCTGCGATGCCGCGTGATCGGCGCGCACGACCTTGAGTGCGCGGAGCAGGCCGCCGGCACCACGCGCGAGGTAGACCTCGCCCATGCCTCCCGCTCCAAGCGGGCGGAGGATCTCGTGGCCGTCGACGACCTCTCCGATCATACGCAACGGCAGGGTATCACAGGCGTTCCGGCGATCAGGCCTGCGCGATCCGGCCCTTCTTGCGGAGCATCCGCAGCAGCGACTTGAGCTCCTTTTCAGGGAGCGCGAGCAGCTTCTCGATGTCGATGCCTACGTTCAGCATGCCTCCAACGTGGGCACCCCAAGCCCGCGCCGCGACTGGCCGATCGGCTGGCTACGTACGCCGCCGCTTGACGAGGGCGAGCCGCTCAGCAGCCGCTGCCACGCTCGGCTCGGCGGCGTACAGAGGCAGCACCTCCTCGACCACCCGCTCGAGCGCGTCGTAGGCTGCGATCAGCCGGTCCAGCCCGGCGGCCCGCGAGGCGGTGACCCCGGCCAGGTTCTCATCGAGCGCGCGGACGCGGGATCCACTCGAGATCGCCGTGTCGAGCCGGCCGCGCAGCAGCTGGATCGCATCGTCGAGATCGGGCGGATGATCAGGCTGCACCGCCTTGAACTCGAGCTCCGCGAGCGCGAAGCGCAGCGAGGTCTCGCGGTCGGTCAGTGTCTCGCGCACCGCGGCGGACTCGTGCTCGAGTGCATCTTGCGCGGCTTCGAGACCGGCGATCGCTTGCTCGTGATCGCGCAGCTCGGCAACGCCGGTAAGCAGGCGGGTATCGGTGAGCCCGAGATCGAGCAGCGCCTCGGCCACTGCTCGCAACGCGCCGCGCAGATTGCCGAACGCCTGCGCTGGCGCTTCGGCCCGCGTGTCGCGCGACTCGTCGACCTCGGGTGCGAGCGTCGCGGGCCGGCGCGCTACCGGAACGAACCGTCGCCGCGGATCGGCCTTCGCTTGCGGATACCCCGGCACCTTGTGGAGCGCGGCGTAGACCTCGGCCGCGCTCTGGTACCGCTCGGCTGGATCTTTCGCGATCATCTTCATCACCACCGCATCGAGCTCGGCGGGAATGCCCAGCGATGGACGCCACCCGCTCGGGGGCTCGGGCCGCGCCGAGAGGTGCGCGCGGATCACGTCGTTCGAGTTACCCACGAACGGCGGCCCACCGACGACGAGCTCGAACAGCATGATGCCCATCGCGTAGATGTCGCTGCGCGGATCGTTACCGACGCCACGGATGCGCTCCGGCGCCATGTAGCGCGGCGAGCCCCACACGAGGTTGTTGCTGCTGAGCGCGACGCTCTCGTTGTGATCGGCGGCGACGATCTTCGCGACACCGAAGTCGAGCACCTTGAGCATCTCGTCCTCGCCGACGAGGATCAGGTTATCGGGCTTGAGATCGCGATGCACCACACCGCGCGAGTGCGCATGGTGCACCGCGTACGCGAGCTGCCCCGCGACGTGAAGCGCGCGCGGCACGTCGAAGTGATCGTCGTGCTTGAGTGTCTGGTACACGCTCTCGCCCTCGGCGTACTCCATCGACAGGAAGAACCGCCCGTCTGCCAGCTGGCCGAAATCGTAGACCGCGATGATGTTCGGATGGCGCAGCCGGTTGACCGCGCGCGCCTCGCGCCGGAACCGCGACACGAACTGCGGATCGGTCGCGAGCTGCGGCTTGAGGATCTTGATCGCCTCACGGCGCCCCTGCGCCAGATGCTCGCCCAGCCAGACCTCGCCCATTCCTCCCTTGCCGAGCTCCGAGAGGATGCGCCAGCGATCGTGGAGGAGCGTACCGATCAACGCGTCACCACGGAATCGACACCAGCACGCCCGCATGCTCACTGCTGGCGGTCGGCGTGACCGTCGCACCGACGAGCCGCGGCTGATTGAGCACGACGAGCACGAGACCCGCGACCAGGGTTGCGCCACCGGCCGCGACGATGCCGTAGCCCAGGCGCTGTCTCGACTCGGCATCATGCTTGATGCCCTCGACCGACTCCGCCTCCGGGGAAGTCGCCTCGCAACCGTCGGGGCACACGAGCTGAAACTCCGCGTCGTACCGCCCGAACAGATCTTGCGAGGTCGTCACCACGAACGCGCCCGCAAGCCCGAGTACGCCGCTCGCACCGACCACGATCCACGGCTTCCAGCGCGCCCAGCGTCGCTCGGTACGGCCGCGCGCCTCGAGCTTCATCTCGAGCACGAGCGTGGTGGTCTTGCCCGGCTCGAGCACGATCTTGCGGTTCTCGGTCTTGTAGCCCGGCTTCTCGACGACGACCCGATGCTCGGTCGCGAGCACGGTGCGCTTCGCGGTTCCCGCGCCGTCGAGCAGGGGCTTGCCGTCGAGCTGCACCGTCGCGCCCGGCGTGGTCAGCGTGACCTCGAGCATCGCGACCTGCTTGCTCAGCATGCGCTGGTACGTCTGCCCCTGCGTGTACAGATCCTTGCCGAGCGGCGCCTCGCCATATGCGAGCGCCTTCTGCAGATGCTCGTACGCCTCGACCGAGCGGTCGAGGTTGATGAGACACACGACCGTGTTGTAGTGAATGCCCGGGTGATCCCAGGCGACGAGCGCCTTCTCGTAGATCGGCAGCGCCTCGAGGTAGTTGCCCTTCTCGAACAGCTCGTTGGCCTGATCGTAGAGAGCGAGCGCTTCCTTCTGATTCTCCGCGCTCACACCCGCGGCCCACGGCTTCTCACCCTGTGCCCGCGCGACGCTGCACAGCAGCGCGACTGCGACGAGCACGCGTAGGATCATGACCCTAGGTTACTACGGCTATTTGACCGGTGTCGGCTTTGCGGCGGCCGGAGCCGGCGCGGGACGGCCACCACCTGCGGCAGCCTCCATGAACGAGCGGCCCTCGAAGATCACGCCCTTGTCGATCTGGAGCTGCGGCGTGTGCAGGTCGCCCTTCACGCGGCCGGGTGCGTGGATCTCGATCGAGCGCTTCGCCGTGACGTTGCCGATCACGGTGCCCTGGATGATCACGTCACCGACATCGATCTGCGCCTCGACGATCGCGCCTTCGCCGATCACGAGCGTGTCATCGGAGAACACTTCGCCTTTGAAGCGGCCGTCGATGCGGACCGTGCCCTCGAACGTGAGCTTGCCCTCGAACGTCGCTCCGCGTCCGAGCAGGGTCGTGATCTCTCCGGCGGCTGCTGGTCTCACGGCTGCTTGCACCATATCGGGCTCAGCCTAGATCAGAAGATGGTCCCGACGCACGATGAGATGTCGAAGAAGATGAACGCCAGCGCCTTCTCCTGCGGCGTCAGGTCGCCCGTCGAGCAGCCATTGGGAAACGGATACGCGAACGTGGTGCCCGCGGCGCCCGCGCCCGACACCGAGCCCGACGACACGTGCATGTCGGAGAACAAGACCTTGCCGCAACGCTCCTCGGGAGGCTTGCTCTGCGGCGTGGTGAACAGGAGATCCTGGATGCTGGTGCGGCCGAGCGGGGTCGACAGTGCGGGATCGACGTAGACCCAGCGCTCGGCTTTCGCCGGATCGCGATCGCTCGCCGTGTAGCGCGGCTCGCTGACCGTGAACTGACCGCGCGGCGGCGGCACGTCGTTGTTGAGCATCCACGTCGCGAACGACATGCCCTTGGGCACGGTCTCGTCGATGATGTCGAGCTGCGTGGTCTCGCTCTGCGCCGCGCCGTAGTTCCAGGTCGCGACCGATTGCCACTCCGGGATACCGTGTGTGAGCGCGCCGTTCTCGCCGCCGATCCAGATGTTGTGCCAGTGCGACATGAACACGCGCCCGCCCACGTCGGCGTAGGACTTGAGCGAGTCCATCGCGCTCTGCGGCTTGGTCGCGGGGTACTGGCTGCCCTCGCACGACAACATCACGATGTCGTACTTGTTGAGGCTCGCGGTGTCGGCCCACAGCGCCTCGGAGCTGCCGAACAGGGCGTCCGCGCCGCCGGGCCACGTACTGTTGAACCGATCGGTACCGCGCCCACCCGCCGGCGGCTGCGACGTGGGCACGCCGATGCCTTGGTTCGCGTACATGTGCACGCGGCCGCCGCCGGTCGGCGAGGTGAACTCCGTCGGCGCGATGCCGAGGCGATAGACGAGACACTCGATCGCATCGGCAGCGCCCGTCGAGATCGCGATCTGCGGCAGGTCACCCTCGCTGCGATCCTTGGGCAACATCGTCTCGGTGACCGGCATCGCGAGGTCCTGACACGCGGCGACGTTGGGGACCGTGATCTGGCGGCGCCACTTGCCGATCTGGATCACGACCGGAACGTTCGCCGTCGCGGGCACGTTCTCGAGCACGAAGTGACCGTTCTCGTCGGTACGCGTCTGCGCGAACGAGCCGCCCGGCAGCCCCACCGAGCACGTCTCGCAGCGCACGCCGTCGACGAGCGGTCCCGGATCGGAGCGCGGCACATAGACGTCGACGCCGTAGAGCTTGAGCGTGCCGTTCGGCGCGTAGACAGTTCCCGAGATGCTCGTCGACGGCAGCCCCTTCGAGGCGCAGTCGAACTGGAAGCACGACAGCTCGGTGCACGCGTCTCTGAACTCGAACGCGTCGGCCTCGCCGGCGTCCACCTTGCCGCCGCTGTGTCCGCAGCCAACGAGGATCATGAACAACATCGGCCAGCGCATAGCCATCACTTTACTAGCTTCTCGTTGATGTTGATCTCGCCATTCGCAGGCCAGACCAGGTCCACCTTCACCGGCGAGTAGTCCTTGTGGCGGAGCTCGAGGATCTTTGCAGACATGTCGACCCCCGACAGTGTCATGGGCGCACGCCCGCGGAGCTGGCCGTCGATGTAGATGTCGGCGCCGTCGGGCGTGGTGAGCACGCGGAGCTTGCCGGTGATCGGATCCATCAGTGCCTTCACCGGTACCTCCCCGCCACGCTTGGGAATATCGACCGTCTCGACGTACGTCTTGTGCCGGGCCAGATCGACCTTGATCTCGTGGCGGGTCCCCACCGGGACGCTCTCGATCGTGAGCGGTGTCGCACCCGCGATGCGCGTGCCATCGAAGGTGACCTCGGCGCCGGGTGGCACCGACTCGATCCGTACGGTCCCGACGGTAGGCGCGGAGTCGCCCGAGGACTTGATGATGAAAAACGTCACACCCGCGGCGACCGAGATCGCGAGGATGGCAGCAATCGCGAGCTTGAACCACCGCGCCCCTGCCCCGCTCACCTTGTACTGCGCCCCGAGCTCGTCGGCCTCGAACAGGCGGAGCTGGCCGGTCAACGTCATCTTCGTCGGCGGCGGCGCACCATACGGGTTGAGCTGGTACAGCCCGCCCGGCGTGACCGGCGGCTGTGCATACTGCTGCGGTGGATAGCCTGGCGCGCCTGCGTTCGCGGGCCAGCCTCCAGGCTGTGGCGGATATCCGGGTTGCTGCGCCGGCGGATACCCCGGTTGTTGCGGATATCCCGGCGGCGGATATCCCGGCGGATACGCTGGGGCGCCAGCGTTCGCTGGCCAGCCGCCTCCAGACTGGTTGGGCGCGCCGTGCGGCGGCGTGTCGATCGGCATGCCCGACGCGGCGGGAGCGGGCCAGCCTCCAGAACCGCCGTACGGCTGCTGTTGCGGCGGTGGTTGCTGCTGATAGGGCGGTTGCTGCTGATATCCCGGCGGTGGCGGCTGTCCGGGGCGCACCGGCTGGATCGACGGATCGCCCGGCAGCGTCAGCGCGCCGGAGTCTTCGGTGCGAGACGGCGGTTGCACGGCCGGACGCGGTTGGGTGGTGCGCGGCGCCGGCATCGCTTCGTTTGACTGACCACCGACGAGTGCTTGCAGCACGTTCTGCTGCGCGGGCACGCCACCGGCGGGCGTCTTGCGCGATGCGCGCGGCTTGCGGAGCTCGCTCACCGCGGGCGCGTGAATCTTCGCGGCGAGTGCCGGCGGTGGCGCACTGCGCCTCGACGAGACCTTGGGCTTCGGGCTGTCGCGGAAGTCGCGCTGGATCGTCGGCCCGTCCTCGCCGTCGAGGTCTTCGTCGCCGGGAAGCGCGCTTTCCTGATCGGTGCCGTCGTCGAGGTTCTCCTCGGTGTCGTCGGTTCGCGCGGGTGGCCCCGACGAGACGACCGTCGCATCGACGCCGTCCTCGCCAGCGTTCTCCATGAGAAAGCCACCAAAGGCCGACGGCGCGCTCTGGATCATCGTGCTCTCGCCGATGTTCTCGAGATCGCCTTCATCGTGATCGGCCGGCTTGGTCCAGCGCGAATCAGGCAGCTCGCGATCGAGCGAGAGCAGACCGCTGTCCTCCGTGGTTCCGCTCGGCGGCGCGGGCTCGACCTGACGCGTGACCTCGTGCCGATCGCGCGGCGGCTTCGCTGTGGGCGGACGCGCGCCCGGCTTCGGCATCGAAGGGATCGAGATCGGTTTGGCGGCGGGCTTCGCGACGGGCGCAGGTTTTGGTGCGGGCCTCGCCACCGGCCTGGGCGCTGGTTCGGGCGCGAGCTCGTCGAGCTCGTTGAGGTCGGCCTGGCGCGTGACGCGCGGTCCCGCGGGCAAGCCACCGGTCGGCTGCTTCTTGCGCGGCGTTGCCACCGGCTGCTTCGGCTTGAGGTCGGCGACGCGGAAGATGACGCTGTTCTCGTCCTGCAGCTCTTCCTTGTCGAGGATCAGGTCGACGCTCGACAGCGTGTGCGTCGCGAGTGGACCGTCGCGGACCTCGACCTCTGGATCTTCGACAACCGCCTCTGGCAGCCCGACGACCTGCTTGATCATCTGCGCGACCTTCGCCGCGGTGAACACCGGCGAGTAAGCGTGCAGGAAGCGCTCGAGGTCGGTCGCGAGATCGCCGGCGCTCTGATAGCGCTCGCGCCGATCCGCCTTGAGCGCGTGCATCACGATCTTCTCGAGCTGCGGCGGGATTCCCTTGCGCAGCGTCGACGGCGGCGCGATGTCTGCCTTGCGCGCCATGTCGAGCAGGCGATGCAGATCCTCCTCGAGGTACAGCATCTGCCCCGTGATCATCTCGTAGAGCACGATGCCCGCCGAGAAGATGTCGCTGCGGTAGTCGAGCTGGTCGCCCCAGGCCTGCTCGGGGCTCATGTAGTAGTACTTGCCCTTGATCACGCCGACCGCGGTCTGGCGCGCCTTCATCGTCGCCTTCGCGATGCCGAAGTCGACGAGCTTGATCTCACCGGCGAAGCTGACGAGGACGTTCTGCGGCGACACGTCGCGGTGGACGATGCCGAGCGTCTTGCCGGCGTGATCCTTCTTGCGATGCGCGTGGTCGAGCGCGCTCGCGACTTCCTTACCGACGAACGCGCAGACATCGAGCGGCATCTCGAAGCCGTCCGTCTCCGAGCCCTTGCGCAGGATCTTGTAGAGATCCGCGCCGTCGACGTACTCCATCGTGATGTAGAACGTGTCGCCAACGCGGCCGAGGTCGAACGTCTGCGCGATGTTGCCGTGGTTGAGCTGGACCGCGATCTTCGCCTCGTCGACGAGCATCTGGATGAACTGCTCATCCTCGGCGAAGTTCGGATGGATCATCTTGAGGGCGACGTACTTCTCGAACCCTGCGATGCCCTTCGTCTTCGCGAGATGGATCTCGGCCATGCCGCCGACCGCGATCTGGCGTACCAGTCGATACGGACCAAACTGCCGCTCAGCCACCCGGCGCTCCGCGCGGGAGATCTTGATCGATCGAGTCCGGCGTCGGGCCTTGCTTCAACATCTCTGCCCCACCCGGATGCACGAACACACCGACGAGCCGCAGCGGCGTCTTGGCGCCGCGATCGAACGTGCAGACAACTTCCGTCGCGATGCCATACGCGACGTTGACCACGTAGCTCGCCGCCGCGTTCGCGACGAGGTAGAGCCCGAGGCCCGCGCCGTAGGTCTTGCGATCGATCTGATTCGGCGAGTGGATGCACTTCTCGATGTACGCGAGGATCGTGTTCTTCGCGAGGCGACCGAATCGATCGCGCACAGCGATGGCGAACTTGTCCTCGCTCGCCGCGTAGCGAATTGACACCGGGCGCGGCGACTTGGTCTTCGTGCGGTCGTGCGGATCGATCTCGGCGAAGACCTGCTTGCCGTCGGCATCGACCGGTGCGTCGTAGAGCGCGTTCATCAGCAGCTCCTCGCAGACCTGACCGATCGCGCTGCGCACCTGGCGACGCATCTTGTTCTGCTCGGCGAAGTCGAGCACGGTCTGGATCGCCTGGCCGCGACCCTCGAAGTCGCGCAGGCGCGCGTAGTGCACCGGCGTTCCCTCGGGCAGGTACTTCTCGATGCCGAAGATGTCGCCGGTCAGCAGCTTCTGCGCGGTGACGTACACGCCATCATCGATCTCGTCGCCGACCACCACGTGATTGATGCGGTCGTCTCGCAGGTAAGCCGTGAGATCGGTGAGCTTGGCTTGCGGCGTGACGATCGTGACATGCGCGCGGTCGCGCAGCTTTGGGACGAGCGCTGCGAGCGCATCGACGTTGCCTCCCGCCGCGGCGTAGAACACGTAACGATGAGGGATGACGTCGGCCGCGATCGCGGACGGACTTCGGACGGCATCGACTTCCGCTCCGGCTCGTTCCAAAGAAGCAACGATGTGCCGGAGCTGGTCGAGGTCCGAGGAGATCGCGAGAACGCGGCGCTTCGCCAAAACCGAGTTGATTCTATCAGGCTCGGTAGGTCTTAGTACTGATAGAGCGCGGAGAGATACGCCCGGAAGCCCTCGTAAGGGTTCGGCAAATACTCTAAGTGCGGCTCGTAGTCAAAGAAGGGGTCCGGCTGATACGTGTGGCCGAACAGGGCGTTGTAGACCGTGGCCCGTACGGCGAGCTTCTCGATCGGGTTCCAGGTGACCCCCACCGACAGCTCGGCGATCGGCGGCAGGCGGTCGAGAACGAGGTCGGTCGGATTCACGGTGACCGGATCCATCGGGTTGCCGTTCGCGTCGAACTGACTCCCTCTATACTCTACCAGGCGGTTCGGATCCTCGGCGGCACCGACGACCTTGAGATTCGTGGTGCCGACCAGCTTGTCGGTCACGAGGTTGAACACGGTGGCGAGGTTGAACCAGTGGTTGGGCAGCGCCCGGAGCACGCCGCGGTCTGCCGTTGCGACACGCATCCAGGTGTAGCCGAGCTCGATGCGATGGCCGCCCTGCACGTAGAGCTTGCCGAGGAACTCCGCCGACGCGATGCCGCGATCACCGGAGTTGGAGTAGTTGCCGTTGGTGACGAGGATGAGGTCGGTCAGGCGCGTGTAGCTGCCGTCGACACGGAACGACAGCTCGCGGATACGGCGATCGCCCTTGAACACACGCGCATTGACCTCGACCTGCGTTGCATCGGAGTGCTCGACGCGCAGATCGGGACGACCGGCGATCTGGACCGCTTCACCGTTGGAGCTCGTGTTGTTGAACACGGGCGGGCGGAAGCCCTGGGTGTAGTTGATCTTGACGTGCCAGTTCGGAATGAAGTTGTAGACGATGGTGCCGCCGAGCGTGAGGTTCGCCGGATACGACACCGTGCCCAGCGCATCGGGCGCGACCTGCACGCGAACACCGGCGTCGAGGATCAGCTTCTTGTTCGGGCGGAACTGCGGCGCCGCGTATGCGCCGAGCACCGTGCGATCCGCGGGGAACGCGAACGTGAGCGGACAGCCCGCGACCGGCTGGAGCGACATCGTCGTCGTGTCGTAGCGGCGCGGGCACAGGATCGGCAGGCGCGTGAGATCGTACGGCGACAGGAAGTCGGACTGCGTGCCGGTGCCCTGCCTCGACGTGGTGGTGTCGTCGACCTTCCACTCGTGGAACGCCTCGGCACCGTAGAGGATGCGCAGCTCCTTGGACGCTTCGATGTCGCCATCGACCGCGCCGCCCGCGCGGTAGCTGGTGAGGTTCGTCGAGAAGGCGAGACCGCCCTGGATCAGCACGCTCGGCGCGAGTACCTGCAGCGGCGCGAACTTGCGTACGAACTGCTGCGCGTAGACGCGTGCGGTGATGCCGGCCTTGTCCTTCGCGAAGCGATCGCGGTACTCGGCGACCGCGTAGCGATCGAACGAATCGAAGCTGCTCGCGCGTGTGGCCTTGTTGCGATCGACGCAGCCGGTGAACGCGGGATCCTTGCAGGCCTCGTCCTCGATCAGGTCGGTGCGCACGGGCTCGCCGGACAGACCGAACGGCTTGTACATGCGGCCAAACGGCGCCGACACGCGCAGCTGCAGCTTGCCGAACGTCAGCTTGCCGTTGAGGTTCACGATCACCGACTGCTTTTGCTGAGTGCCGGTGAGCGGACCGTACGTGTTCGCCGAGTTCGGTTGCGGCAGCGGCTGATGGAACAGCAGCAGCGGCATGTCCATCTCGGCGCCTTGATAGGTCTCGACGCTGCCGTGCGCGAACAGCTTGAGCTTGCCGTCAGCGATATCCGACTTGCCGGCCATCACGTACGCGCGCGACATCAGGCGATCACCCTTGCCGTTACCGATCGCGGCGCCCATCTCGACGCCCTCGACGTCCTCGGCGTCCTTCGTGATCACGTTGAGGATACCGAGCAAGGAGTTCGAGCCCCACAGCACGCCGCCCGGGCCCGTGATCATTTCGACGCGCTTGATGAGCTCCATCGGCTGCGCGCGGTGAATCGTCGGCGTGTTCACGAACGGGTCGAACAGCGACAACCCGTCGTGGAGGAACTGCACGGCTTGCACCTGTCCGCGCACGAGCGGCTGCGGGAATGTGGAGTGCGCGAGGCCATAGCGCATCCAGCCCGGCACCGTGTCGGCGAGCTCGCCGAGATCCTGGAACTGGCGCTCGCGAATCTCGTCGGCGGTGACGACCGTGACAATCGCGGGTGCCTCCTGCACCGTGGTCACGCCCTTCGCGGCGGACTGCACGATGTTGGCGAGATCGAGCGCCTCATCCTCACCCGCTGCATCGGTGGTGCCGTCGGTCTCGATCACGATGTTCGGGATCTCGACATCGCTGACCTGCGCGGCGGCGGTCGACGTGAGCCCAAACAAGAGGGCGGTGGCGAGCGTCTTTCTCACGGTGCGCCTCCCTGCTGCGACTTGATCAGATCGACGCGGTCATTGATCGGATCGGTCGGCGCGGCGGTCCCGAGCGGACGATCCGAGCCGATGCCGACGGACTGCAGCTGAGCCGCCGGAACGCCGACTCCGACGAGGAATTCCTGGATCGCGCGGGCGCGCTGCGTCGCCGATTGCTTGTCACGCGCTCGCTGCGCCCGGATCGCGGCAGCGCCGTTCGCCTTGGTGCCGAGCGCGACGTGAACCTCGATACGGATGTTGAGCCTGCGGTTCTTGATGATCGCCGCGGCCTGCGTCAGCAACGCCTTGGCGTTCGCGGTGAGCCGCGTGCTCTGGCGCTCGAAGCTGATCGTCTGCCCCTTGAGGTCGATGCGATCGGCGCGCTCCTCGGGACCCGTGGTCGCGCGAACGTCGGGGCAGCCGTCGTCGTCTTCGAACCCGTTGACCGTCTCGGCATCGTTCGGGCACTTGTCCGTGGCATCCTTCATGCCGTCGCCGTCGTTGTCCTCGTCGGGACAGCCGTCGTCGTCCTCGAAGCCGTCGACGTCTTCGCTATCGTTCGGGCACTTGTCGGTGGCATCCGGCACGCCGTCTTGCTCGTTGTCACGCTCGGGGCAGCCGTCGCCGTCCTGGAAGCCGTCCTTGTCCTCGGGCTCCATGCTGCAGTCGTCATCGTCGTCGTCGATACCGTCGCCGTCGTTGTCGCGATCGGCGCAGCCGTCTTCGTCCTGGAAGTCGTCTTTGTCCTCCGCCTCGTCGGGGCAGGCGTCGACCGAGTCGGGGATGCGATCGCCGTCGTGATCGTTGCGTCCCGGCGCTGCGATGCCGGCGGGCTGCGGCGCCCACACGAGGCCGGTCGATACGCGGAAGTCTTCACCGCGTGCGCCGACCTGGCCGGTACCGATCATCACCGTCGCGGTGACGTCGGCCGACACGCGGAAGAACGCGCCCACGGTTGCGAGCACGGTGAGGTCGCCTTCCTGTGCGCCCTCCCAGTAATCGGCGGAGTCGATCGAGCTGCACGATTGGCCACTGTAGCGGCGGCAGCGGCCGTACCCGATCGAGGAAGGAAGTGGCGCGAGCAGCGTGACCTCGGCCGCCGCGATCGCGCGCGGCGTGATCTCGTAGGTGCCACCGACGCCGGCGAGCAGCTCGGAGCCGACATCGAGGAAGACCTTGGCGTCGTCGGCCGTCGCCATCGGATCGGCGGTGTCGTACGCCTCGAGCACGGTGCGATTGCGGATGCGAGCACCGAGATTCGCGACAACCTTGGTCTGGAACAGGCGATCGGGCCGCCACTCGAACGCGAGCTTTGGTTCGTAGACGAGGTTGCGATCGCCGAGCAGCATGTGATCGTCGCCGAACGGCAGCGCGACGCTGGCGACGGCGGTGACCGCGATCGTTGGATCTGCAAACAGCGCGTACTTCACGCCGACGCGAGCATCGAGGGGACCGGCGAGACCATCGCCAAGGTACGCCGCGCTGTCGTTGGGATCGGCGGACTGATCGATGTTGCTGAGCGGGCGCAGCGACAACAGGCCGGTCGACGGCCTCGAGATCATGCCGCCCGCATAGCGGCCGCGCACGCCGTAGCCGCTGCCGGTCGCCGTGCGGTACGCGCCGACATTGAAGCCGATCGCGAGCTTCTCGGTGATGCTCATACCGAACGCCATGTCGAGCGTCACGATGTAGTCGAGGATCGACTCGTCGCCGGCGTTGGCCATGCCGCCGATGCCGGGCACGGCGATATCGATCGGAGACGCCGAGTAACCGGTGATCAGCTTGAATGACAGATCGCGCTTCGGCATCAGCCGTGCGCCTTCGAGCGAGAACACGCCGTTGGCGTCGTACGACGCGCGGAACAGCGCGACATCGACGCCGGACGTCGAGTCCCCCATCGCTGAGGCGGTGAGCGCGAACAGAGCGCCGCAGATCAGTGTCAGTCGAGACATGACCCCGGCGTGCCGATCAGGTCGGTCTTGCGGAAGATCTGGATGAACACCACGCCGGGCAGCGATGCGGCCGCATGCGGTTCCCACCGGCATCCGGTGCCAAGGCCGCCGATACCGTCGAACACCACGCTCTCGCTGATCGTGCGGTTGATGACGAGCGAGGTGCCGTTCGCGCCGGTCACCGACGCCGTCGGCTCGATCAGCGTGTGCGTCGTGAGCGCGGGCATGAAGTAGAAGTCGTCGTTCGGAATCGCCGTGCCATTCTTGGCGAACTGCACGCCGGCCTGCGGCGCGTGGCGATCGACGCCCGCCGCGAGCTTGTGCGCGCGGTAGGTCGCGGCGTAGATGCCGCCCGACAGCGGCGGCCCGCCGCTGGCTTGCCACATGCCGATCGTCGAGCCCTTGACGATGTAGCCCTCGAAGTCACTGACGACTGGCGAGGATTTCGGCGTCGCGACACCGACGGTGACCGTGACGCCGGTGGGGCCGATGCCCGCGGCGTCGTCGATGCCGAGACCGACGAACGGACCGACACCGTTGAGGTCGATATCGGTGACGCGATAGCGACCGCAGTCGTCGATGTAGAGCCCGCCTTTGTTGAGCGGCGTGGCGGTCGCCGGATTCGCCGCGAACGTGAGCGCGTCGTACGCATTGATGTTGAGCGCGCACGGGCCCGCCGCGGTCGGCATCGACGCATCGCACGCGGCGCCCGAGGCATCCGTGCCCTGGAACTTCGCGGTGGTCTCGAAGTCGTAGAGCTGGCCGCAGATCGTCATGCGATTCGCCATCGTCGGCGTCGGACACGCGAACGCAGACGAGCAGCCGCCGCCGCCGGTACCGATGCACGTGGTCACGCCGGTCTCGGGATCGACCATCGGCGTGGTGGTGCCCGGATCGCATTCGGTCGGCGGGAACATCGGTGCGCAGCGATCACCTTGCAGCTCGGTGAACGGACCGCACATCCCGCCGCTCGTCGAGGTGGTCGCCGGTGCACAGGTGCCGTCGCGCTCGACGGTGCCGTCGCCGCACTCGATCCCGTTACAGCTGGTCACCGACAACGCCAGCGTTCCGACGAGCCCGAGCATGATGGTGTGGTTGCGCGTCATCATCGGGTCTCCTTAGAACTGGACCTCGTCCTCGTCGATATTGGCGAAGATCGCGAGAGTCGCGGTGATCGCGGGAGAGATCAGGCTCGTCATCGGCACGCGGATCACACCGCGGGTGATCGACTCGGGCCGGCCAAACAACAGCAGCGTGCCGAGGTCGTCGTCCGGCGCGCTGTCGGCCACGTAATACACCGCGAAGCCGTCGAAGTCGTCGAGGCCCTCGTCGACGAAGAACTGCGCACCGCCGACCGGCGCGAAGTTGACCGGGTTCACGCCGTCGACCATGCCGTGCGTGGTGCCGTTGAGCGGCGAGGTGAGGATGCGATCCGTGCCCTCGAACAGGCTCGGATCGTCGTCCCACGAGTCCTGACACAGCTGCAGCCGGCGCCGGTTCGACGCGTCGTCGGTGCACTGCGGCGGCGGGATGCCGGCACCGCCGTTACAGTCGGCGGCGACGTCGAGATAGCCGCCGCTCGACGCCGAGCTCACGACCTTGGGGCCCTGCTCGCTCGCAAGCGCGCCGACATTGGTCTGGCGCTGGATCGCGGTCGCCACGTCGGTGAGGTCCTCTTCGCTCCTGCCCGGCGGTGGGTTCGAGATGTCGAGGATCGCCCGATCCTCCATCATCTTCTCGGCGAACTGGCTGACGTGGAGGCCGGGGAACGGGACGTGCGCCCCGACGTCGATGAAGCACGGCGAGGACAGGTCGACGATGCGATGGATCTCGAACTGCTGGAGCTCGAACAGGTGGCCGACCGGAATGTCGTTGGCATCCGTCGCGTCCTGAAACGCGTAGAGCGTGAAGTGAATGTCATTGGGCAGCTCGCCCATGACAGGCGCCATCGCCTGCGCGCTTGCTTGCGCGGGCATAGCAGACGAGAAGTCGACCTGGATGTTCGACCCCTGAAACTCGTCGATACAGCCTGCGAGTGCGAGCAGAGCTAGGCCAACGGTACGCACGACTCCCCGGCGAAATGGTAACAGAGCCGCTCAAAATTCGCGCGCTGCCGCCAGCTCCAAAGTCAGCAGCGACCCCCGGTAGTCGCCGGGCGCCTTGTTGACGAGGGCACCGACGCCCGCGGCCTCGTTCGTGGTGTTTGGCACCGTGCGGGTGCCCGGGATGACGCCGTCGATTGCTGCGTCGAATCGCCATTCGTTCACCCTCACGCCCACGCCGGCCGCCAACCCGATCTTGTTCGAGTCCGTGTACTGGCGCTCGATCGTGGCGTCGGGCACGGCCTTGGTATCGAAGTACGCGCCGGCGCGAACGCTGAGAGTCGGGCTCAGCGCGTACTCGCCGCCCGCGCGCACGGCCCAGCTGTCGTCCCAGTACTCCGGGTAGATCTGGTCGGGCAGCACGCCGTTCGGGAACGTCACGCTGATCTCCTCGATCTGTGACCACTGGCTCCAGTCCACTTGCGTCGCGAGCTTGAGGCGCGATGCGGCCTGCCAGCCGAGCCCGAGCAGGACTTGCTGCGGCCAGTTCTGACGGTGCTCGATATCGTGACGCTCGGCCGGCCCACCAAACTCGACGAGCCCGCTGCCCTTGGTCGTGACACGCAGCGGTGACCGCCACGTCACGCCCACGCGCACCGTGTCCGTCGGCCGCACGAGCGCGCCCCACGTCATGCCGAGGCCGACTCCCGAGGCCGAGAGATCGGCATCGAATGGGTTCATCGTGGCCTCGGTCGCGAACATTCCGATCCCGACGCGCAGCGCACCGCCGACGCTGAGCTTGTCGCTCACGTGCACTGCGGCGGCGGCATTCACCTCGATGAGGATGTCCTGCGTCGCATCGAGTGCAGGCATCCCGGTCGGCTCGTAGCTGATCTTGCCGCCGAACGTGTTCCACACGCCGAGGCCGAGCGTGACCCGCGACGGCCGCTCGTCATACGAGAAGCGACCAACGATGCCGAGGACCGGAACCGGGGCGATCACCGTCGCCTCTTGCGCCGGGCCGCGGGTGCCATCCGCCGCGACCGGCGTGTAGCTGCGCGGCCCCACGACGAGCTCGCCACCGACGAGGACGTGAGGTGCGACCGTGTCGAGCGCACCGGGGTTGAAGTAGATCGCCGTCGCATCGTCGGCCCACGCGCACCACGCGCCGCCCATGCCGACGCCCCGCGCCGAGATCGCGTTGGGCCGCTGCAGCCCGCCGGCGTGCGCGCTGGTCGCGACGAGGAGCACGGCCGCCACGCGTTTCACGGTGCGTCGACACCTGCGTCGAGGAACGCGCGCTGCTCGCATCGCTTCTTGGTCAGATTGCAGAACTCGCCCTGCGCGCGGAAGCAGTCGCCGTCGTCGCGGCACGCTTCGTCGGGCGGGTCGTCGTCGAGGAGTGTGCATGCGCCGCCGGCGGCGCCGATCGCGAGAGCGAACGCGACGACAAATCTCACCACGTGCCCTCCTTCGCGATGAATGCACCGCCGTGCAGCGGGGCGATCGCGAACGCGGGGGCACCGTCGGTGCGCTCGGCCGCGCTTCGATACAACAGATAGGCGCCGACGCCGGCGGTCACGATCCCGACGCTGTACGTGAGGTTCGAGATCAGGCCCCAGCGCGACGCGCGATCCTTGGCGTCCTCGACATCGGCGCGCGTGCGCACCGGCGCGAGGCCTTCGGTCTCCGACAATGGGCGCGAAGGATCGCGACTGCGCTCGATGCGGATGATGTCGCGCGCCTCGTTCATCGCGTTGCGCGACACCAGGGCTGCGACGAAGCCCGCCGCGATCACCGCACCGCCCGCGCCGAGGACATACAGCCCGCGCCGTTCGCGTGCTTCGCGCTCCTCGGTCACCACGAGCTGCGGTGTGATCGTGCGGCTCTGCGCATCGACTCGGACCCGGCGCCGCCACAGATCGCGGCCCGGTGCACGGACCTCGACGAGATACGTGCCGGCCTCGACCTCGTCGGTGGGCGGCTTGTTGTCGACGAGCACGGTGGCACCAGGCGCGACGATCTCGAGCTTGCGTGTCTTGCCCGGTGCGGTCTTCGTGACGAGGTCGACATTGGTTTGTGCAGCCGCGTCAGCCTCGAGATCGACGGCCACGTCGGTGACGATGCCCGCGAGCGCGTTGATACTGCGGGTCGCCGACTTCCACCCGGACTTGGAGATCTCGACGTCGAGCGTGCCCGCGGAGATCGGGCGCGGGGCGAGCGGCGTGCCGCCGTAGGTCAGCCCGTTGATCTTCACCGTCGCGCCCGGGATGTTCGTCGTCACCGCGATCGCTGCGCTATCGCCGAGCTCGTCGCGATACGGCGCGCGTCCAGCCGAGGTGCGGCAGCTGTCGTGAATCTTCTTGGTGTCCGCGATCTCCAACGAGCGCGGGTTCAGCTCGATCGCGGTGCGCGCCGACGTGATGCAATCGTCAAAGCGGCCCTGCGCCTGGCCGACCGCAGCAAGAAACCGATGCGGGCCCGGCAGCTTCGGATCGAGCGCACGTGCGGCCTCGAGGTGCTTGCGGGCCTCGTCGAACTTGCCGAGCCGGAACGCATCGACACCGGCCTGAAACTCGTCGGTCAGCCTCGCCGGCTGCGCATGCGCCACGCGCAACGCAACGGCCAGCCCAAGCAGCGCACGGCACAGCATCGAGGAAATAACGGTATCAGCCCTACGGCAGAGGTGGCACGGAAGTGGCGGCTGCGTCGATCACGCGCCGGTCGGCATAGACCGCGATGAAGCCGGCACCTCCGCCACCACCGCCGCCAGGGTAGCCCGTCGAGCCCGCGAAACCATCCGTGGCCCCGGTACCGCGGTCGCCGTCGCCGCCGTCGCCGCCGTTCGTGTTGTTCGTGCCCGCGCCGGCCTGCCGCCGCCCTCGCCGCCACCCCCGCCACCCGCGAACAGCCGAGCACGGTACCGCGCGCGGCTACTGCGTCGGATCGTCGCGACCGCTGCCACGGTTGCCGCCGAAGCGGTCCCAGACATTCACGCCGCCGGTGCCACCGCTGCCGGTCTCGCGGCCAGTCTTGCCACCGTTCTTCGGCGTCGTGGTCGGAGTCTCGACCGGCCGGCCGGCGATCGTCGTCGAGAACTCGCGTGGGTCACCGCTGTCACCTTGCACGAGCAAGCGCAGCGAGCCGCCACGCTCCGCGAGGGCCGCGCGCTCCTCGGTGAGGATCTTCACGAAGCCGGCTGCATCGATGACGTCGCGGCCATCGATCGCGAGCACGATGTAACGCTCGGCGACGCCGAGCTCCTGGATTGCGCCCGGCTCGAGGGCAACCACGACCGCGCCGTGATCGAGCTTGGGGAACTTCCACGCGAGGCCGGGGAAGAAGCTGACCACGGTCGCACCGAGAGCGGCGTCGCGCTGCGTGTAGCTGTCGACGAGCTTCTTGGCCGCGGCCCCGGCGAGCTTGACCTGTACGAACGCGACATGGCGGCGACCGTCACGCGCGTCGAACGATTCCCAGTAGCGTCCCGCGGCGCTCGACTCGACGCCACGCAGTGCGTGAGCGACAGCGCGGCGACCGTCGCGAACATCGCGGCGTGCTTGCGTGCTCTGGAGATCGCGATTGAGTGCGGCGAGCTTGGCATCACGCGCAGGTAGATAGAGCGCAGACATGCTCGCTTGCCACGCCTTGTCGGTGACGCGCTTGCCGAGCTCGAATGCGATCGCCTCGACGGCGGCATCGCTCGCCTCGTCCTCGGCGTCTTCCTGGCTTGGCGACAGCGTCGACACACCGACGCACGCGAGCCCGCCGCCATCCTCGCTGCAGTACGCGGCACCTGGCGTGGCCGCGGCGGTGATCCACGCCGCACGCGTCGGGGCGCTGCGCTCGACGACAGGGCCCGCGCCGTACGGTCCGGGGGCGCGCTCCTTCGACGACTTCACGTAGAACACGACGCCCGCGGCGACCACGACGAGCAGTACGAGCGCGAGCAGGATCGGCACCGTCTTCGACGCGGCCGGCCCCAGTCCCTTGGGAACCGCGATGATGCCGGTCGACGGCTTCTTGTCGATCTTGCGGGCCTTGAGCATGCCGATCTGGCGCTCGAGGTCCTTGGTGATCGCCGGCTTCGGCAAGCCCGGCAGGATCGTCATCGTCTGCTCGCTCGCGGTGCACTGCATCGCGGCCTTGCAGCTCGGGCAGCGCTGCTCGGGCGCGGTCGCGAACTTGAGCACGTCGTGGTGCTCGGCGACGTCGATCGACTGCGCGCTCGACGTACCGCACGAGCCGCACGTGTACGGCAGCACGATGTCGCGCACGACGCCCTTGGCGCCGAGGTCGTCCTTGCCGCACACCTTCTCGAGGAGGGCGGGCTGCACGCCGATGATCACGGTCTGCTTGACGAGCGGCGTGATCATCTGCATGAAGCTGCGCCACTCGGCAGCGCCGGCGGGCTCGACGCGCGGCACGCCGCTGACGTCGAGGATGACCATTCCCTCCACGCCCTCGGCGAGCTTCTCGCGCGGGAACGTATTGTTGAGATCGCCGGTGAGGCGCAGGTAGGTCGCGCGCCCGTCGATGAACTTGTCGACGCGGAGCTTCTGGTCGATCGTGCCGACGCGGTAGTCGAGCTTCGCCGCGAGAAACGCGATCACGTCAGCGTCGAGCTCGAACGGACCCTGGCTGAGAATGTACGAGAAGTACGTCGAGCCGTCCTCGTCGAAGTACATGCTCTCTTTGCACGACGGGCATGGACGATCGGCGAGCTTCATCGCCTTGATCGCCTCGAAGTCCTTGCTGATCTCGAGGAGCACGCGCTGCTCGGTGTCACAGTAGTCGCAGCGGAACGGCGCGTAGAAGCTGAACACGCGGCCGCCGCCGGCGAAGTTCGCGACCATGTTGAGCTGGTCGACGACCTTCGGTGCGCACTCGATCAGGATCGTCTGCTTGACCTGCTTGACCGCGGTCGCGACGAAGTCGACCCACTCGCGAATACCGAACGAGCTGATCTTCTTCACGCCGCCGAGATCGAGCACGAGCGTCTGCGCCTCGATCGAGCGCGCGATCTTCTTGCCCTCGAACGACTCGTCGATGGTGCCGTTGAACTTGAGGCACGCGATGCCACCGTCGGCAAACTTCTCGATCGTGAGCTTGGGCGGCGCTGGCGCTTCGGGTGCCTGCACCGGGATCGAGGCCTGGGATTTACGTACTGCTTCCATCATGCGCTCCAGAAATGCAGCGACTTCGCGCTCGTTCGTAGCTCGCGGAGGTTCATGTCGAGCTCGAACACCGCGGTGACCTCGGTATGCCGCCCCTTCTCGACGTCGAAGAACAAGGCGCTCGTGGCGTTGTGGCAGACCATCATGCCGAGGCCCGCACCACCGTGTGATTGATCCATCTCGCCGCCGGCAAGGCCGCGCGACAGACCGTCGACAACGTGGCGACGCTCGAGGCGGCCGAACGGATCGCGAATCTGAAACACGAGCAGCGTGCCATCGGTACCGATCTTCACGGTCGGCATCTCGCTGTCACCGAGCGAGATGCTCGCCTTGCGGTCGGCGGCATACTTCGGCTTGCCCTGCGCGTCGACGGGCGCGTCGTACATCGCGTTCATCAGCAGCTCGTGCGCGAGCTCGCCGAACATCTCGGCGATGCGCTTGGGCAGCTGCAGCGTGCCGACGAACACCTGCACCTGCGCGACGGCAGAATCGCGATCGGCGGTCGTGCGCACGGTGATGTCCTGCGTCGATGCGCCCCAGTCGAGATACGCGGCGAGCGGCGGCGCGCCCTGCCCCGCCATGCGGCGCGCGACGAGGAGTGCTTCCCACGCGCGTGGTGCCGAGTCGAAGTCTTTGCGTGCGAGCACGTGATTGATCGTGGTGGTCTCGAGCAGATAGCGAAGCGAGCGCTTCAGTGGCTCGGCTGTCCACAGCACACCGCGCAGCTTCGGATTGCCGCGCACTTGCTCGGCCACGTAGTCGGCATCGAACGTGTCGGCGCACAGCACGTCGGCGTCACCGAGCAGCGGGGTCGCCTGTCCCGGCTCTTCCACCGTGACAGCGCTCGCTCCGACTGACAGGAACAGGCGAGCGACCTTGCGGCCCACCAACTTGTTCCGCTCGACGATGACCGCGTGCAATCGGTTCAACCTACCACGCGATTTCTGGGAGGAAACCTTTTGTCCGAGCGCACTTGAGACCTCTCCGGTAATCGAAGTGGGCCGTCGTACGTTGGAGGTCGGTTGATGGAATGCGAGGTGGGATGAAGCGAGTGCTACGATTGCGTAGTGAGGAGGGGATTCGTCATCGCCCTGGTGCTCGCGCCCATGGTTTCGGCTCCGGCGCTCGCCGAAGTCAAGGTGGCGGACGCGTGCCTCAAGAGCGCCGCTGGCTGCAGCAAGCCAACCGGCGAACTGTTTCAGACGGTCGCCACGAAGACGCCGCGCGCGAATCTCAGCAAGTTTCTCGTGACCGCCGCCGCCAAGGCCGCGAAGGCGCGGCAGTGGGCCAAGGCGATTCCGCTGTACCAGGCACTCGCGGTCGCGCGCGGTCCTGGTAGCCCCGAGCAGAAGCAGCTCGCGACGCTGTGGACCCTCGCCGGGCAGAACGAGGAGGCCGCCCAAGCGTGGGCCGCCTTCGCCGAGGCTACGAAGAACGACAAGGACAGGGCGCAGGCCGTCGAGGAATCGCTTCGTCTGTCGACCGGACAGGATCCGTTCGCCGAGAAGCTGACGCTGACGGCGATGACGAGAGAGGCAAAGCAGGCGTTCACCGCCGGTCGCGCCGCGTTCAAGAAGCGCAACTACGGAGACGCGCTCGTGCTGTTCCACATGGGCTACGCGCTGTCGCCCGACCTGCCGGGCTTTCTTCGCGAGCTTGGCTCGACGTACGACAAGCTCGGTGCGACCGACCGCAAGGCCGAGTTCTACCGGCGCTACCTCGTACAGCGGCCGTTCGGCGCCAATGCCGACGTGATCCGCAGCGCGCTCGCCCGCGAGAAAGACTCGCTCGGCACGCTGCTCGTATCGACCAGCATGCCGTGCAGCGAGCTGTGGGTGAACAGCCAGCGCGTGACGACCAAGCTACCCGACAAGGGCCTCTTGGTCGCGCCGGGTAGCTACAAGGGACTGTGCTTCAACCCCAAGTACGAGATGGCGCTGTTCGAGTACGCCACCGTCGAGGCGGGCAAGCCGGCGTCGATGACGTTCTCGTGGGCGATCGTCGTGAACAAGCTCGAGAAGCCCTATGGCCGCATCGCGCTCGAGAACCCCAAGTCCCCCGGCGTGATGATCGACCTCGGGATCACCGCCGTCGAGGTCGGGGTGGCCGTACCCGCCGACAAACGCAAGTTAAAGATGGTTCTCAAGGATGATGCGGGACTCCGCACAGAAGAGCGAACGGTGCAGATCGAGCCCGGGCAAAAGCTCACGGTACGGTGGTAAGGTCGCCGCGGCGTGGTTTCGGAGCGGCCGTCACAAGAAGGCAAGCTGTCGGCGGGGGCACCGAATGACCCGGTGCCGTTCGGCAAATATTATTTGCTCGGACTGATCGCCCGCGGCGGCATGGCCGAGGTGTACCGCGCCAAGCTCGTCACCGGTGAACGGAAGACCTTCGCGGTGAAGGTCATGCGGCCGCAGCTCGCTCGCGAAGCGCGGTTCATCGACATGTTCCATCGCGAAGGCAAGCTCGCGATGATGCTGTCCAACCGCTGCATCGTCGAGACGATGGAGATCGGTCAGCACGACGGTCGCCACTTCATCGCGATGGAGTACATCGGTGGGCGCGACCTGACGCAGGTGCTTCGCAAGTGCCAGGAGACGCAGTCGCGCATCCCGGTGCCGCACGCGGTCTACATCGCAGCACGCATTGCCGAGGGCCTGCACTTCGCGCACACGCTGCCGGGTCCCGACGGCCGGCCGCTCAACATCGTGAATCGCGACGTCTCGCCGAGCAACGTCCGCATGAGCTACGACGGTGACGTCAAGCTGCTCGACTTCGGCATCGCGCAGGCGCTCATGAAGTTCACGAGCGAGATCGGCATCCTCAAGGGCAAGTTCAGCTACATGTCCCCGGAGCAGATCCGCGGCATGCC
>JBBQFU010000088.1:0-31024 GCA_038322185.1 Haliangiales bacterium
CCCGATCGGGCTTGGCTTTCCGATCGCGCCGAGCGGCAACTCGCTGAGCTTGCCGAGCGCGAACAAGAGGGGACGGGGCACGCGCACGACCGGCTTGTTGCCGCCTGCGATGCTGAGCACTTCGTCCTGGGTCAGTGACTCCGGGTCGATGATCTGGATGACTTCGCCCTTGGTCAGCTGCTTGTCGATGCTGTTACTGATCGCGTCGACCACGTCGTCGATGTAGACGAGCGGCAGCTGCAGCTTGCCGTCGCCGAGCACGACCCAGCGACCACCCGCGTTGCGCGCGACCGCGCCGTTGATCAGTGGGATTCCGCCGCCGAAGATCTGACCGGGCCGCAGGATCACCGCCGGCAGGCCAGCCTTCGTCGCGTCGCACACGATGGTTTCCGCCTCGAGCTTCGCGCGTGTGTAAGCGCCACGCTCGTCGGCGCGTGGCTCGAGGGGTGTCGACTCGCAGACCGCGCCGTTGCCAGACATGCCGGCCCAGTCGATCACGCTCATCGACGAGATGTGCACGAGCTGCTTCACCCCGTGCTTCTTGCACGCGTCGACCACGTTCTGCGTGCCGATGACGGTGCCGACCTTGTGCTCCGGCCAGCCGCCCTTCGTCGCGGCGCCGGCGTGGATCACGATCTCGGCGCCCTTCACGGCGCGATCGACCGCGTCCGGATCACCGAGGTTGCCGAACACGTATTCGAGACCGTCCTGCGCAGTCTCGGGCATGCGTCGCACGAACACGCGCACGCGGTGACCTTGCTCGCGGAGGCGCTTCACCGTGACCTTGCCGAGCGAGCCCGCGGCCCCGGTGACGAGGAACGGGACCTTGTCCGAGACAGAAAACGTCGCGAGCCGCGCCTTGTGATCCGCATCGGCCGCACGCGCGACCTTCTTGGCCCAGTGCATGACCTGTTCGTGCTCGACGGAGACCGGCCCCGGCGGGATGGTTGCGACGCGCTTGCGGACGACGTCACGCAGGCCGTGAAACGCCTTGGCCCGCTTCGACTGCGAGCGCTCGACACGCAGCACACGCTTGGTGCCGTGGATGATCACCTGTGACGGCGCAGGCGGCGACGCGTAGGTGAGCTGCAGGTTTGCGAGCCCGCGCGTGCAGCGGATCTTCGCGCGCCAGTCGTCGAACGCCAGATTCGGGTCGCCACCGAGCGAGCGCCAGTCCGCGTCGACGTCTTCGATGTCGCCGAGCAGCTCCTGGATCACGTAGAGGCCCTGCGCGCCGAGGTGGCGGAACGGATAGCCCGCATCGGCGTACCAAGGCGGCATCGGTCCGCCTTCGTAGGGCGGGTACTCCGCGCCGCACACGATGTCGACCGAGGTGATGTCACCGTGTACACCGGTCTTTGCCGAGTCGAGCGCGCGCTTGACCTGCGGGTCAGCGAGCAGCGAGTGGTTGCCGCTCATCGTGTGCTCCTCCCGCGTGTTCTCCTCTCGATCATCTCGTCAACCGTTCGCGCGACTTGCGATACACGTGCCGCCCAGGTCTCAGTCTGCATGGTCTTCGATCGGGCGGCTCGCGCCTCGGCAGTGGTCTCACCGAGCGCTCGCTCCACCGCGACAATGAACTCGTCGGGCGTGACCGCGACACGGGCGAGGTTCGAGAACAACGTCACTTCGGGTACGGGTGTCGACACGACGGGCAGTCCCGCCGACAGGTACTCGCGCAGCTTGAGCGGGTTGACGAATGTCATTCGCTCGTCGATGCGATAGGGGATCATGCCGACGTCGAAGCCTTTGCAATAAGCGGGCAACGTAGCGTGGGGCTTCTGGCCGAGCAGGTGGATGTTTGGAATGTCGCGAATCGCCGAGAGATCGTCGAGCTGCTGGCCGATCAGAATGAGATGCCAGTCAGGTCGGGCCTTGGCGACCTGTGCGAGTAGGTCGAAGTTGACCCAGTCGCGCAGCGTCCCGTAGAAGCCGATGCGGGGATGCGGAATCTCTGCGAGGTCGTCCGGAACGGTGGTCTGCGGATCGAGCGCCTTCGAGAACAGCGCGTGATCGACGCCGTGCGGCGACACGAACGTGTGCTCGTTGTAGGGCCGCTTGGCCGCCGCCAGCGCGTTGCTGATGGCGAACACCGCATCGACCTTGCCGAGCAACTTGCGCTCGGACGTGACCGTCTGCTCGCGGTCGAGATAGCGGAACATCGACCACTCGTCGACGCAGTAATAGACCGCGAAGTCTTCGCCGAGCGTGCCGACGTAGTCGCCCGTCGTCGGCAAGAACGTCCACAGCTGGAACTCCTTGATGCGCAGGCGCAGGCGCAGCCCGCGAATGGTCGCGCGCAGCACGCGCTGGTTGAATGCGCGCGCGGCCGGCACGTGATGCAGCGGCACCGCGAGCGGCGTCATCACCCATAGATCGTTCTCGACGTTGACGGGACCCTTCGCGAGCTCGCGGAGCTTGCGACGGATCTTCTCGAGGTCGCGGCTGCTCGCAAGGATGGGCGCCCGTGTCGCGATGGAATTGAGCCAGAGCACGCGACGCGACTTCGCGAGCTCGCGCAGCACGTGATGGTTCGAGGTCGGATCCTCGTGCCAGTCCTTTGCGAATGCGATGATGGGGGCCGACACGTCGTCGGAAAAAGGTAGCTGGGCACACGTTCGGGAGACAAGGCACCCAGCGCTCATCGTTATGTGCGCCACCGCTCTGTGTGCTCTCACGCCCGAGCTGAACGCGGAACTCGCGTAGCCCGATGAGGACGAAGAAAACTAGCGGCCCTGGGTCATCTTGAGCATCACGAGCGGCGTCTTGAAGATGATGCCGAGCTCGGTGCGCAGGAACGTGTCGAACCGCTCGAGCGACGCGGTGTACGCGAGGTCATAGAGCAGCTTGATCCGCATGTCGTCGGCGAGGGAGCCCTTGGTCTCCTCGAGATCGAACGGGTTCTGTAGCGTAGCCGCGAGCTTTGCGATCTCGGACCCCTCGGGGGCCGAGCCGGTGTAGCCCAGGCTGATCTGCGCGAGGCCGGTGATACCGGGCTTGACGTCGCGCATGCGCTCCTCGAACAGAGGAATCGCATACGACAGGTCCTGAAGAAGCTCGGGCCGCTCCGGACGCGGACCGACCAGCGACATCTTGCCGCGGAGCACGTCCCAGAATTGGGGCAGCTCGTCGAGGCGCGACTTGCGGAGGAACTTGCCGACCTTCGTGATGCGAGGATCGTCCGCACCGGCGACCACGATGCCGGTCTTGGCCTCGGCGTTCGTGATCATCGTGCGGAACTTGTGCATGTGGAACTCCTCGAACTGGAGCTCCTTGCGACCGCCGTGATTGGTGATCTTCTTCAGGCTGCCGGCGCGGCGCTGGCGAAAGAACACGGGGCCGGGGGAGTCGATGTAGACGGCTGCCGCAATCAGGGGGATGAGCGGTGCTGTCACAACGAGCCCGAATGCACCACCGAGGATATCGATGGCCCGTTTTGCAATTCGTACGCTGCGACGCATAGGGCGACGTACCATGCACGTTATGAGCCTGCTATTGTGCCTGCGATGGCAGCACCGATACGGCTGATCGTGCCCGGCACGCTGCGCTATCGCGATCTCGCGGTGCGCTTGGTTGCCGAGGCTGCGCGGCTCGTGTCGTGCTCGTCGCATCGCGATCCGAACGACGTGCTCGATAACGATGTCCGCGATCCATTCGACACGGCGATCGTGTCGGCGTTCGCAGAGATTTATAACAACGTCGCAATCCATGCGTACAAGCGCACGGGCGGCGGTACCATCGAGATCACGATCGAGCCTCATGACCGCGAGCTGATCATCGAGATCAAAGACACCGGCAACCCGTTCGACATCGACGGCGTTGCACCTCTCCCTACTGAGCTCGATGTGGACTCTCTACCCGAAGGCGGGATGGGCATACACATCGCAAAGAGGATGCTCGACGAAGTGACGTACGAAGCAGGTCCGCCGAATTTGTGGCGCCTGTGCAAGCGACTCCCCGGAGGAACCAGTGACAGCAACCGCGTTTGACGTCCAGCGTAACAACACCGCCACCACCCTCACCGTGCGGGGCTCGCTCGACATCAACTCGGCGCCCATGCTCGCCGAGGAGATCGACAAGATCGTCTCGGGCAAGCCGAGCTCCGTGCTTGTCGATCTCAGCGCACTCGATCTGATCGACAGCTCGGGAGTCGCCGCGCTGGTCAAACTGTACAAAGGCGTTCGCTCGACGGGCGGTGCGATCACAATCAGCGGCGCGCGTGATCAGCCGCTCGCGATCTTCAAGCTGCTGCGCATGGACAAGGTCTTCAACCTCTAACCGCGCGCTACACGGTCCGCGAAGATGCGCGTCCTCGCGATCACGAAGATTTTTCCGAACGCGGCCGAGCCGCTCTCGGCTCCGTTCAACCGTCAGCAGTTCTCGGCGCTCGCCGAACGCTGTGACCTGGCGGTGATGGCCACGATTCCGTGGTTTCCGGGCGCGGGGCTGCTCGGCAAGTTCTCGACGGCCGGCAAGCTCGCCGCGGTGCCCAAGCGCGACACGATCGCAGGCATCAGCGTCACGCATCCGCGTACGCTGTTCATTCCGAAGGGCGCGTTCGCGACGTGGGGACTGCTCTACGCGGCGAGCATCGCACCGGCGCTCGCGCCGTATCGCAACAAGGTCGACGTGGTGCTTGGCGCGTGGGCGTACCCCGACGGCTTCGCGGCGGTGATCGCAGCAAAGCTCCTCGGTGTGCCGTGTGTCGTGAAGCTGCACGGCAGCGACATCAACCTCGTCGCCAAGCTCCCGGGCGCGCGTCGGATGACCGCATGGGCGCTGCCGCGAGCGGAGCGGATCGTTGCGGTCAGCCGGCCGCTCGCCGACGAGGTGATCGCACTCGGTTGCTCGCCGGAGCGTGTAAAGGTCGTGATGAACGGCGTGGACGCAGACCTGTTTGCTCCCCGCGATCGTGCGGCCGCGCGCAGGGAGCTCGACTTGCCAGCGGGGCCACTCGCCATCTGCGTCGGCAACCTCAAGCCGGAGAAGGGCGTGCTCGATCTCGGGCGCGCGTGGGAGAGTGTGCTCCGTCAGGTACCCGATGCGACGCTGCTCGTGATCGGTGATGGTCCTCTCAAGGGCGAGCTCGAAGCCGTGACACGCCCGCACGGCGAGCGCGTGCGTCTCATCGCGAGGCAGCCGCTCGAGCGAGTCCCGCTCTACATGGCGGCCGCCGACATCGTGGTGTTGCCCAGCCATAGTGAGGGCACGCCCAACGTCGTGCTCGAGGCACTCGCGAGCGGGCGCCGTGTTGTCGCTACCACCGTCGGTGGAGTGCCCGATTTGATCACGAGCGGCAAGCTCGGAACGCTGGTCCCGTCGCGTGACCCGGAGGCGCTGGCGGGCGCGATCGCGGCGGCCTTGCGGTCGCCTTACGATGCGCAAGAGGTCGCACGGCTTGGTGCTCGCGGCGGTTGGGCGGCAAGCGCCTCCGCATTACATGCGGTTCTTACCGAGGCTGCTAAGGTCCGCTGACCCGATGGCGCTGCGGCTCGACAACAACGACGAGTGGTTCGAGTCCGAACCGCGCACACGCGATGGGTTGATTCAGGAAGTGCAGCGCATTCGGCGGCGCACGCGGGTGCGGCCGATTCCGGTGATCCTGCTCGCGCTGATCATCACGGGCGGCATCACCTACAAGCTCGCCACGCGCAAACCGATCTACTACTCCGAAGTCGTGCTCGCGATGCGCGAGGGTTCGCTCGGCCACGAAGAAAAGAGCACGGGCCTGCCGCTCGGCGAGCTGCGCGAGTTCGTGCTGTCCGTGCTGCTTCCCGACAAGCGCCTCGGCGAGCTCATCGAGACGCGCGATCTCAATCGGCTGCGCAAGAAGCTCGGCATCCAGTGGGCGATCAACGAGCTGCGCGAGAGCATCGAGATCGAGATCTGGCGCAACTCCTTCGTCTATTACGATCCCGAGAATCCCAATCGCGAGGCATCTGCTCGCATCGGACTCACCGTCGGTGATGACGACCCCGATCGCGCCTATCTGCTCGCGCGCGACCTCGCGGGCATCATCATTTCCGAGGTGCGCGAGCACCGCCGGCAGCTGACCAAGAAGGTCGCGGCCGATATCGGCGCGTACGCCAAGGCACTCGACGACCGCATGATGGTGCTCGAGCGCGAGCGGTCCCAGCGCATGGTTCAGCTCGCCGAGGCCAGCGAGGCCAACAAACAGACCATCGTGCAGGCGCTTCACCTTCGCCTCACGGAGCTCGATGAGGAGCAGGCCCGTACTGAAAAGACGATCAGCGAGATCAATCGCAGCCCCGACCTCCTCGCCGATCGCATCGCCGAGGCCGGACTCGACCTCATTATCGAGCTGGTGTCGGAGAAGCGGCCTGCGCGTCCCGAGAGCAAGGGCCTGTTGATCGCGATGATCTGCGTCGTCGTTGGTGTGTTCTCACTGCTGGGCGCGGCACTCGTGCTCGGCGCGTTCGATTCGCGCGTGCATGAAACGGACGATATCGCTCGGTTGGGCCTCCCTGTGCTCGGCCATGTCCCCGGATTTCCGGGTGACAGCCTCGGAAGTCTCGAGGCACGCGGTGTGCAACGCGGTCGGGTACCCTTGTTCCGGAGATGGCGGTCGCAGCGATGACTCCAAGAGACAAACTAAACAGACTCGTCGATCTCGGTCGCAAGACCACTCGCTACTGGTGGCTCGTGGCGGTCTTCGCCATGGTCGGCACCGCACTGACGCTCGCGTTCGTGCTCGTGCGGCCCAAGAAGTACCAGTCGTACGCGGTGCTCTTCTATCAGGAGCGCATCCAGACGAGCTTGCTCTCCAATCGTGAAGAGCAGGTCCAGCGCAACATCGGTGATCGCTACCGCGAGCTGCTGCTCGCGCGCGCGCAGCTCAGCCAGATCGTCGCCAATCCGAAGCTGAACCCGTTCCCCGACGAGGACGACACCGACGTCGCGATCGACAAGATGCGGCAGCTGGTTCGGCTCGAGGCACGCGGTGCGAACGCGTTCCGCATCTCGTTCACCGACTCCGATCCCGATCGCGCCAAGGGCGTGGTCGAGAAGCTGACGTCGATGCTGCAGGAGAAGGACGAGTTCCTGCGCAACGAGCAGGCGAAGGCGACCGTCGCATTCGCACTCACGCAGAAGGAGGCCGCTGCAACCGAGCTGGCCGCAGCTGAGCTTTCGCTCGCGCAGTTCCTCGCCCAACACCCGGAGTTCGCGCAGGACGCGATCCAGGCCTCGGCGATCGGCACGGTGGCTGGCGAAGGCGCATCGATTCGCGCGGTTCGCGAGAAGAACGCGAAGCAGCCGATCGGCAACACGCGCCTCTACGCCCTCGAGCGCCAGAAGCGCCGCATCCAGGCTCGCCTCGACGCACCGCCCGATGCGCCGCCGATTCGCATCCCGTCGCCGCCATCGCCCGAGAAGACCGCGGCCGAGGCCGAGGTCACCGCCGCGCGCAACGAGCTCGCAGCGGGCAACCGCGAGCTCGCCGAGGCGCTCACGCAGTACACCGATCAGCACCCCGCCGCGAGGCGCGCACGCGATCGCATCATCGCGGCGCAGGCACGGCTCAAGCGCGCTCAGGCCGCCGTGCCGCCCGACATGGAGACGGCCGTCGCGCCGAGAAGCGAAGCCGACCGCGACAAGCTGCGCAAGGAGCTGTCCGCTCTCGACACGCAGATCGCCAACGAACAGAAGCGTGACGGCAAGGCGACGCCGACCGACATGACCAACGACTGGGTCGTGCAGCTCGAGACCGAGCACACCAAGCTCCGTCGTGCAGTGACCGAGCAGCGCGAGCGTGGAGAGTCTCTCGCCGATAGCGTGTTCCGCGCGCAGATGGATGCGAACCAGAAGCTCGCCGAAGCAGGCGGCCGCCTCAGCGTCGTCGACCCCGCGTTCAAGCCGATCAAGCCCTCGGGCCCCGGCAAGACCTTGATGATGATCGCCGGCCTCGCCTTGTTCGTCGTGCTCGGCGCAGGTCTCGCGGTCGGCATGGCCGTCATCGATGACCGGCTCTACCGCCGCAGCGATCTCGAGGCGCTCGGCATCTCCGTTCTCGCGGTGATTCCGCCGCAGCTCTCGAAGCAACAGCTCAAGCAGCTCAAGCACAAACGAAAGGCCACCTCGTGACCACTACCAAACGATCCGGCCGCGCCTCGGACGGCCCGCCCGTGATGGTGGCGGCTCGTGGAGCGCCGCTGCCGATGATGACCCAGCCGCTCTCGCCCGTCGACGAGGCCGGTAACGTGACCCGCGTCGAGAATCCGTTGTCTCGCATCGATCCGGCGCTCACCGTCCCGGCTCGCGGCGAGGCTGCTGTCATGTTCGGCAAGGCCCTCGTGTCGCAGGAACGCTCCCACGCACCGAAGAGCGTCCCGGCCGGGCCGGCTCCCGAGGTCGGCCTGACCCAGCACTCGCTGCCCGCGGACGAGCGTCCCGATTCGCGGCTGTCGATGGTGATCGATCCGGACTCCGAGCGTGCCGCGGCGTTCCGCGTGCTGCGCCATCACCTGCTCGAGCTCGGCCGTCCGCAGGTCGTGATCGTGTCGAGCGCCCAGCAGGGCGAAGGCAAGACCACCACGGCGATGAACCTCGCCCTCGCGCTCGCCGAGTGCGGTCGCGCGAAGGTCCTGCTCGCCGAGACCCACGTTCGCCGCCCGCAGCTCGCGAACGCGTTCCGCCTGGTGCCGCCGTGGTGCTTCGCGGAGCAGCTCGCAGCGCATCGCCACCAGCCGATGCTGCCGTGGAGCCTGATCGAGATCCCGCAGCTGTGGCTGCACGTCGCCGCGATCAACCCGCGTATCGAGAAGACCCAGCTGCTCGACGCGCCGGCCTTCTCGATCGCGATGGAGCGGCTGCGGCTCGCCGGTTACGAGCACATCGTGATCGATGCACCGCCGGTACTCGGCTCTGCCGACGTGAACCTGATGGCCGATGCCGCCGACGCGGTGTTGTTCTCGGTTCGCGCGCAGGTGTCGAACACGCGTGACCTGCGCCGCGCGATCGATCAGATCGGCGCCGCCAAGGTCGCCGGCACCGTCCTCGTCGAATAGGACCGCGCTGCCAGCACGGCCTCGGGATTCTGAGGCGTCAGCGGCGTAAGCCCGCGAGGACGCTGGGCGCCCGGACGCGCCCGAGCTGGCGGGTCCGTTGCAACGATCGCATCCGCGATGCTGCCGCGCCTACTCCTCGTCCTCGCTGTGGTCGGCTGCACCGACGAGCTGACGTACTCGACGGACCTCGCCCACTACGAGGTCGCAGAGCTGAACCTGTACCTCGGCTCGTTCACGATGTGGGGCGACCTTCGTCCGGCTCGTACCGACGCGGACTGCCCGGTCCTCGGCACGGACTTTCATGCCCGCGTCGGCAAGCAGCCGCTGTCCGCATTTCCGGGTGGTACCAGCGAGTACTGCCACCAGCCCGAGAACATGAATCCGTGCCTCGACGAGCCCGTGCTTCGCTGTGACGTGCCGTTCGTGAGCTGGGCGTGGCCGCCGCCGATTCCGAACGCGCAGCTTGTCATCGCGGATCGCTCACGCGCGATCACATGCGACCTCGGCGATGCATTCGCGGCGCGCACGATGACCCGCGTCGACGCCGAGAGCTGGGTGATGACGCCAGGGGAGCGCGTCACACTGCGCCTATCGATGCCCGCCGATCTGGTCCACTTGAGCCTCGAGACCTACTTCGCACCGGCCGGCCAGGCGCTGCTGTTCGTGCCGCACCTCATCGATGACGACACGGTGACGTTCACCCTGCCGTCCCTGCCGGCGGGCGAGCACAAGCTCTACGTCCGCTCGTACGGCGACACGACCCCCGCGTGCGATGTTCCGGCGCGCGCGTATCACGAGTACTCGATCGAGCAATCGATCACAGTCATGTTCAGGTAGTGGAACAGCGCATCACTCCCGTACACTGGGTGCGTGCGGTGCTTGGTTCTCGTCGTGATGCTCGGCTGTGGCCGGGATAACTTCGAGGCGGGTGCCGATCACGACGGCGACGGGATCGCGGACCTCGGCGATAACTGCCCGACGATGTACGACCAGGGTGCCGAGGACGATGACGGTGATGGCGTCGGCGATGCGTGCGATCCGCATCCGGCAGTACCGGGGACCGGATCGTTGTGGCCACGTTCTTCGACGACACGATCACGAACTGGGTGCCCGACACGATCGCGAACTGGGACGTCGGCACGACGATCGGTGACCCGGACACCACCATGGCGCGTCTCGACCTGGACATCGATGCATCGTCGCCGACCATCGATGTCTCGTTCGTGCCGCTCGACTACGGCACCGCGACCGGTGCAGGGGAGAACGCCCTCTACATCACGATCGCGCTCGGCGGCGCCAACGTTCGCTGCGTGCTGTTCAACGCGGTCACGCTCGATCCGACGCTGAACTACATCGGGCCCACGACGGTGAGCGGCGCGAGCCTGGTCGGCATCGCACCGGGGACCGTGAACTACATGCGCGCCACGCTCGATGCGTCGGGCCTGCGTTGCACCGGTAACGAGACCGTCGCACCGGTCGCGCTCGGTGCCAGCAGCGGCTCGACATTGCGAACGACGATCATCGTCAGTCACATGACGATCGCGCTGCAGAGTGCCGTCGTCTACAGCAGCCCCTGAACTAGCCGGTGCGAGCGACCGAGATCTGGAGGTGGTCCTCGCACGTCCTGCGGTAGACGACCTGCACGTGCATCACGTATTGCACGAGCTCGTCGGCAGCGGCGCGCAACAGCGCGGGCTCGGCCTCGCGAACGGCCGTCGCCAGGTCGCGTAGGAGCATGCCCACCGCGGTGAGCTCGAAGCGTCGCGATTTCTCCTCGAGGCGACGCAGTGCGATACCGCTGCCTCGTTCACCGCGATGCAAGTTGTCGACGTGTGAGCGCGCCTCGTTCTCGACGCTGTCGAGGAACGCGGTGATCTGATCGGCGTACCAAGGATCGACATAGACCGGGGCGTAACGCTCCCAGCGCTGCGCCGAGACACGCGACGGCTTGACGAGCGGCGCGTGGCCACCGACCCGATTGCGGCCCAGCGACTTGGCTTCGAGCAGCGATGCATCGGCGGCTGCAATCAGGCGGTCGGCCGAGTCTTCCGGCAGCACGCGGATGGACGCGAACCCAGCGGTGATCGTGACCACGGGCGAGCAGACCGACCCGATATGGGGCAGTCCGAGGTTCTCGACCGCGGCGCGCAGGCGCTCCGCCACGATCCTGGCGCCGACGGCATCGGTGTTGGGCAGGATCGCCATGAACTCCTCGCCGCCGTAACGACCGAGGAAGTCCGACGGGCGACGTAGGCAGCGCACCATGGCGTCGGTGACGAGCGCCAGGCAGCGATCGCCTCCGGGGTGACCGTAGTTCTCGTTGTAGGCGTGGAAGCAGTCGAGATCGATCATCACCACGGCCAGCGGGCGATGGTCGCGCGTGCAACGGGCCCACTCGGCGGCCAGCAGCTCCAGCGCGTGCCGGCGGTTTGCGACGCCGGTCAGGGGGTCGACGCATGCCAGGCGCTCTAGATCTTGCTTCTCGCGTTGCAGCGCCGCGATCGTCTCGGACATCGCACGTTCCCGGACGGTCGTGCGCGTGGCTGCATTGCCCCGCATCGTGTCCCGAATGCGACCGGCCAGCTCACGCCGCCGCACCGGACGCGTCACGCACTGGGCTGCGCCGGCCGCGAAGGCAGCGTCGATATCGCTCTCGTCGCAGACGGCCACAACACGCACGCCCTGCCGTGCCGCCACGATCCGGCGAAGCGCCGCGCAGTCGCCGCGATGTACGGCAACGACCACGAGATCGAGCGTCGGGTCGTTCGCTACCGAGAGCAGCGTCCCATGCGACGCGACCTCGATATCCAGACACCCGGCGTCGGCGAGCGCATCCTGCAGCGCTGCACTCTCCGCCCCCGTGTCGATCAACTGCGCCGTGAATGCGTGCACCTCCACCACTCATCCACGGTCTGTGCCGACCCCGGCGTCACGGGGTTTCCGTCCCGGACCCCGAGGTTCGTCGCGCTTCTAGTTGATCTCCCGTCCCGGCGGCGTCTCCATATGCCGCCTCGCATCACACCAACCCCCAATGTAACCCCGCGCTCGGCCGCTCGGGCATGCGTCAAATGGCGCGCGCGGGCGCCCGGAATGACGGTGTGGCTGGACTCGAACCTCCGTGGAGGCAGTCGCCCGAGGCGGCTGCAACGGTGCTCGTCAACCTTCATTCCATGCGCACGCCGGGCTGGCGAACGAAGTGCTGGCGCAGCGAGAGCGAGCCCGCGTCCTTGAGCGTCGGCGGATCGAGGAGGACATCCTTCGAATCGATGCGCACGGGCTCGGGGTTCGCGAACACGCCGACCTTGCGAACCGGCGCGAGCCGCGCGGCGAACGCCTGGTAGGGCTCGCGCGACGGCTTGGACCACGTGGTGATCGCACCCGAGCCGCCGTAGGCGATCACGGCGGTCGCGACCTTGTCGGCGATCGCGTCGGGGAGCTGCGAGAGCCCGACGAAGGCCGGATTGGGAACGGCACCGGCGTCGAAGACTTTGGCCAGGCCCTTCGCGGTGCCGACCGGCGCGAACACGGCCTGCGCCGTCTTGTACGAGGTCACCGATGCGATCGAGCCGGTCAGATCCTTTTCGCCGACGCGCGAACCGAAGAACGCCGAGTCGACCTCGGACTCGAGCATCGCGTTGTCGACGAAGCCGGCGTCGTTGCAGCCCATCGCGATGAAGGCGAGCTTCTTGCCCTTGAGTGCCTGCATCGAGTCGCCGGCCGACGAGTAGAGAGCCCACGTGCGCGTGGTGGCGCCACCGACGATCGCGGTCGCGAGCAGCTTGCTGTTGAGCGCGATCGCGAAGCACGGCCCATCGATGATCGCGAAGTCGACGTTGTCTTTCTTGAGCGCAGCGAGCGTCGCGTACGACTGCGCGTAGGTCTTGATGCCCGTGTTCTGTTCGATTGCCTTTGCGAGGCCCTGTGCGTAGGCGAGGCGTGCCTGCGCGGTTCCGAACTCGACGGTTGGCGCGAAGATGCCGATTGTCAGCTTGGCCGGCTGTGCGTGCGCGGGTGCGCCGGCAGCGAGCATCACGGCGAGGGCAGGGAGGACGTGCTTAGTAGCCATAGATCCTCTTCTTCGCGTCGATCCACTTCTGGAGGTCACGCGTGTTCGCGCCGCGCGCCTTCGCCTTGCCCCAGGCATCGTAGGCATCCTTGGGCCGACCGAGCAGGTCGTACACGATGCCGAGGTTGATGAGCGCCTCGGGTAAATTGCCGCTGAGCGCCTCGAGCGACGCGACTTTGTCTCTCGATAGCGACAGCGCCGCGCGGTCGAGCTCGATCCGGCGCTTCTGTTCCGGCGATGCCGTCTTCTCGGCGGTGGCGAGCGCCTTCTGCGCGGCGCCTTGCTGACCGGAGCGCCACGCATCGAACGCGACGGCCTCCCAGCACGACGCCACCAGCTCGCGCGCCTTGCCACCGATCTCGGGTTCGAGTCGCGACAGATCCGCGCAGGCCTGCTGGCGCGCGGCACCGGTGGCGCTGCGGTAGTTCGCGTAGGCGGCGAAGAACTGCGAGCCGACCTTCGCGTACGAGCCCTTGAGATAGGCGCCCTGGTTGCCTTTGCCGGCGAGGCTGCGGAACAGCTTTCCTGCCTCGGCGGCGCGATTGGCGTCGAGCTGCGCGAGTGCGAGCGAGAAGTCGAACGCGAGCGGCTCGGTTCCCTTGAGGACCGACGGGTCACGCGTGGCGCGCTCGAAGTCGTTGGCAGCCTCGGCTCCCTTGCCCTCACGCATGAAGCGCCAGCCCCGGCGATACAGCGCGAGCGCGAGGTTGCGCTTGGCGGCAGGCGCGATCTCCGGTGACGACGCGGAGACCGTCGCCGCGAGCTCCAGTTTTTCGACCGCGCCGTTGAGATCGACGTCCCACATCAGCGGCGCCCACTCGGTATAGATCTCGGCGAGCGCGAGCTGAGCGTTCGCCTTCTTGGCTTCGCGCTCGGCGGCGGTGAACGCCTCGATTGCCTTGCGCGTGTCGGGCTTGGAGCCGCACAGGTGCGTGCGAGCGAGCAGACGCGCGGTGACCACACCGTCGGCGCCACGCACGTCCTGGAGCTTGGTGACCTGCCGCTGCGCACCATCGCAGTCGCCGCGCTCGATCGAGAGTACCGCGAGGTTGGTGAGCGTGATCGGCGACGCGCTGTCGACGGTGAGCGCCTGCTCGAGCAGCACCTGCGCCGCCTTGAGATCCTTGCCCTCGGCGTAGGCCTGCTCGTTGATCGTGGTGACCAGCGCGCGCTGGATCTGGACATCCGCGGGCCGTAGCTCGCGTGCGGACTCGAAGCGCTGGCGCGCCTCCTTGAGCTTCTTCTGGTTGAACAGCGACTTGCCGGCGAGGACCTGCACGGCGGCCCGCTGCTCGGGCGGCGCCTTCGGGAATGCCGGCCCCGCGAGCAGCTTGTCGGTGAGCGCGGTCGCCTTCGCGTCCTGCTTGGCCTCGAGGTACGCGCCGCCGAGCTCGGTCGCGAGCTCGAGGCTCGATGGGTTCGCATTGAACGCGCCGGACAGCTTCTCGATTGCGAGCTCGATGTTCTTGTTGGGGCCCGACGCGGGCGCCGGGAGGCGGCGGTAGGTCTTGCCGAGCTGGATCGACAGGTCGACCTGCTCACCGATCTGGTTCGCCTTGAGTGCCTTCTCGGCGCGCAGGTACTGGTCGAGGGCGCTGCCCCAATCGCGATCCTCGAAGAAGGTGTCGCCGATCAGCATGTACGCGCGCGCCTCGTTCTTGCGCATGCGCGCGAACTCGTTGGCCGCGACGCGCGCCTTCTTGGTCTGCTTGCGAGCGAGGTACGACCGGCTGAGGTTGAACCAGACCGACCCCGACGTATCGATGCGCTTCGGATCGCGGATCACGCGCTCGCAGATGCTGATCGCTTGATCCCAGCGACCGAGGCCGGCGTACGCGGCGCACAGCCCGTTCTCGGCGTTGACCGTGGCGTTCGGCTTCTTGCTGAGCTTGCGGAGCACGTACTCGAACTGCTCGACTGACTTCAAGTAGATCGTCTGCGCACGCGTGGTGTCGCCGTCCGCGAGGCTCGAGCGTGCGTTCGCGAGATAGGCAAAGCCGAGCCGGATCCGCGGCAGCACGTCGCCACCCTCGAGCTCTGTCGGACGCCCGGCGAGATAGCCCTCGAACGCGGCGGCGGTCTTCACCGGATCGCGTTGCGCGTAGTACTCGCCGATCAGCTTGTGGTTCGTGAACGCCGCGGGACGTGCCCTGACGACCTGCTCGGCGACCTGGATCGCCTTGTCCTTCTGGTCAGTCTCCCAGAGCAGCAGTGCTTCCTGCTCCATGATCTCGGGCGCGTTCGGATAGCGGACCTTCGCCTTGGCGACGAAGTCGAGACCGCCCTTCAGATCCTTGAGGATGATGAAGATCGCGGCGCGCTTTCCGTACGCCTCGGCCGCGACCTGACCGGGTGCCTTGCCGATCGCGCGGTCGTACGCCGCGGCGGCACGCTTCCAGTTGCCGTCCTCGAAGAACTTGTCGCCATCGCGCAGGTCATCCTCGACGGCGGCCTGCGCATACGGCGCGACGATGGCGATGGCGGCGATCGCGGTAACCAGTGATCTCAATGGATCCTCCCCACGACCATCGTGATGTCATCCTTGCGTGCGGTCTCGCCGAAGTACGTCCCAGCCTCGGTGATGATCGCATCGCGCATCTCGCCCGCGTCGAGCGCCGCGGCCTTGCGCACGCTCGCGCGGAACCGCTTCTCGCCGTACTCGTCGCCCTTGTCGTTCTCGCACTCGACGATGCCGTCGGTGTACCAGACGAGCACGTCACCGATGGCGAGGTCGGTGGTCTTGGCTTCGTACTTCGACGTGCGGTCGTCGCCGAGGCGGTTACCGCGGATCATGAGCGAGCCGAACTCGCCCTTGCCTTCGCCGGGACGGAACAGATAGGGGAAGTTGTGGCCGGCGTTTGCGTACGTGATCGTGCGCTTGGGCATGTCGACGATCGACGCGAAGCAGGTCATCACGAACCGCCGCTGCGCGCTCTCGAAGATCGCGTGGTTCATGATCTCGAGCAGGCGCGTCACCGTGAGGTCATCACCGTGGACGTGGCGAGCGACGTCGCAGGCTGCTTTCGCAGCCGCGGTGATCATCGCCGACGGCACGCCGTGACCAGTGACATCGCCGATCACGAGGAGGATCTTGCCGTTCGCCATCTCGGCCCACGTCCACCAGTCGCCGCCGGTCTGCGCGGCCGGCTGGTAGAAGCCCGCGAACGTCAGATTGGCTTTCCGCACCGGCTCGGGGCTCGGCACCAGCGTCTCCTGGATCGTCTTGGCGACCTCGAGCTCCTGCTCCATGCGCGCCTTCTCGGCGGTCTGCTGGAGCAGGATCGTGATCTGGTCGGCCATGAAGTTGAAGTTCTCGCCGAGCAGACCGATCTCGTCGCTTGACGTGATCTCGACACGCGCGTCGAGATCGCCACGCGCGATCTGATCGGCCTTCCACGCGAGCTGCTTGATCGGCTTGCTGACGCTGAGCCCGAGGAAGATCGCGAGCACGGTACCGATCAGTGCGAACAGCGCGCCGACCGCGGCGGTGTAGAGCACGGCCTTCTTGACCGCGGCAGACTTCTGCTCGGCGGCTTCCTGCTTGAACCACGCGTACGGCGCCATGTCGTAGCCGAGCACCACGTAGCCTTGGCGTGCGGCCGGCGGCTCGACCGCAACGGCACCCGCGGCGGTCGCAGGCTCGCCGACGAACACCGGATACGCGAATACACGGTATGGAGCGCCACCAGAGTCGATCTGGAGCTCGACGAGTGCGCTGCTGGTCTTGCCGGCATTGGCCTGCCACGCGGCGAGGACCTTCTGCCAGCTCTCGACCGTGATCGGTCCGAGCGCCGGGCTCACGGCCTCGTGCGGATCGAACTGCTTGCAGTCGAGCTGCGTCCCCTCGTGGCAGTGCGCGATGACCTTTTGATTGAGGTCGAGCACGTAGGCGAGCTTGAGGACGTAATCCTTCTTGCCGCCGCGGCCCTCCTGCGTGTCCTCGCGGACCGCGTTCTGGACCAGGGTCAGAATATCTTTGTCGCGGCCGCGCTCCATGACCAGGGCCTCGGTCGCCCGGGCGAACAGCGGCGTTCCCAGCTGTCCGATCTGGGCACGAGACGCCTGGAACTGCTCGACACGACTCGCGGCGGACTCGTCGAACGAGCGCCGGATGTTCATGATGTTGAGCAGTCCTGCCCCGATACCCGTCACGACGATCAGCACCGTCGTGGTCAGGATCATCTTGACCGAAATGCTCGGCCCCCCGCGCTTGGCCATCCACACGGGAGAGTAACCCTATGCGCCCGGCGCCTGCTAGCATCTGGCGGGATGGAGACCACGGCGCCAGCGCTCCAGTCGTTCCTCACCGAGTTCAAGCGGGTGTCGAACGCGATCGTGGACAGCTATTTCATCGTCGATACGGACCGCCGGATCGTCGATTTCAACCGCGCGTTCCATGCGCTGCTGCCCCGTAGCGTCGCCCGCGGCCTCAAGGGCAAGCATTGCTTCGAGGTCCTGGAGCTGAACATCTGCGCCAACGAGTGCATCGCGCAGCAGTGCTGGGCCGACAACCGTCACGTTCGCCTCGACGAGATCTCGGGAAATATAGCGGGGGAGAGCCAGAAGCTGCGCTTCATCCTGTCCGCGGTCCCGATCACCGACGAGGCCGGCAACCAGGTCGGCGCCCTCGAGATCCAGCGTAACGTCACCGACGAGGCCGTGGTCCAGGTCAAGTACCAGGAGATGCTCGAGAAGGAAGCCCGCGAACGCGAGCGCCTGGCCAACCAGGTCCGCATGCGCACCAAGGAGCTACTCGAGACGAACCAGCTCTTGCTCAAGACCCAGAAGGAGCTGCTCGCCTACAAAAAGGGTCTCACCGTCTAAGTCATTGATCTCGTGAGGCGGCTCAGCCCACGCGCCAGATGTTCTCCGCGTACTCGCGGATCGAGCGGTCCGACGAGAAGTAGCCCGAGCGCGCGACGTTGAGGATCGACGACTTCGTCCACTGCGCCGGGTTGCGCCAGGCCGTGGCGACGCGCGCCTGGCAGTCCGCGAACGAGCGGAAGTCGGCGAGCACGAGGAACGGGTCGCGGTCGACCAGGTCCTGCACGAGCGGCGCGAACATGCTGCGGTCGCCGCGTGAGAACGCTCCGGCCGCGATCAGCTCGATCGCGTGGGCGAGCTCGCCATCACGAACCATCACATCACGCGGCGCGTAGCCCGCCTGCTTGCGCGCGGCCACTTCGTCGGCGGTGAGCCCGAACAGAAAGAAGTGGTCCTCGCCGACCTGCTCACGAATCTCGACGTTCGCACCGTCGAGCGTGCCGATCGTGAGCGCGCCGTTCATCGTGAACTTCATGTTCCCGGTGCCCGAGGCCTCCATGCCGGCGGTCGAGATCTGTTCGGACAGATCGGCGGCCGGATAGATCCGCTGCGCGTTCTTGACCGAGAAGTCTGGCGCGAAGATCACGCGGAGGCGATCGCGCGCACGCTTGTCAGCGGCGATCGTCTCGGCGACACCGTGCGCGAGCCGGATGATGACTTTCGCGGCGCGATAGTTCGGTGCCGCCTTGCCGGCGATCAGGATCGTGCGCGGCACGTCGACGTCGGTCCCGTTGATGATCCGCTGCCACAGCACGATCGCGTGCAGAAGATTCAAGTGCTGTCGCTTGTACTCGTGGATGCGCTTGCAGTGAACGTCGAGGACTGCAGCTGTATCGAACGCACCGAGCTGTTTCGCCGCGAGCTCGGCCTTGTTGGCCTGCTTGACCGCACGCCACTTGGCCTGAAATGCCGCGTCATCGGCGAGCGGCTCGAGCTCGCGCAGCTTGTCGAGGTCGCGCATCCAGCCGTCGCCGATGCCCTCGCAGATCACGTCGGAGAGGCGCGGGTTCGCGAGCGTGAGGAACCGGCGCGGCGTGACGCCATTGGTGACGTTGGTGAATCGCTCGGGCCACAGCTCCGCGAAGTCACGCAGCACGGTCTCGCGTAGCAGCCGCGAGTGCAGCGCGGCGACGCCGTTGATGTGGTGGCTGGCGACCGTCGCGAGGTGCGCCATGCGCACGACCTTGTTGCCATCCTCGCCGATCAGCGACATGCGGCGAATACGCGCCTCGTCGCCGGGGAACTTCGCGCGCACGGTGTCGAGGAAGTGCCGGTTGATCTCGAAGATGATCTCGACGTGCCGCGGCAGCATGCGCTGCATCAGCTGGAGCGGCCAGGTCTCGAGCGCCTCGGGGAGCAGCGTGTGGTTCGTGTAGGCGAACGCCTCGTGCGTGATGCGCCAGGCCTCGTCCCAGTTGAGGTGGTGCACGTCCATGAGCAGGCGCATCAGCTCGGGCACCGCGAGCGTGGGGTGCGTGTCGTTGAGCTGCACCGCAAGCAGCTTGCCGAAGTCGCGGATGTCCGCGCCGCCGAGCTGCAGCATGCGGAAGCAATCCTGGATCGCGCACGACACGAAGAAGTACTGCTGCTCGAGGCGCAGCTGCTTGCCGGCCGGGCTCGAGTCGTTCGGATAGAGGACCTTGGTCAGGTTCTCGCTGCGGATCTTCGCCTCGACGGCGCGCCAGTACTCGCCGACCTGGAACGCATCGAGGTCGAACTCCTCGGCGGCAACCGCGCTCCACAGGCGCAGGAAGTTCGTCTTTGGGGTGCCGTAGCCAGCGACGGGCACGTCGTAAGGCACGCCCTTGACCACGCGCTCGGGGATCCAGCGTACGCCCGCGGCGCCGTGCTCGGTGTAGCCGCCGAACCCGACCGAGCGCTCGACGTCGTAGCGGCGGATCTCCCACGGGAAGCCGTGACGCAGCCAGGTGTCGGTGCGCTCGACCTGCCAGCCGTCGCGGATGTCCTGGTCGAAGATGCCGAACTCGTAGCGCAGCCCGTGCCCGACCGCCGGGATGTCGAGCGTCGCGAGCGAATCCATGAAGCACGCGGCGAGGCGACCCAGGCCACCGTTGCCGAGGCCGGGCTCCTCCTCGTGCTCGAGGAGCTCGTCGAGTGAGATGCCGAGGTCCTGCACCGCGGCGCGGACGGTGGCCTCGAGCCCGAGGGCCTGGAGGTTCGAGCCGAGCTGCGGACCGATCAGGTACTCGGCCGAGAGGTAGACCACCGTGCGCTGGCGCTGCGCGAGGATCGACTTTGCCGAGTCAGCCCAGCGGTGCAACAGGCGGTCACGGACCGCGTACGACAGCGCCAGGTAGTGATCGTTGCGCGTGGCAACGCCCGGAAATTTGGCCAGCTCGACACACAGCTTCTCGAGTAGATCGAGTGCGAACGTTCGCGGGTCATCAATCACGGACGCTATGGAAGCTTTGCGTACGCTGCTTTGTCAAAGCCGACGATGAGCTTCTTGCCGGTATCGAGAATTGGCCGTCTGAGGAGGTTCGGCTCCTTGACGACGGCCTTTGCAAAGGTGTCGACATCCGGCGGCTTGTCCGCCCAGCCTTTGGCCTTGACGGTCGCGTGCCGCACGTTGAGCACGGCGGCGATCCCGCCGGCCTTCGCAACGAGCTGCTTGACCGTGCTCTGGTCGAGCGCGGTCTTCGCGTAGTTCACTTCGGTCAGTTCGTGCCCGGCGCTGCGCAAGGAACTCCTCGCGTCACGACAGGTTGTTCAAGTGCTCTTCCAGTACAGCGTGGCCTTCATGGGATCAGGGTACCACTAACGGTTCATCCGCAGCCGCTTGAGCGTGGTGTCGAGCTGCTCGCGCGTGATCAGGTCGAGCACGGTCATGTCGTTGTCCTCGACGCGGAAGATCAGCCGGTGATGAATGCCCACGCGCCCCATGAGCACCTGGCGCGGCATGTCCTTCGCGCGCTTGATGCTGCGCCACGTGAAGCCATCGCCCGCAGCGAGCGTCCCGATCGTGCGCATCGTCTCGGCGGCGACCTGCGCCGGCACCTCACCGAGCGCGTCGACGAAGCGGCGCTCGAAGCGGGGCAGGGTCACACCGCGGTTGCCAGGCTCGAGGCTGTCGTTCTCGTCGATTACCTGCGCACCGCCTTCGGCGCCGCTGCGCACCCCGGCAAAGCCGGGGTTTGCGAATCCATCGTCCGGCTCGTCGAGCGTGGCGCGTCGCGCGCGCGGGCTGTCCTCGCGCTCGCGATGGAGCGCGGCGTCGGCCTCGCGCGCCTCGAGCTGCTTGCGGAGCTCGCGCCGCTCGGCGTTGCCCTCGCGGATCAGTGCCTCGAGCTCGCGGACGCGCCCGTCGAGACCGGAGGCTTCCGGCACTCGCATCAGCTCCGCGGCTGGACGCGTGGTCGCGTCGGCGAGCTGGGCGCGCGTGGCGGCGAGAGTCCGCTCGAGCTGATCGATGCGAGCGGTGCTCTCGGCCAGCGCAACATCCCTCGGCTCGCTGGCTTTGGTCTTGGACTTGCCGCGGCCCTTGCCCGTGCCCGCTTCAGGCTCGACGAGCTCGTCGAGCACGGCCCACGCCGCATCGACGGGTGGCAGGTTCATCTGATCGCGGGCCTCCTCGACGACCTCGAGCAGCGTCTCCGGATCGTCGATACGCATCGTACCGATACAGGCGCGGGCGGCGAGGATACCGAGCGCTGGCTCGGCGCGGAGCAGCGCGTAGGCCAGCTCGATGTCCGGCATCTGCGCAGGGTTCGTGGCGGTGCTCGCCGCGACCTTGCGGGCCCAGTCGACGAGCACGCGATACGCGGTGTCGGGCCCCGCCGCGATCGCGAGATCGACGTCGAAGCCACTGCGCCGATCGACGGGCAGGGCGGCGATCAGCGGCCGCGCTCGCTCGAGGTCCCCGATATCGAGGAAGCGCAGCGCGAGCTCCTCGGTGTAGTCGTGGCCCAGCAACTCGTCGCGGCGCACCAGCTCGGCCTGCACACGTTCGGCATGCGTCCATTCATGTGTGGTGATGAACCGCCGAAACACGGCGACCAGCGACGGCCACGGCACGCGCGCGATATCGATGCGCACGAGGTCGCGCAGCCCGAGCTCCCCGACGTGGTCCGCCGTGACCTGCTCGCCGGCGAGAAACGCTTCGAACGACAGGCCCGGGATCGGCGACGGCGCGGCCTGCGGCTTGTCGGCACAGCATTTCTTGAACTTGAGCCCGCTACCGCACGGACACAGATCATTGCGCCCGACCTGCTTCGCGGTGCGGACCGTGAAGCCCGCCGCCAGCGAGGCCTCGACCTCGGCCGGGAGCTCGGCGAACACCGCGTCGAGCGAGGCATGCATCGCCTTGTCGTCGGCGGCGACATTCTTCGCGTACTCCTTCGCGAACGGTGCGATCGGCTTGGTCGCGGCGGCCACGTTCGGATCGTCGATCGTCGCCGCTACGGTCGCGAGCAGCGCGTAGCTCTCGGCCGTCAGCGAGCGAGCCGAGAGCCGCCGCAGGTGTGGGATCACGCGGGCGGGCTCGGCCCCGGCCTTCCACGCTGCGTACAGCGTGATCGTCTCGAGCTCGGCAGCGTCTCTTGTCGTCGGAAAGCGATGCTGGTCGAGGACGGCGAGCAAGTCTCCTCGTGACGGCGCGATCGCGATCAGCGAGCACGTGATCGCCGGCAGCTCGATCCCGGGCAGGATGCGCCCGATCACGTCGGTGCCTACCGGCGTACCTGCGCGCGCGCACGCGAATGCGATCGTCGCGGCGCGCTCGTAGTCGCAGCCTGCGAGCGCGGTCTCGAGGTCTGCGATCGGCGTCCCGCGTGCAGCCTCGACGCTTGCGCGCGAGATGCACTCGCCGACGAGGGCGCGCTTGCGGGAATCCATCCGACGCTGACTCTACTTGAGCACGACGATGAGGGCGACCACGACGATCAGAACTGCGACCGCCACGTAGAAGAACCACGGCGGGCCGCCCGCCTCCACTACCTGGTTCTTGTTCTCCTCGACGGGCGGCTCGGCGCGTGGTACCGGCCGCGGGGCGACCTGCATCGCGGGCATCGGCATGGTCGCTGCGAGTGGCGAGATGAATGGAGATGACGCGATCTGGGCGAAGCCGTCGAGCGTGTTGGCGCGGAAGCCAAGCCGCGACAGCTGCATGCCGAGGATGCGGCGGATCTCGCCGAGCGGCGGCCGCCGGTCGGGGTCCTTCTGGATCATGCCGAACAGGAGCTTGTCGAGATCGGGATCGATGTCGGGCTTGAACTTCGACGCCCGGGGGGCTCACCGACCAGATGCGCGGTGATGATCTCGGCGACGTTGTCAGCGTCGTAGGGCGTGCGCCCGACGAGCAGCTCGTAGCACATGCAGCCGAGCGCGTAGATGTCGGTCCGCTGATCGACGCCCTTGTTCTTGCACTGTTCGGGGCTCATGTAGAGCGGCGTCCCGAGCATCTGCCCACTCCGCGTCTTGGCGACGTTCGCGACGTCCTCTTTGTTGATCGACTTCGCGAGCCCGAAGTCGAGCAGCTTCACGGTCGGGCGCTCGTCGTCGACGGTCCTGAGGAACACGTTCTCGGGCTTGAGATCGCGGTGGATGATGCCCTTGGCGTGCGCGGCTTCGAGCGCGCGAGCGATCTGGCGAATGATCTCGCACGCCTCGATCTCGGGAAGGTCGCCTTGCGCTACGCGCGCGGCCAGGCTCTGACCGTCGAGCCACTCCATCACGAGGTACGTGCGGCCGTCCGGGATGCGGCCAAAGCCGAACACGTCGACGATACCCGGGTGCTCGATCGCGGCAACCGCGCGGGCCTCGCCCACGAAGCGCTTCACCGCTTCAGACTCGCCGAAGACCTTCGTGGTCATCACCTTGATCGCGACGTGCTTGCCGATCTGCGGATGGATCGCGCGATAGACCGTGCCCATCGCGCCTTCGCCGACCTTGGCCTCGACCTCGTACTCTCCGATCGGCATGCCGGGCACGATCTCGATGGGGACATTGGGCGGCGCGAGTTGCGCAGCGATCATGTCGGTCGACGCACCGCGAATCGGCATCGCGTTCGACGGCGTGTGGTAGCGCCCGGGGCGCGCGGTTGACTCGTAGTGCGGCTGACGGCTGGTGGTCTCGGGAACGGCGGCGAACTCGAGCGAGGGCCGGCGCGCCTTGGGCTGGATCTCGATGATCGTCTGCTCGTAGAGCCACGTGCCGTCGTCCGGACAGATCGAATGATCGGAGGGCCATGTCTTGCCACAGACCTGGCACGGAACGCCGATATCCGAGGCTGAGTCCCCCACGAAAACCTCAGTTAGATCGTAACACGCAGGCTATTTGGCGAGGACGAGGTAGGCGAGTACGACGATCGCTGCGACCAGCACACCCACGAGCACAAAGACCACCGCGTTGCCCTTCGGGGCCGCGACAGCCGGACCCGCCTGCATGCGCATCGACATGTTCGCGAGCTGTGGCGCGCTCGGCGGCTTGGCGTTCATGCCGAGGCGCGGTGCGCTGCCAGGGCTCGAGCTCGGCGTCTTCTGCTGCGGAAGGCGCGGACCGCTCGAGTGATGCGCCGAGTTGGCCGGCTGCGTGCTCGTGCGCTGGATCGACGGAAGCGAAGGCACACTGGGCTTGCTGCTGGCGCCGGCGAGATTCGGCGCGCTCTGGCGCGACTTGATCTTGCTCTTGGAGGACGGTGCCGCACTTGCGCGACCGTCGGCGCTGCCCGACAGCTCCTTCATCGCGCCGTTGATCTTGTCGGGCTCGGCGAGCTTGCGCTGGTTCGACAGGAACGCGAAGTACGAGTCGGGCATGTCGTCGAAGTCCATGACGAGATCGCACTCGTCACAGCGACAGGTCGGCGGTTCGTGCGGCGGGGGACCCATGTCGCCGGCCTCGACGAGCAGGACCTTCTCCTCGTCACACTCCGGACAGAAGTACGGGACGTAGAAGCTCTTCACCACGCCGCTGCCGGTGAAGTTATTGACGAGGTTGATCTGCGCGACGATCGCGGGCGAGCACTCGACGAGGACACTGCGCGTGCCGTTCGACTCGAGCTTCGACAGCCAGTTCACCCAGTCCCGAACACCGCACGAGTTGATTCGCTCGATCTCGCCGAGATCGATCACGGCCGTTCCCGACGGGATCTTGTCGACGAGATCGCCGAGCTCGTTATCCTCGTCGATGACGCCGCCGAGCTTTACGTAGCTCACGTCTCCCCGGTGCTGTACGGACGCCTGAAACTTTTGGCTCATCAAGATCGCCTAGATGAAATGGCGGTAGGGCTCATTACAGCACAGCCCCTTAACCTCTCGCACGATCATAAGCGTAGCCTCCGCACGCTCTGCGATCTAGTGAGGCTACGTGGTTTCGCGGCCTACATCGGCGCGCCGCGCCTGCCCCTCGTTCAGGGCCCCGCGAGTAAGTCTCTGATCAGCTGGTAGTTGTCGCTTAGATAAAAGCGGACGAGGTCGGGGCCGCCCAGGACTGCGCCCAGCGCCACGGCATCATCGTGGGTCTCCAGCAGCTCACCAGATAGGCGGGCGACTGCCCAGATGGCGGCCGCGAAGTCATCGCACGCGACCAGACCGCCGCGTTTTGCACACGCGAGCATGTCGTCCATCCAGGCACCGGGATCGACATCGCGGGTGCCGGCGTGGCGCTCGAGAATCTTGGAGGCGAGGGTGTCGGCGTTGTTCATGAGGTCCGCGGCCGAGCCCGTCGGCTCGACATCGGAGAGCAGGCCACGCAGCATCTGGCCGAGCTCGCGCCGCTGCCGTGCACCGAGCTGGAGCAGCGCCGCGTAGCCGCCGCGGATCGCCTCGAACGCGTAGCCGAACACGAAGCGGATCGCGAGATCGTTCTCGGACAGCAGCGTCCGATCGATCACCACCATCTGGTTGGGGAACGCAGTGACCGCGAGCAGACCGGGTACGCGATCGCCGATGAACAGCTGCGGCTCCACGTCATAGAGCTGGCCGACCTCGCCCGCGAGATGGGTGACGCGTGCGTCGATGCCTTCGGCCGGCAGCACGTTCTCGCCGAGCGAAGGCTGTGCGACGAGCGCCGTGATCTGCTCGGCGAACGCGGTCCACACCTCGCCGAGCGGCTCGCCAGGCGCGTTGTTGATCAACATGCGATCGCGGTTGTCGTCGTCGAGCGAGCGCCGGAGCGGCTGGCTGTGGCGGGAGGCGCGCAGCCGCTGCATCGTCTGGCGGTCGGTCTCCTCCGCGAAGCCGAGCAGATCGAGGGCGGTGAGCACGCGGGTCGCTCGCTCGGTATCGCCGGTTCGGTTGTAGAACGATGCCAGCAGTCGATACGCGGGTGCGTGGTGGATGTCGCGTTCGAGCACCTTGCGCAGCTCGCTGATCGCGCGCTGCGGATCGTCAACGGCGTAGATCTCGGCGAGTGCGACGCGGTCGCTGGCTCCGTCGGGCTCGACGTTCAAGATGCCGCGGTAGGCCTCGATCGCCGCGGGGCGATCGCCCGACGACAACAAGATGCGCGCGAGGCCTCGCTGCAGCGGAACGGCGGCGCGCGGACCGCCTTGCGCCATCGCGGCGTGCGCGGCTTCGATCAGCAGCGTCTCGGCCTGGCGCTGGTCACCACCGTCGGCGGCGCGACGCGCGAGCACGAGGGCCGGTGGCGCGTAGCCCGGGTCGTACTCGATCGCGCGGCGGTACTGCGGCGCCGCCGCGCGCGTGTCGCCGGCCGCGTCGAGGATGCGGCCCTTGTAGTAGTAGTAACGCGCGAGCGCCTCGGCCGAGAGCGGCATGCCCGGCGCGGTCGCCAGCTCGATCACGCGCTCGATCGCCTTGCGCGCCTCGGTGTGCTGGCCGGCGAGGAAGTACTGCTGCGCGAGCAGGTAGTACGCATCCTGGTGCGCCGGCTCGATCTCGATCACGTGCGACAGCACCTCGATCGCGCGGGCGGCATCCATCTCGCCATCGGCGTGAATCGTGGCACGCCGCATCAGCGCCGCGAGGCGATCCTGGGGCGTGGCACCAGCGTCGACGAACAGCTTGATCGCCTCGACCGCTTGGCGCCAGTGGCGCATGTCGGCGTGGAACTCGACGAGCGCCATGAGAATCGTGAAATCCGTCGGCGCCAGCTCGAGCGACTGCCGGTACAGGTCCGCCGCACCGTCGAGGTCGCCATCGCGCTCGACGATCGCTGCACGCGCCACGTGCACGCGTGCGAGGTATTGACCCGCGTCGTCGCGCTTGCGGTAGACCTTCTCGAGCTCACGGTAGGTCGCGTCGAAATCCCACGCGTCGGGCTGCTCGCGCGCCAAGGCGCCTAGATCGTCGAGCGCTGTCGTGTTGAGCGGCTTGATCTCGAGCGCGACGATGAAGCTGTCCGCGGCGGCCTTGAGATCACCGGTGTTGCGCGCGACCACACCCCGCTTACGATAGAATTCGCTACGCGTGCCCGGGTCCCCGTCGCGCATCGCCTTCTGCGCGAGCGCGGTCGCGACCGGCATCGCGCGGTCCCACTCGCCGCGCTCGAAGAAATGCTCGAACAGTGCCTGGTTCGCCGGCAAGCAGTCCGGATCGACGGTGAGCGCGCTCTCGTAGTAGTTCATCGCCTGCTCGGCATCACCGAGCTGCTGGCCATAGATGCGACCAATTTGCGCGAACACGCCGGCGCGCTCCTTGTCGTCGTTCCACAGCTTGACCTCGAGCTCGAGCGTCTCGATCACACGCGGCCACTCTTCGCGGCGCCGATACAGATCGCGGAGGCCGTGCACGGCGGGCATGCAGTTCGGCGTGGTCTTGATCGCGGCGTCGTAGTAGCGAATCGCGTCCTGCTCGCGCCCGAACTTGGCCTCCATGACCGAGCCGCACTTGAAGTAGAGCAGGGCCTTGGTGTTGCGATCGTTGGTGACTTTGATGAGGCGGCGTGTGACCTCGATCAGGTCGGCCCACTTCTCGGTCGACTCGTAGATGCGGCTGAGCGCGTCGAGCGCATCCTTGTTCTCGGGCTCGTGCTCGAGCACCTTCGAGTAGTGCTCGGTGGCGGTGTCGACGTCGCGCGCTCCCTCCTCCGAGACACGCGCGATGCGCTTGAGGATCTCGATGCTCTCGCGCCCGCCCTGCTTGGAACTTTCGAGCCGCATCTTGAGCAGCTCGATGAGGCCGGTCTTGTCCTGCATCTCCTCGTAGTGCTTCTCGAGGCGTGCTGCTGCGTTGGTGTCCATCGGGTCGATCGACAGCAGCTTGTGATCGATGCGCATGCTCGCGCGCGCGTCGCCGACGCGGTCGCTGCTCGCGAGTGCTGCCGCCGCGCGCAGTGCATCGGTGCGCCGCGTGGGATCACGCTGCACCTCGGCGCGCTTCTCCCACGCCTCGATGAGCGGCTGCCACTTGCCGCGCTGCTTGCACAGATCCTCGAGGATCTTCACCGCGGCGGCGGGATTGCTGTCGACCTCGATGACCTTCTGATACGACGCGATCGCGGGCTCGACCTGCCCGAGGAAGTTCAGCTGAACGTTGCCGCGACGCGCATAGAGATCCGCGAGGCGATACGCGCGGCTCTGCCCGCCCTCGACGTGGGCGATCGCGATCTCGTAGAGCTGCATCGCAGCGGCCCAGCGCTCGGCTTTGTAGCAGACGCGCTCCATCGACGTGAACACCTCACGGTTCGTCGGGTCAGCGCCGAACGCGGCAATGTACGCAGCGATCGATCCGTCGATGTCACCGCGATTCGCGCGGAGCGTACCGACACGCGCCAGCAGCTGTGCTCGCGCCGCCGTGTCGGTGGTGGCCTCGGCGCGCATCTCGAGCATGCGGGCCAGCTCGCGGTCGCGGCCCAGCTGCTCGTACAGCTTCTCGAGGCGCTCGGCGGCAACAGGATTCTTGGGATCGCGCTCGAGCACGGACTCGTAGGCCTGCACCGCGTCGGGCACGCGATTGAGCTTCTCGGCGCGCAGCTCGCCCAGCTCGAGGAGGAGATCGACCTGCTTCGGGATCGGGCCGCTCGCACGGCCGCCCTGCAGCTCGCGCTCGAGCACCGTGCCCATCTCGACCCAGCGTCCCGCGCCGCGGAGCAACCGCAACAGGTCCTTGTGGCGTTGCTCGTCGGGGCTCGCGGTCTGCGCGAGCAACAACATGCGGATCGCGGCGTCGATGTCGCCGAGCTCGTTCTCGTAAAGTCCCGCGAGATCGGCCGCGCGCTTGGCCTTCTCGTCGGTACCGACGGCGGCCTCGAGCTGGCGACGTCGCACCTCGGCGAGCTCGGACCACTCGGCGATCTTCCCGAGAGCCTCGGCGAGGACCTCGAGGTTGCGCGGCGTCTGCGGTGCGCCGCGGAATGCACGCGCGAGCTCGTCCCACAGGCCTAGCCTGCGGGCGGGGGCCTCGATACCGGCGAGCGCCTCGGTCTGATCGGGCTCGATGCTGAGCACGTCGAGGTACGCGGCAACCACCGCTTCGGGCTCGGCGTCGAGTGCGGTGAGCAGCTGCGCCTGCTCGGCCTGCAGCTGCATGCGACGCGCGAGCGGTGGTTCGGCGCTCAGCTCCGCGCGCACGAGCTCGAGCGCCTTGTCGAAGCGCCCAGCCTGCCGCTGCATGCGGCTCTGCTCGCGCAGGATCTCGGGACGGCGCGCGCCGGTCTCGAGTGCATGGTCGAGCGCCACGAGCGCCTCGTCGCGGTTGCCTCTGCGCTCCTCGCGTAGCGAGATATCGATCCAGATCTCGGCGCGCCGCTCGGGTGCCTGCACCTGATTGACCGCGCGTTTGCGCAGCTCGATCGAGCGGTCCCACTGCTGGTCGCGGTCGTACAGCACGGCGAGCGCGAGCATCGCCTCGTCGTCGTCGGGGCGCTCGCCGATCATCCGCTCGAGGGCGGCGCGTGCAGCGTGCGGATCGCCGAGGTGCTCGTCGAGAAGCTCGGCGTACTCGCGCGCTGCCGCGGCTCGCGCGTCGCTGCTGGTGAGCGAGCTCGACAGCTCGGCGAGTGTGTGAGCGAGATGATCGAACCGCTTGCCGGCGCGATACACGGCAGCGAGTGCTGCGCGGCAGAACACATCCTTCGGATCGAGGTCGGCCGCGCGCTGCAGCGTCTCCTCGGCCTCGACGAAGTCACCGCGTACGAGATCGACGACGCCACGCGCGCATTGCAGCGCCGCGGCCGTGCGGCCATCCGTCTCGGACAGGGCCCACAGCGTGTACGCATCGGCGAGATCATCCTCGTCGCCGTTGCGAAGCAGGCGCACCACGTGGTCGTACTCTGTGCCGACACGGCCGTCGATCGCACACGCACGACGCCACAGCTCGAGCGCGCGCGGCGTCTGGCCGAGCCGCTCGGCAAACGCAGCGGCCCAGCGCAGCGCGAGCCCGCCGCGCGACTCGAGGCGCGTGATCGCACCCGGCGTCGGCGCCGCGTGGTCGACGAGGTCGAGCCACCACTCCGCGCTCGGGCTCTCCGACGTGCTCGCGACCGCACGCGCGAGATCGCTGATCGCCGACGCTGACTCGCCGGCCGCAGCTGCGAGCTCCAGTGCGCGCCACGCATGTGACGACGCGACCTCGATGCAGTCCGAATCCGCGAGGCGGCGATGCGCCGCGAGCGCCGCCTTGTGATCGCCGGCAGCGGCCGCCGTCCACGTGCTCTGCAGCGTCGAGATCCGGCGTCCGCTCGCGGCCATCGTCGACGCGGGATCCTCGCCGAGCTGGAACCACAGCGCGGTCGCCTCGGTGTGCTGGCCATCGCGAGTGAGGGCCGCCGCTACCGCGTGCCGCGTCGCGAGTGCCTCGAGCGCGCCGCCGGGAAGCGCCGCGACCAGCTCTGCACGCCGGTCGAGCAGCTCGAGCTGGCGCGCATCGCCATCGCGCATCGCTGCATCGAGCGCGACGTCGATCACGCGCAGCATGCCGGCGCGACCCACGGCACTCGCATGGGCGGATTCACTCCGACCCACGCCGCCCGCTGCGGATTCCTCGGCGCCCGATTCAGTCCGACCCACGCCGCCCGTAGGGGGGGCGGCTTCACTCCGACCCACCGCGCCATGGGTGGCGGATTCACTCCGACCCACGGCGCCCGTGGAGGATTCACTCCGACCCACGGTGCCCCTATGGAGGGGGGCGGATTCACTCCGACCCACGGTGCCCCTATGGAGGGGGGCGGATTCACTCCGACCCACGGTGCC
>JBBQFU010000089.1:0-30678 GCA_038322185.1 Haliangiales bacterium
ATGCCAATGAAATTCGTCGCGCTGGGGAATGATGTTCACGGGAACTACTCGATCTTGTTCAGCTCACCTCTAAATCGCACTCTAGAGGTCTGGGGTTCGATCCCCCACGTCTCCACCAGGAAAACGAAAACGGTCTGCAGAGATGCAGGCCGTTTTTGTTTTTCGGCCTGGTGACGGACCGTTCCGCAACTCTAGAGGTCGCGTTGCATTTCGCGCTCTTCGCAACCCTGGCCGTTCCGCAGCTCCGTACACGACGGCGGTGATCACGACCTCGGTCTCCATCTCGAGATCTCGCTTCCTGTGTCACGAACCCTCGTTTGTCGACAAGCGCTTCATTCTGGCAGGTCACTGCCTTAGAGAGGTGTCCACGGAGGACGGGCAATCCCAAGCGGGCGCAAAGGTGGCGCCGCGCACGTAGAAGTCAGCGCAGCCAGGCTTCGGGGCTGCCCTCGATCGTCGTGGTGCGCGGCGCTCCGCCTTCGATCGGAACGATCATCAAGGTTCTGTTCCGCACGACGACGAGTTGTCCGTCGGGTGACACGGCAAATGGGGACGCCGCCTCGGCTAGAAGAACGACCACGGCGGCACTGACGAGATCGACCGCGAGCACGCGCGCGTTCCCGTCGTCGTCGAGCACCGACACCACGAAGTGACGATTGCCCGGCGCGAAGCAATGAGGCCCGGGTTGCCCGCAATCGAGGGCCAGCGTGCGTGGTGGTGCACCTGACGCTGGACGGTAGATCGCGAGCTCGAGTTCACCCGCTCCATCGTCGGCGCCAGCGTCGTCATCGTCGGCACTGCCCACTTCGCGGATCGTGACGACGACGCTGGCATCGTCGGCGACATACACGCTGGTGCCAGACTCGACGCTCACGAGCCTGGTGGGGTTTGCTCCGACCGCGAAGCGCTCGACGAGAATCTGCTCGTCGCTGTAGTAGGTTTTGATGATTACCGATCCATCGGTGAGGACCGCGAGCACTTGGACCCTCCATCCCTCGGCAGTCACACCGAACTTGCCGCCGCGCGAGACCGTCGTCCCATCGACTGTGGCCGCAATCAGCGAACCGTCGCCCGAATCCGTCATCACCGCACGACGACCATCGGACGAGATTACACGAACGCCGAAGTGAAGGTCGTCTTGATCGCCGATTCCGTTCGCTCGACGAGCACGGCACCGGCTTCGCGTTCATCACGAACTTGAAACAGCCATGCCGCGGAGGAGTCGCAGACCTTGACGCAGTGGCTGGCGGACGCCCCGCGCGGAATGCGACCGCTGTTGCCCGTCGCGAGATCGATCCACCACAGTGCGTGGACGTCCGCGGGGATCGCGCGCGCATCGACGAGGAGAATGCCCGCGTGCTCGGGGATCGGCGCTACGTCGAGTCGCTGCGGCAACGCGATGCGACCCGCGAGATGATCGCCGAGCAGCTGTAGGCCGTCGCTCAGGAGCGCCTCGACCGCATCGAGTGAGAGCCATTGCTGCCAGCGGAACCTGCCGGCACGCAAGGTCTCAGCGAAGTACACGGCCTGCGACAGTGCCTCGGTGATGTCGTCGCAGACACGTTCGAGCGGTCCCGGAACACGATGCGGCTCGAGAGCGGAACGCGCCTCGGCCAGGGTTTCCTCGAGGTAGTGACGCTCGGCCGGCGTGACGTAGTAGCGCGTCGTCACGATTCGCACGATGAGCTCCCCGTGCCGTGCCGCATCGTTCGCTTGGCGAGCGAGCCGCGCGGCGAGGCAGATGACACTCGACGCAGGGGACCACAGGTTGTGGATCGCGTCTGCGGGGATTCCATCGGCAAGCTCGTCAGCGAGCGCTCGTGCCTCCGCCACGCGACCGAGCGCGAGCCAGCACCACGCGATGTCGACGGCCGCGCCGAAGTGGTTCGCGTGATACCAGCTGAACGACGACGTGACCGCAGCGAGGCGCTCACGCAGGAACGGATGTGTCTCGTCGATGCGGAGTGCCGCCGGACCGTCGGACTCGGGTGCGCGCGCCATCTCAGCGCTCGTCGATCTTCTGGCTGATTCGCTCATCGATGCGGCGATAGTGAGCGATGCGGACGTCGAGCGCGCGATCGCCAAGTCGCGACACTGCGCGTGCGATCGCATCGGCAATCCACCGGCGGTCGTTCCCGAAGGCGCCACCACCGAGAAATGTCAGCCAGACGACGCCGGAACCACGCCCGCGCTCAGCTTCGAGCACTGCCGCGAGCAGCGTCGCTTCGTACGCCGCGTCGAGTACAAGCGTCGCGAGCGGAGCCCACACGTCGCGCCCATCGCCGACGTCGTAGCACGACAGCGCCGAGCAGTACGCCTGCGACACGAGGCGCGGCGAGGACGGCTCGACGAAGCGCGTTGCGAACGTGACGCCGACATCGGCGTGGATGCCGATCTTCATCGCACCGAGCAGCGATTCGCGATCGTGCGTTGCGAGCGCAGCACCGAGCTCGCGCAGCTTCGGCGCGTCGGAAAACGTGTAGCCGTTGCGAATCTCGACCAGCTGTGCTGCAGCACCGAGCTGCGCCTGAACATCGTCGAGGTTGTTGAGCTGACGATCACGCGTCTGGCCACGCACGGCGGAGACCTCGGCGAAGTAGTTGCGCACGACCGTCCCAGCAGCGGCTGCGAGGGCGCACGCCGGGCCTTGCGTCGGATCGGTCGCGTACTGGGTGACACCGTCCTCGGGAACTTCCTCGGCACCCGCGAACTCCAGGCAGTTGAACTGTGACGCGGCCTGGAACATCGCATCCTCGTTCTCGGGCTTGCCGTGCAGCTCGAGGATGTCGTCAACGACCTCGTGTCGTACCTGGATCGAGCCTGGCCGAAAGCCTCGTGCTTGTTCGCGCAGCCACGCCAGCGAGGGGGTCGAGAACCGCCCTGCGACAAAGCTGCGGCCATTGACCTTCGAACGCAGCGTTTCAGCCTCGAGCTCGAATGCAGCCTGGGTCTCCGCATACGGACGCTCACGAAACCCGAACAGCTGCTCGAACCAGCTCATGGCTCAGCGTAGCCTATGCTGGAGCTGTGAATCGCGAAGCGCTGCCTTAACGGCTCGGCATTGTCCGCAGGCGCACCTCGACTCCAAGCTCAGGGTCGGAGCGTGTCGTCCGCCGAACGGCGACGCGGTCCTGTTCAGGGCGCATCGTCGCCAAACAACGTGCCGACCACGAGCTCGATGGCAGCGAACGGCTCCGCTCGAATGCTCTCGCTCCGCTCGGCACGTAAGACCGTGATGTAGCCAGACTCGTTCCATCGCATGATGGTCAGTGTCGAGTCGCGCGTATCGACGAGCCAGTAGTGTGGGATCCCTACGCGGTGATAGAGGCGTAGTTTCTTCACCGTGTCGTCGTTCGCACGTTGCGGCGAGATGACCTCGCAGATCCAGTCAGGTCGAGGCTTGACTGGAAATCCCGTCGGTCGCTCAGGGCAATGCTCGCGGCGCCAGCCCACAACATCTGGTCGGACGATGTCTCCGCTCTCGAGCAGGACTTCAACCTCCGTGAGAATCCACCAGCCACTCGGGCCGCTGCCGCCTGATCGCTGAAATGGACGTATGGCAAATATGATCCCGGCCTGCGCGTCGCCGTGCTCACCCGTCGGGCTCGCCTTCTCCACGATCTCGCCGGCGATGAGCTCGTGAAATCGGCTGTCCTCCGGGAGGGCAAAGAAGTCCTCGACTGTTGCTCGTTCCCGAGCGGGCTCGCTCATCGCCCACCACTGTACGATGCGCGGAGAGCGGAGGCTATCCGAGTGCATTACGGTCGGGAACCCGGTGAGTGAACCGTTCCGCAGAAGTTCCGACGAGGAATGGTGGGCGCGGAACGAATCGTGCCACTAACCTCGCGGATCCTTTCGGCACCTCAATCATCGCACTCTAGCTAGAGGTCTGGGGTTCGATCCCCCACGTCTCCACCAGGAAAACGAAACCACCGCGTATAGATACGCGGTGGTTTTGTTTTCGGTCCGCATGCGGAACCGTTCCGCAACTCTAGAGGTCGCGTGGCATTTCGCGCTCTTTGCAACCTCAGCCGTTCCGCAGATACTTTGCGACGTGGCGAACAAGGAGGAGTCGTTGCTCGGCCGAGCGTGCGTGATCCGCGCGCGCACCGCGCCAATAGCCAGGCTCGCGGCCGCCGTACACGACGGCGGTGATCACGATCTCGGTCTCCATCTCAAGGTAGACCAACACGCACGGGAACCGATGGACCACGAATCGACGCTCGTCGCCGATTCCGTCGAATTTCTGCCAAGCCTCCGAGTCGCGCTCGATGTGGTCAATCGCGTCGAACACCTGGCCGTAGAGCTTGTCGCCCCAGCCCGGCCTCGCGAGATCTACACGTCGTGCGGCGTCTTCAAGCTCCCAAGCCGCGTCCGCGCTGAACCGGGTGCGCTTGCTCACCGAGCGCCGGATCGGAGCCGAGCGCGCATCTCGTCGATCGCGGTACGCGCGTCCACCGTCTGCACCTCACCACGCTCGATCTCCGCGCGTCGACGATCGAGCTCGGGGCGCCAGACCCGTGCAAGCTCCTCATCGCTCAGCATGGGATCGGCGTCGTCAAGCCCGTCCGCGCGTCGCAACGCGCCGGCCAGCTCGGCCCGTTCCTCGGCCGTGAGGCGAAGGGCTTGCTCGAGAAGGGCCTGAGTAGCGGCGGTCACGTCTCAAGAATAGCCGCGACGCCCGGCTTCGTCGATGGTCTTGCTCCGCTTCAACAATGAGGTCGAAGCAGGGCGGAGGTTGAGTCGGCACCTGAACACCACCGTTCCGCAGATCCCTCGACGGTGAGTCGTAGCGTGCGCTCGCCACAACACCGTGAGATCGCACGTCTCCACCAGGAAAACGAAGAACGTCTTGGCGACCGTGCTGATCTTCGTAACCGTTACGTCTGCTCCCAACCGTCACCGAAGTCGTACTCGTAGACGAACGAACTGCCGCGCTGCGCGAGATCCTCAAGGCAATGCTCGCGCTCGTCCTCAAGATTGTCGGCCTCATCAAGGGAGACCATTCCGTAGTGCACGTCGTCGATCTCGAACTGATGGAGGTGCGAGTTCGTCCAGCCCATCGCGACCTGGATTGCGAAATGAACGTCCTCCAGAGACGAGTCACCTGCGACTTCGATCGTGCGCCAGATCGGTGGATCGATCTCCCTCAACCTCACGTCCAACTCGAAGAGCTTGTGACTCATTCCGTACGCAACCTAGCCGAATCCGCCGCGGCCAGAAACCGCAAAGGCTATCGCTGCGAGATGCGCGCGGTCCACGCTGGAGATCTCGTCCCAGCGTGTCGACTCGGAAGTTATGATGTCGCGTGGCACCGACCAGGAATTCGAAGAAGCGCACTCCAGCGCTGGAGGACATGCTCGATCTGACGCCGGCGCAGACAAGGGAACTGCTTCGCCGGGTCGCAGACTCGAACGATCCTCGACGCTACCTGATCATCAGCCGCATGCTCCCCGGCTCTCGGTTCGTCCTCTACTACAACGTGTCCGACGACGTCTATGCGTGGAACGAACCGGGCGCGGGCACGCTCTTCAAACGGCGTAAGGCGGCCGAGTTGATACAGCGCACGCTCGGGCGGGGGAATGAGATCATCGAGGTCAAGATCGTGCGGGGGAAGATGATCGGCGCGCCGCGACGCCGGCCGAAGGACGCGAGCCGGCCGTCCCAAAGACAAGATCGCGCTGCCCTTGCTACTGGCAACACTCGACGAGCATCGCCGTCGTGGTGGCAGCTAGCACCGTTCCGCGAACTGCTCGACGGAGATTTCGGATTGCGGAACGAATCGCGGCCCTAACGTCTGGACAATTCGATCGAAACCCGACAAGCCGTAACGACGTCAGCGGTGAAGAAGTAGCTTCAGCGTCAGGAACTCGGCGGACAACTTGCGCAGCAATGCCGCGTTACACGCGGTCCACACCTTGCTCGAGTGCGCGGCATGTCTCACGTCGCCTCGGTCGTCGCGTTGTCCGTCTCGCTGCTCGTTGGGTGTTTTCCGCCACCCGAGCATTGCGAGCCCGCCGATGAGCTGTTCGGAAACTGTCCCGAGAGCAGTGACGGCCGCGGCGGTGGTGGTGGTGGTGGCGGCGTCAGCACGTATGCCGTCCCGCCGAAGTTCGTAGTGCCGTACACGCCATCGGGCTCGTCGTGCCTCGGCATCGGCATCTGTCCGCTCGCTGTCGGCGGCACGATGATGCAGCACGTGATGACGAACGACGCCGCCAATCCGGTCGTCTCGATCGTCGGCGGTCCCGTCCTCTCGACGCTGTGGTACGCCGGTGATCGCGAGGAGGTCTACGCGCTCACCACGATGAGCATCGAGGGCGACACGACGGTCACGCTCACCTCCGCAAACTACCCGACGATCGCGGGCGTGATCCATGTGCGCGACGTCCGCGACGTGCAGCAGGTTTCACTCGACGATTCGTACGAGCCTGCCGCGCCCAATCCGGCGTTTCGAACCCGCACGAACTTCACCGTCGGACTTCTCGGCGAGCCGAATTCCTGGGGAGGCCCGACGTACCTCAGCGACGCCACGCTTTCGATCAATCACACGCTCCTCGTGCGCGACGACAAACCGGTCTGGGACACGTTCGTCGGTCCGACGTCCGCAGGCCATCACACGGTCCGCGTCACCGCCGACTCGATCGGCTTCGAGGACCTGGTGTTCGATACGGTGGCCGGCATCGATCGCCTCGAGGCCGTGGTCGTAGGCGAGCCGATCACCGGCGGAACGTCGCGTGTGTGCTTCCATGGCTACATGGGCGAGCGCGAGGTCGTGACGAAGGTCGAGCTCGTGACGAGCACCGACGTGTCGATCGATGGGACGCGCAACTGCGCGAGGGTCAAGTTCCCGGTCGGCGCGACCCGCCGCGTGGTGACGGCCACCGCGCACGGGTATTCGAACACGGTCGAGTTGCTGGTCCCGTAGTGAGCTACGACGATCCGCCCGTTCACAACATGAGCCCTGAGCGCGGTCACGATCAATACACGACTGACGAGCACCGCATCCGTTCCGCGAACTCTCCAAGGACATGCGCGAGCTTGCAGGACCTGCGGAACAATCGCCGCGCCAAGCTCACGACATCATTCGACCACTCGATAATCGCACTCTAGAGGTCTGGGGTTCGATCCCCCACGTCTCCACCAGGAAACTTAAACGGTCTGCAGAGATGCAGGTCGTTTTCGGCGGGCTCAGGCGCGGCTGCCTAGAACGGGACGGCGCTCTGCAGATCGGACGCGAGCGCTGCGTTGTCTTTGCGCGTTTGGAACGTGCCCTGGATCATCTCGAGGACCGGCGTTGGCTTGCCGACGGGGAAGACCGTGCCGTTATCCACCAGGAAGGTCCACATCTCGTAGGTCGGTGTCTTCGACTTGCCCTTTACGCTGATGCGCCAACGCAGGATATCGACATCGTCACCGTCGGACTCTGACCGTAACTTCTTGAAGAACGCAGGCAGCGCGCGGAAGTTGCCGCCGACGAACCTGCTGCCGGCGACGAGAAACTGCTTTTGCTCCGCTGCGGACAGCTTCGACACTTTGGGTTCGTCGTACGCACCCACGCGTTTGAATTCGTAGACGATGGATGGCGCCGCGGTGGGTCCGGCGAGCTTTGCTACGAGCGCGACCCACTCGGGGCAAGACGGTCCGCTGAAAAGCGGCCGTTTTCGTTTTCGGATAGCTGTAGTCGGGTCTCGAGTTGACTGCGCCTCCAGATACCCACGCGGCCGGTTTTGGGATCGAATCGCTGTGACAGCCGGTCACTGGCAGTAAGGATCCTGAGGGCTCTGCAAGCAGTAGCACTCGTCGCCCTGCGGATCGGTCTGGCACGGATCGGGGCCGGTGGGGTCCTGCTCGCAGTACGGATCCTGCGGGTTCTGGGAGCAGTAGCACTCGTCGCCCTGCGGTTCCGTTGTCGCCACCGGCATGCTCGGTTCCATCGGTGCAGGTACCGCCACCGCCGGGTTCAATGTCGTCACGAGGCGCGGAGAGGGGACAGGGTTCGCGTCCGCCACAACGGGCTACAACGCGCCGTTCGCACCGCGGCAGATGCTCCGGTCCGATCTCGACAACGATAACGACCTCGACCTGGTCGCCGGGGGAGCCACGGGCATCATCGGGCTACTCAACAACGGAACCGGCGATCTCGTCGCTCAGGCACCGGCGGTGACCACGTTTGCGTCACGACTGCTCGATGGTGACTTTACGGGCGACGGTCGGCGCGACATCGTCGTCATGACAGACGCAATGTCGATCCGCACCCTGACCTTGTGCCCCGGCAACGGTGACGGAACGTTTGCCACGTGCGCGGCGGTCTGGAGCGAGCCCACCATGCATGCGCCCGCGCGCGGCGACCTGAACAAGGACGGGCACCTCGATCTGGTCGTCAGCATCGTCGACACCAGTGGCAAAGTTGCCGTGCTCTTCGGCACCGGGGCAGGTTCGTTCGGCACGCCGACGCTCGTGCCCTTCGTGAACTACCCACCCGGCGGCATGTTCATTCGCGACTTCACGGGTGATGGGAATCCCGACGTGCTCGACTGGGGACAGATGGCCGCCCCCGTGGTGTCCCCAGGCAATGGTGCCGGTGGCATCACAGCGTCGACGCAGAGCGGCCAGATCCCATTCGCAAGCGACGCAGTCCTCGCCGACATGAACGGCGACGGGACACTCGATGTCGTGACGACGGGCCGGCACCGTGTCGGTGTTGCCCTCGGACAACCGAACGGTACGTTTCAGTCGACCGTGTACTACGAGGCGTTTGGCCTCTCCCGGACGGTCTCGGTCACCGACATCGATGCCGATGGTCGACTCGACGTCCTTGTCGATCACGGCTCCTACGTCAGCGTGCTGCGCGGCCGCTGCTTGTGATCCGCGTGGTCACGGATTCTTCCACGCCGCCGTGACGTCTGCCGGGCTCCGTGGCGTTCTCGTCGTTCATCGCGACAGAGCTCGTCCCGAAGCTGCGCGCGGACTACCGCGCCGGCATGACCGCGGCCGGGTCCAGCTTCGGCGGCCTGTGCTCGGCTTACACGGCGCTGCATCCACCAGGACGATCTCGAGGTTCACTGCAGTGTGAACGTGTTGCTATCAAACCAGCATGCGGCGACTGGCAGCGTCGGCGTGAAGTCGCCGGTCGTCGGCGACGCGTAGCCTTTGATCACGGTGACCCGGAAGAAGTACGTGCCCGGGGGGCCCGATTCGAACATTCCTGGCGGAACTGTGAAGGTTGGTTCGGTGCTGAGAAGCTCGAAGATCCTGGTGGTCTCGTACACGGGACCGAGCCAGAAATGGCGTAACTCGAGCTTGTAGACCGCGCCGGCGACGACGTTATCCGCGCCGATCTCGATATCGATCGGCGTGGTCGGGTCGAGCGGCAGCCTCGTGTTGTCTGCGGTCCATTGCATGCCTGCGACGGCGATCGTGCGTGGGATCCCTGGCAACTCGAGCGACGTGCTCGTCGCTGGGGCGACGAACGAAAAGGCCCTGCTCAACGACGTGGTCGCCGTTCCGTTCGATGTCGAGCGAATCGCGCCACCACGTGCGTACACGACCACAGGCCAGGAAGTTGGATTGCCGTAGTTGCCGCTGACCTGTGTCGTGAACTCGCCGCCGGCGAGGAATACGCCATCACGGTGGCCGACCGAGGCTCCGGGTGTCGCCGACGCACTCCACACCGACGCAACACTGGTCCAGCCGTCAGTCGCAAGGCTCGCAACGAGCGAGCTCGCATCGAAGTCGATCGTGAGCGATTGATCCTGCACGACGTCGCTCATCGTGCCGGTCAATGTCGTCGTACCACCCGTCTGCGCCATCGGCGTCGTGATGAAGCTCCCGGTGAGGCGGGCCGCCGGAGTCGACGACTCTGCCCGACTGATCATGATCCTATCGTCAGGCGTGAGTGGCCAAAGCGCCGGGCCGCTGATCGTTTCAGTCAGGCTCGTCGCATTGGCTGCAGGTGACAGCGAAACAAGCCCGTTGGCACCGAGCGTCTGTACGAGAAAGCTCTGCCCGATCCCGGCAGGCGACGGCAGCGTGATGTCGAGCATGATCTGCGACGTGTGTCCGGGCGGCGGATACTCGAGGTCGGCGCGGCCCGGTCGCGCATAGCTTGCGGTCACGGTGGTGATGCCCGGTGGATAGAGGATGCCGTAGCGCGTCGGCATCGTCGTCAGCTCGTCGGGAAACGCATAGTGCACGGCTATCTGTGCACCGGGTGGCGTCATCCCGGTCCACACACCGGGGATGCCCGAACTGAACACTTCCGCCGTACCGTTGCCGTACAGCATTGGCACCGCTCCTTCATAGGGTACCTGGACGAGCGATGCTCCGATCGCGGCTCGCACGAGAGTCAATGTGGTGTCGCCGATGTTGGTGTCCAAATCGGGGGCTGGCGCATCCGGTGTGACGTCGTTCCCACCACCACATGCGGAAAGCCACAGCCAGCGCGGACCAGCGCATGGACGTAGCATCGTCCATTTTGGCCATCGGCTTGAGCTGTTCACGCGCTCTTCACGCGAGCTGCTTTCACGACACCACCGTATAGGGTCCGTCAGCGACCCTCAGGGAGCCGTCAACGGAGTGAGCAGCCCGATCGCGACCGGCAACGCCTGCCGACACGCATCGAGATCGGGATCGGCACCCGGCGTCGAGCTCTCGCAATTGGCGGCGTCAAAGCCATGATCGGCGCTGTTGTAGATCGTGACGTCGTACTGGTCGGGGACCGACGTTGCATTGGCATAGCCGTCGGCCTGGATCTCGCGCGTGCCGGTCGACTGGTCGAGCAATGGTCGAGGAGCGAGTCGAGCGATCCAATCAAGATGCGAAGCGGGGACGCCGGATAGTAGAACTCGTCGACGTCCGCGAGATCGGTCGAGAACGGCAGCACGCTATCGAATCCACACCCCGGAGAACGCGTCGACCGCCGCCTCGGACGTCCAAAACACACACGACGTGTCGTCATCTGGGCTTTGCTCCGTCACAGCGGCCCAGCCATCGCTTCGCGTCCCGCGGATGTTCGCGAGTGCGATGACCTCACGCTTTCGCAGGCCGCGGAACGCGCGATCGAGCCGTCGACGATCGTTGGCGCCTGATGTCGATCTCGGCCCCCAGAGAGAATCCGAGGACAACGGTTCTGCGTCAAGTTGCGTAGCTCCGTTGCACAAGTGCACAAATCCCAACGAACCTGATCGCGGACGCGGTCCCAACACCCACATACACCTCTCTGCATGAAGGTCGAACCGACCATGCATGAGACGCCGACGCGGGGTAACGAGGATTGAAATGCCGCTCGACTTCCAGGAAGCGATCACCTGGTCATCCACGCTGTCCGTCGAGCCAATTGCGGACAACGAGCTCGACTGGTGCTTCGAGGATCAGGAGCTCACCCGCGCGCTACGGGCAATCAAGAGTGGGCGAGGCGCGACGATCGCGTTACTCGTCGCGGCGGCGGCAGCGCTGGCGACGGCTCTCGTGGTCCTTGGCTAGTCGTCGCTTTAGAAGCGGCCGACCAGGGCGAGGCCGCTTTGCTGCGGGCTCACGATCGGTACGATCGCGAGTCCTGGTTGTACTTGCGCGCAGCGGCAGGCGCCGACGAGATCTCGTAGATCAGAGCTCCGAGATACGTAACAGCGCCGGCACCGGCGAGGACGACGCCGAAGACCGCACCGGCATCGTTGCAGTCATTCCCAAATGGGGGACAAGCACCGAATGCGACAACAAGACCAACAAGCATCCCGCCCATGCCCAACAGCCGGTACTTGAGGCCTGGGTTCCAGGTTTGTTCTGCGTAGAAGTGTCCGGTAGTCGGACCGATAAACCCGAGCAGGGAGCCCGTGGTTCTGAGGGCGTCGTTTTCAATCTGTTCGCCGTAGAAGAACAGACCGTAACCGGCGGCTGTCGTGCCGAGAGATAAAGCGAGCGCCACCGACGGCGACTTGATCTCGGTGACGATCATTGCCGGCATCGGCGCCGCGCTGTAAGGCGTATACGAAGTAACCGATGGCGGCGGCGCCACCACTCGCGCCCGCTCGGGCTCGCGACACTGCGGCATGCTCTGCAAGAGCGCGGTCCGCACGCGCAGGTCGGTTTCCCGCTGCGCCTGCGCGCCGATACGTCGCCGATCCTGGAGACACTGCTCGTAGGCCGACGGGACTTGGCCCGGCGCCTGTAGTCCTGACGGTGGCGCATGCTCGGGCTGCGGCGACGGAGGTTGTGCGGGCTCGAGCGGCTGCGCTGGAAGTGGCTCCGGCGGCTGTTCCGCCTGTGGCTGTGAGGGCTGCGAATAAGCTGCACTGGCCGCGAGCAGGACGAGGGTGGACGCGCCGGCTCTGACCATCCGCCCACGGTGGCACGAGTGCACGGTTGCTGTCTTCACCCGGTCGGGTGCTGCCTGGTCACTTCGCTCGTGTGGCCAAGCTGGATCGTCCGCAAGCGGATGTGACATAGGATGCCGCGATGAAACCCGGGCTCGCCGCGTTGATCCATCCGCAGCCGATCGCAGAGCTGGTGGGCCACATGCACCGCAGCGAGCCGTTTGTCGTGCACGGGCTCTGCGATTCGGTCGCCGAGCTTCTCGCGATCCCGATGCTGTCCTCGCTCGAGACGTTGCTCGCCTCATGGCCCGATCTCGTCGATGTTCATCTACCCGACGTCGCAGACGAAGCGAGCTCGATCACGGTGGCGCCGACCGAGGCGGGCACCAAGTTCGACAGCGGCATGGCCCTGCTCTTCAACGAGGTCCAGCAGCACGTGCCCGAGCTCGTGCCGTGGCTCGACGGAATCCGCAGCGATCTCGATCTATCGGCACTGACCCAGCAGCGGAGCCTGGTCTACGCCACGCCCGCAGGCAGCGGCACCGCCGCACACTTCGATCAGAACGTGAACTTCGTGCTGCACCTGCATGGCACCAAGACGTGGTGGCTGGCGCCGAACGAGCACGTCGAGGGGCCACTGACTCGCCACACGATCGGCGTCCCTGTCGATCCCGAGCTGCAAACGTACGCGAAGCTGCCGCTACCGGACGCGATGCCCGAGGGCCGGATCGAGATCGTGCTCGAGCCGGGCTCGCTGTTGTTCGTGCCACGCGGGGTATGGCACTCGACGCGCGCGAGCACGAATGCGCTGTCACTCAACTTTACGTTCAGTGCACCGACGTGGCTCGACCTCGTCACCGCGGCGTTGCGCGGCCGACTTGCGCTGTCATCCGCGTGGCGCGAGACCGCGACGCCACACTCGTTCGAGACGTTCGAGGCGCTCCTTCGCGGGCTGGCCACCGATGCTGAGAGCTGGACGGCCGTCGACATTTTGGCTGCGACCGAGGGCGACGCGAGGTAAGGCTCGAAGCTGTGTGGACCTGGCCGGAAAGGATCAGCAGCTCGGAATCTTCGTCGCGATGCTGACGGCGCGTGCAATGTCGGCCGGGATGCCCTTCCAGCATTTCGGCGGCTGGCCCACGTAGTCCTCGTTCCACTTGCCGGTCTTGCGCTTGTAGACCCAGAGAATCGATCGCGCGGTCTTGTCGCCGCAGTCCTTGAGCCGCGCTGCTGCCACGGTCCAATCGCCCGCGGGCACGATCGCCACCGAGACACACGCAGCGTCGATCGTTTGACTGCCGAGCGCCTTCGAGCCGACGTCGCGGACGACCAGCTCAGCCACTTCGTCGGAGCCATCCCTGGCTGCGGATCCAGAGCCGGCTGGCGACGCGGGCTCTGACGCGGAGCCCGATCCGGCTGGTGGGTCCGTTGGCACGACGGCGGCCGAGCCGGAGCCGGGTGCCGAACCAGACTCTGTCTTGCCGCACGCGATCAGCGTCATCACGATCGAGCACATCAGCATTCTGTGCATCGAGGACTAGTACCATGGGGCTGCGCGATTCACGCTGCGTTGCTCATGTCCGACGACTACTACGAACGCTGGTCCGCTCGTGCCGCTGCGACACGCGCCAGGTTCGGGATCGAGCTTCCCGTGGTCGATTGGAACGCCCCGCAGCCGCGGAACTTCCTTGCCTGCGACGAGGATGAGCTGTGCAAGTGGATCGTCGAGCAGCATCCCGATCTCTCGCCGTTCGAGCTCATCATCGAAGACGCGCGTCCAACCCTCGTCACCGTGCTGTTCGCCGGCATGACCCACGGCGCGCGCCGGCGGTTCATCGAGCACCGGCTCGAGATCGAGCTCGAGGACGACCTGGTCCGGTACACGGAGCGCGTGTACTTCACGATCGTGCGGTCCGAGAAGGTCACCGACGAGTCGGACCTCGTGCGGATACGAAAGCCGCGCTGGGCACGAGATAGGCTCGCTGTTCGCGCGTGACCCAACTCTCGCTTACATGTAACGGGCTACGCTACGGACCGACGTGGTTCGCGGTGCCGGCGAGGATGTCGGCGATCCATTCGGGCAGCGTCGTGCCGCCGATCATCGTCGTGTAGAAGCTCCCGCTGCGCAGGCGCGTGTGGCTCGTGCCGGCGATATAGAAGGTGCCGAAGCCCGGCGTCGCCATCATGTTGGTGCGGATCTCGTTGAGGCCGGCGGTGTAGGTCGCGGTGGCCACGGCCACCGAGCTCGCGCCACACGTGTTGTAGCCCTCGGTCCAGCCATAACCAGCGAACGAGCGGATCGTCTGGTCGCCGAGCGTCGAATAGAGGCCACCGCGCATGGCCGGGAAGGCGGTACGGATGTGCGCGAGATAGTCATCGCTGAACGTGTTCGGGTCGGAGCAGTCGGCGCCGCACTCGGCGATCACGGTGTTGTCGAGCCCCCACACCGTGCGCCAGATCTCTTGCAGGCACGACGGGTAGACGGAGGCCGGCATCGGCGGCGCCGAGTCGTTGATGAGAACGACCGGGACCGAGCCGAACGCACGCTGGGTCTGCGGGTAGTTGATCGACGAGCCGAAGCCACCGGCACTCGAGCCGGTCAGCAGAACCTGATCGACATCGAAGGTCGGTACGATGCGCTCGAGGAACGCGGTGATGTTCGAGTAGCCGTAGAAGTGGCGCAGCTTGCCGGCCAGCATGGTCTCGGCTTGACCCGCGTAGACGTCACCCGAGCAGTAGGGGATGTAGACCCACGACCAGTCGCGCACCGGGTTCGCGGTGTTGTTGCGGTCGAAGATGCCGCCCGCCGTCGGCAGATCAGGGCCCCACGTGTGGAGGCTTTCACACAGGCCGTTGAAGCAGGCGCCACCGCCCTCGAAGTAGATGACGAGCTTCGTGGAGGACGGGTTGAAGTTGGTGCCGAATCCAGCGGGCGTTCCGTCGATGCACTTGGTGCCGGGGATCTCGAAGAACTTCCACGTCATCGCGTCGGGCACGATCGCGGCGACGGTGGTGCAGTCGTTGCGACAGCCGTCGAAGCGGTTGTCGTTACCGTCGTCACACTCTTCGCGCGCGTCGTCGACGGTGCCGTTGCCGCAGGACGCCGGGATGTTGTTGCCGCTGTCGTCGGTGACTCCGGCGTCGCCGCCGCCATTGGACGAGTCGCTGCTGCAAGCCGCGAGAGCCAGCACGATGCAAATGAAGGTACGCATGCGTAGGTCTGCTTGTACCTCGAAGCCCGGCGCCCGCGTCAGGCGAATTTGCGCGCAAGGTGTATATCGACGCCGCCGGTCGCGTCGCGCAGAGCCTCGTAGGCGGTACGCGCCGACGGCTCGGGCGCACCGCGGCGAATCGCTCGGATCAGCGTGTTCTTGCGCGTGTGCTCGGCGGGCACGAACTCCATCGCGAGCACGTCGTAGCCCGCCGCGCGCAGCAGCTCGACGCGCATCGCATCGGTGATGTCAGCGGCAGTCTCGCGACGCACGTGCGGCGCATTCCAGATCGCGGCGAACGGACCGGTTGCGCCCTCGTCGGCGAGCGCCGCCCAACCGCGCGCGAGCTCGGCCTGGCAACACGGGGCAACGGCGAGCACGTCGACGGCGAGGTCGATGCCCAGCGCGAGCGCCTCGCACGTCGCCGTGTCGCACGCATGAAGCGCGACGAGCGCGTTGACGTCGTGGAGCGGCGCGGTCGCCACGTCAGCGACCTCGAAGCGCACGATGTCCGCGAGCTCGGCCAGCTCGGTCCGGCGGCGCGACTCCGCGATCAGATCGGGATTGCGATCGATGCCGACGACTTCGATTGGATGATGCCAGACGTTGCGCGCGCACCATGCGAGCAGCAGCGTCAGGTACGAGCGACCGCAGCCCACATCGAGGATCCGGATCACCGGATGACGCATGCGCAACTCCCGCAACGCCGGACCGAGCAGCGCGACCATGTGGTTGATCTGGAAATACTTGCGGACCTGGTCGGGCGGCATCGACGCGTCGTCACGCATGAGGCCGAGGGCGCGCAGCAGGACGGCGCCTTCGCGAGGACGAATGACCGGCTGCTTGTCTCCCAGCAGCTGCGCGGTTCGCTCGTCGGTCCAGTACGCGCTCGCGCGGTCGGCCATGGCGAGCGCCCAGCGTGCATGCGTCTCCGGTGACGACAACGCACCGAGTATCGCAGCAACTCCTGCCAGTAAGTGCGATAGATCAGTCAGGTTGAAGCGCAAGAAGACCAAGCGCTCGCTGGACGATCTGATCGAGCTGGCGAGACAGCATGCCGAACAGGGCGAGCTCGCCGAGGCCGAGACGCTGTATCGCGAGGCGCTCGTGCAGGCGCCCGATCATCCCGGCGTCCTGACACTGATCGGCATGCTGCTCATCGACCGCGGAGACATCGACGGCGCGATCGATCTGCTCGAGCGCGCACGCGAGGTCGCGCCGCAGTTTCCGCCGGTGCAGCTCGCGCTCGGTTCGGCCTATGCCGCCGCCGGTCACGACGATCAGGCCGTCACGGCGATGGAGACGGCGATCAAGCTCGATAACAGCAGCACCGTTCCACTCGAGCGACTCGCCAAGCATCACATCGTGAACCGCCGGCCACGCGAGGCGATCGGCCTGTTGCGCCGGGTGCTGCGTCGCGATCCCACGCAGGCCAGCGCGCGGTTTCTCCTCGCCGGCCTCACCGGATCGCGACCCGAGGGTGACGCGAACGATGCAACCCGCGATCCCCGCGTCGAGCTGCCACCACCCGCGCTGATCGCGGACCTGTTTGACACCTACGCCGCGAAGTTCGATCAGCACCTCGTCGAGCAGCTCCACTACAGCGTGCCGAAGGATCTCACCGCCCTCGTGGCCGAGCTCGGCACCACGAGCGATGGCAGCATGCACGTGCTCGACCTCGGCTGCGGCACCGGGCTCGCCGGCGTGGAGCTCCGGCCTTACGCGCGCACGCTCGTAGGTTCCGACCTGTCACCTCGCATGATCACGCGGGCGCGCCAGCGTGGGATCTACGACGAGCTTCACGTCGAGGACCTTGCAGCAACGCTCGCCCGCGCACGAGACGTCGACCTGATCGTCGCCGCCGATGTCTTCATCTATGTCGGCGTGCTCGAGGCAACGTTTGCCACCTGCGCCACCGCATTGCGTCCAGGTGGCCTGCTGGCGTTCTCGGTCGAGCGCAGCGAAACCGAGGCCGTCGTGCTCCAGCCAACGCTGCGTTACTCGCACACCGACTCGTACATTCGCGGCCTGGCAGACACGCACGGCTTTACGGTCGAGCGCGCGCAGGCGACCGTGCTCCGCGTCGACAACGGCCAGGATCTCGGTGGCATGCTCTACGTGCTGCGCTCGCTCAGTGACCTGACCAGGCGAACTCGATCTTCGTGAACCCGATCGCCTTCGCGCGATCGATCAGGTCTCCGACCACACCCGCGGGCAGGTTGCGATCCTCACTGATCACGATCTTCGTCGCGGGCGCCTCGGCGAATGTCGCCTTCAGCAGCTCGTCGAGCTGGTCGGGCTTGAGCGTCTTGCCACCCACGATCGTCGCGCGTCTCCTGGTGACCCGGATGACGATCGGTTCGCGCGCGACTGCCGGTGTCGCCGCGACCGGTGGCGCCGGTGCCGGGGCCGCGGCGGTCGTCGGCTTCACGTCCGTCGAGATCGTCTTGCGGCCCAGGCGCTGATCGGTGGCGCCGAGCATGATGCCCCGCGCGTACGCACTGAATGCCGTCGCATGATTCGAATACGCCGCATGCATGATCGTCGCGTTGTCGGCCTCGTGGTCGACACCGAGCACGTGACCGAGCTCGTGGAGCAAGACGACCGCGGTCTTGTGGTGGCGCAGGTGCACGAGTGCAAGCTCGCGCTCGTCGGCTCGCAGATCCGGGAACGCGTTCGCGTAGAGCTTGCGCTCGTGCAGATCCGCATAGCCGCGCAACATCATGTGCCGGCCGCCGATCATCGCGAGCCCGAGCTCCTCGAACGTTGCCGACACCAGCGACAGCGACGAGGTGAGACCGATGACCGCGAACACGTTGTCGCCGGGATCACGCTCGAGCAGCGCCGTCATATCGTCGCGCAGCGTGGCGCCGGGCACATTGCGGTCCCACTCCAGATATTCCGCCTGGAGGCGCAGCCCGAGGAACGGCTCGATCACGAGATTGGCGAGCTCGAGTGGCGACTCGAACGACTGCTGCCAGTGGACGTTCTGCGTGCGGTACTGACTATCGGCCCACACCCGCACCTTGCGCGTCGTGACCTCGCCCGCCCACTTCTCTCCGGTCGCGAGGCGCGCCGGGCCAAAGCTCGTCATCGTGTCGCGTTGCGCCTGCTTGGCGGTCTTGCCCTCGCCGAACTTCATGACCGGCGTCATGCAGCCCGCGATCACCAGCAGCGCCGCGATGCTACGCACCCACCATTCGTATCACCCCGGCGTCGCTCCAAGGAAGTAGTGTGAGGTCGATGTGGAAGCGCGTGTTGCGATGGCTGCTCGCCGGACTGATGACGCTCGCGGGCATCAATCACTTCGTGTCGCCCGCCACCTACGTCGGGATGATGCCGGATGTGCTGCCGGCACCGCTCGCGCTCGTCTACATCTCCGGCGTCGCCGAGATCGTCGTCGGGCTCGGGCTGCTCCACCGCCACACGCGCAAGCTCGCGGCGTGGGGCCTGATCGCGCTGCTCGTCGCCGTGTTCCCGGCGAACATCAACATGGCGGTCAACCAGCTCCCTCTGGGAGACAGCAGCGTCCCGACGTGGGCACTGTGGGCCCGGCTGCCGCTGCAGCTCGTGCTGATCGCGTGGGCGTACCTGTTCACGCGCGACGAGTCATAACGCTTCGCTATAGCGGATAGGCAACCGATAGTTCTGCTGCAGCCCTCGCGCCGCTAGGGTTGCCGCATGAACACTGCAACCCACTCTCTCGGCATCGACATCGGCCGCGTGCTGATGTGCCCCAGCGACGACGACGCCCGTCCCGACACGTCCTTCCTCGATCTCCCCGAGCAACGCGCCCTCGCGCTGCCCGCATCCCCCTACGTCTGGGATGTCGTGCCGCAGCTCGTGCGTGCGTTCGCCGGCCGCGTGTGGCTGGTGTCGAAGGCCGGCGCACGCGTCGAGGCGCTGTCTCGTCGCTGGCTCGCGCATCACCGCTTCTTCGAGCGCGTCGGCCTGCCCGCCGGTGCCGTGCGCTTCTGCCGCCGCCGGCCCGAGAAGCGGATCCATGCGGTCGAGCTCGGCCTGTCGCACTTCATCGACGATCGCAGTGACGTGCTCGCCGCGCTCGTCGGAGTCGTGCCTCACCTGTACCTGTTCGGGGCGCAGAAGCAGCCCGCTCCCGGGTTCGCCACGCACGTCGCGGATTGGTTGACCGTACGCGATGCAGTATTCGCGGATCTCGGCGTAACCTCCCCCGCATGACGACCATCCGCTTCGCACTGCTGCTCTCCGCTGCTCTCGCTGCCACCGCCTGCGGCGGCAAGAAGGACGACGCCAAGGGCTCGAGCTCGGGCCTCGCGTGGACGCCCGCCAACTACAACGAGATGAGCGCGACCTGCAAGAAGGCGCTCGCGTGTTGCGAGGATCTCGCCAAGGCCGACGGCGCGAAGAGCCCCGAGGACTACAACGGCAAGTGCTCGGGCCCCGCGATGTGGAAGGACGGCGAGTGCGACACCGACATGAAGATGCGCGTCACGATGCTCGAGACCGACAAGAAGACCGTTCCCGCGACCTGCAAGTAGCTACAACCGTGTCGACGCTCCCCGAGCTCCTCGCACTCGCCCACCGCCATGGCCTCGAGCTGGTCGCCGACGGCGCGACGCTCGACACGATGGGCCTCGACTTCCTCGTCGCGCATGCACGCGATGCAGCCGGGACCCGCTGGATCGTGCGCACGCCGCGCCGGCCCGACGTTGCAGCGTCAGCGCGCCACGAGGCTCGCGTGCTGTCGCTCGTCGCGGATCGCTCGGCGTCGCGGTTCCGAGCTGGCGCATTCACAGCGACGAGCTGATCGCGTATCCGCGGCTCGACGGCACACCTGCCGTGACGCTCGATACCGGTGCACCGGTGTGGAACCAGATCGATCCGGCCGCGTTTCTCGACTCGATGGCGCGTGTGTTCACCGCGATGCAGAAGCTCGACACCACGGGCGCGGACATCAAGCGCCGTTCGATCGACGACTCGAAGGCCCGCGTCCGTGATGCGATCGCTCGCACGCGAGACGCGTTGCAGCCACGGCAAGCTGCGCTCGATCGCTGGGAGCGGTGGCTCGCCGGCTCGACGTGGCCTGATCACACCTCGCTCGTGCACGGCGATCTGCACCCGGGTCACATGCTGATGACCAACGGCGTGCTCACCGGCGTGCTCGACTGGACCGAAGCCGAGGTCACCGATCCGAGCGTCGACCTCGCGATGTTCGGTGGCTGCTTCGGCCGGCCCGCGCTCAGCGATCTCGTCGCGCGCATGACCGCCCTTGGCGCCCGCACCAGCGACACGCTCGTCGATCATGCGATGGAGCGCTGGGCCGCGATGCCCGTGCTCGGCGCCGCATGGGCTCTCGAGCACGACAGCAAGTTCGCGCTCGACCACGCGCGGTCGATGCTCCAGCCCTGAGTGGCCAGTCGTGGGCACTGCCTGGTGCGTCGCCACCACTGGGGGACGAGGTGCAACCTATGGAGTTCTAGCCGGTTAGCTCTGGCCAGACACTTGCTCCAAGGACAGCCCAATGAAGCCTCTCCTCCTCGCCGCGCTCGCGACCCTCACCGCGTGCGTGGCCGAGGAACCCACCGAGGCCGCCTGGGACGAGACCCTCGGCACCCCGGAAAGCCCGATCCCGGAGGACGACTCCTACTCGGTCGTGTCGCGGTTGCAGGTCGGCTTCCCGGCGTCGCAGGTCGATGCAGCGCTCGCCGACCTCCGCGCGGTCGCGCAGAATCCGGCGCGCGCGCTGCTCACGCAGGGTGGTTCGCAAGTGCAGGCGCTCTACGGCGTGTTGTCGCAGAGCCTGAAGGATCGCCTCGAAGGCTGGATCAACACCGAGATCGACAAGGCGCGCATCGGCGGCAAGACGCTGCGCCAGTTCGCCGGTGACGTCGCCACGATCACCGAGACCGTGCTGACGCAGTTCACGATCGAGAGCTCGCTCACGATCGCGCCGACCGGCGTCACGCACACGCTGACCGGCCTCAACTTCCGGCCGCTCGGCGTCGACATCATCGTTCCCGTCGGCGGCCTCAAGGCCGACACACTGATGCAGAGCACCACCGGCACCGTGGCCGAGCTCGGATCGCTCACGCTTGGCGAGCAGCGCTTCAGCCTCGCGTTCGGATCGCACGCATGGCAGGGCATCAACCTCGCGACCGAGTCGCTGTTCGGCGGTGATCTCGGTGCCGCGCTCGTCGGTGGGATCGATTGCCGCAGCGTCGCGCAGACCGTCGCGACCAGGTGCTACAGCGGCGTGTGCGTCGGGCACGCGACCGAAGTCCAGGCGATCTGCGAGGCCGGCATGGACGCACTCGTCGACGAGCTCGCGGCCCACATGCCCGGCTTCAAGCTCGACGCATTCACTTTCGCCCGCGGCACCGGCCGCCTCGTCGACGACAACCGCAACGGCGTCGCCGAGCGGATCGTCGACGGCGCGTGGGACGTGCAGGTCGACATCGGCGGCGGCGTCCGCACGGTGCCCGGCACCTTCATCGCCGAGTACTAAACCCGCCACGGTGATTATTTTCCTGCCAGAGGGCTACATCTGAGCTGAGAGTGGCCGATGTCGTCTGCATGGCTGCCGACCGACACCAAGCCGAGCGCGAGAACAACCGCCGCCCGTCGACCCCGACGACGCCTCCACCGAGCACACCGACCGAGGACGATGACCGCATCGTCTTCGCGTCCTGGGATGCCCCGCTGGTTCCCGACTCGTCGAATCGCTGAGCCGCGCGCCGGTCGATGCCGCAAGCCGGGGTAGGCTCGCGCGCATGCATCGCGTTTCATTCGTTCTCGTTCCCATGCTCGCGCTGGCGCTGACTGGCGCGTGCTCGAAGTCCGATGACAAGTCGTCTGCAAAGACCTCCGAGTCGAAGAAGACGGAGCCTGTCGAGGACAAGAAGGCACCGCTGACCGCTGCTTGGTTTGGCAAGACGGTCGCGCCTCCGGGCAAGCTCGCGAAGCTCGTCCCCGGCATGAAGAAGGAAGAGGCCGAGAAGCTCACCGATGTGAAGATCGGTGTCGGCACGCAGTCGGGCGACGTGGAAGGCGTCGACTACGCGGTGCAAGACGGTCTCGAGAACATCGAGCCGATCGTCCAGATCCCTGCCGACAAGGCGGCGCTCGTCACCGAGGCATGGGGCCCGGGCACGAAGACCGACCGCGGTGGCACGCCGATCACGGTGTGGTTCAACCCGGAGACCGGCGTGCGCGCCGCGATGTCTGATCCGAAGAACAACGAGGTCGACCTCCGCTTCGAGCCGTACACGCCGCTGACGAAGCTCCTCGGCGACGGCCCGCAGATCGCGATCCTCGACAAGCCGTTCGAGGGCAAGACGCCCGACGAGCTCAAGGCGCTCTACCCCAACCTCGTGACCAAGACGGGCCACCTCGGTCTGCCGTCGACCGAGTGGGAGTTCGGCAGCGGCATCACGCTGTCGCCGTATCCGATGAACGACAAGGTCAAGAGCCTCGCGTTCTCGATCCCGTTCAAGTCGCCCGAGGGCCTCGCCGAGATCATGAAGGTGATCAAGGCCAAGTGGGGCGAGCCGAAGGAGGAGGTCCCGTTCGGCAGCGTCGGCGGCGAGAAGACCTGGGTCTACAGCAAGAAGGATCCGCACGTGCAGGTGACCGATCCGGGCGGGTACAACAAGAGCTCCGTCACGATTCGCATCGGCGGCGGCGACACCGACAAGAAGAAGAAGAAGTAACGCGCGTCACGCTGGCGCTGCTTACCCGGCGTCGCCAGATTCCAGGACCTGCCAGCGGCTCCCGGTGCCCCCGGCGCAACGGCATGCGACGCTGGTAGCGCCCATGTTCCACCGCGCGCCGCATCTCGTCCTCGCCTGTCTGGCGATCACGGCCTGCGGTGACGACAGCGGCGCCAGACCCGATGCGCGCGTTCCGCGTGACACGCGCCCGCCACCCGATGCGGACTTCGGTGCGGTGCCGCGCGTCGAGCCCGAGCCGTGCCGCTTCGAGGTGTCGCAGAGCCTCGGGCTCGTCGAGGGCGTCGGCTATGCGTGCGGCGATCTCGTGGTCGAGGAGAATCGCGGCGCCCACGTCGGGCGCATCCGCGTGCACTACATCCGCTTCAAGAGCACGGCGACCACGAACCGCGGGACGATCTATCTCGACGGCGGTCCCGGCGGCGACGGTCAGGGCATCCTCGACTACGCCGCGTACCTCGGCAACTCGTTCCTCGACGGCCTGCTCGTCGACGGCGACTTTCTCGTGATCGGCCAGCGCGGGACGGCGCGCTCGGTACCGTATCTCGCGTGCCAGCAAGCGGACTGCGGAGACTTCGAGGGCGTCGCGGATCTGACCGCGTACAACACGGCCTACAACGCTGATGACGTCGACGACCTTCGCGCCACGCTCGGCCTCGACATGCTCAACGTCTACGGCATCTCGTATGGCTCGCGGCTCGGTCTGGAAGTCTTGCGTCGTCACGGCGACAAGGTCCGCGCCGCGGTGGTCGAGGGCCTCGTGCCGTCGCAGACCGTGTGGCCCGCGGCAATCCCCAAGTCGTTCTACGGCGCGCTCACCGCGCTCAACGCGAGCTGCGCCGATGCCGGTGCGTGTGGCACGACGTTCGGTGATCTGGTCTCGAAGTTCCTCGCCGGCGTCGACGCGCTCAACCAAGAACCGGTCACGATCACGACGCAGCAGCAAGGCGACGTTCCGCTCGACGGCTACAGCTACGCGTACATCTTCTTTCGCCTGCTCTACTCGAAGAGCACGTTCACGTGGCTGCCACTCGTGATCAACGACCTGGCGATCCGTCGCACCGATCGCGTGAACACCGTGCTCGCGAACTACCTCGATGCCGATCGCGACAGCCGCATCTCGACGGGCCTCTACTACTCGGTCGTGTGCGGCGAGATGTACAACCCGGGCGACCCGAACGACTTCGACGTCGCGAACGCCGGCGTTCCCGACGAGTTTGTCGACATGTTCGGCGGCAGCTACTTCAGCCTCGCCGAACGTTGCCTGGGCTGGCCGCGCGGCGACATGCAGGCCTCGCTCGAGCAGCCGGTCACCTCGAGCGTGCGCACCCTGGTGTCGAGCGGTCGCCTCGATCCGATCACACCGCCGAGCTTCGGCACGATCGCCGCGGCGACGCTGTCCAACTCGGTGCACGTGACGCACGAGAACTCCGGCCATGGCGCCACGCTGCAGAGTGCGTGCGGCACCGCGAACCTCCAGGCGTTCCTCACCGATCCCACGACTCCGCACGACACCAGCTGCGCTGCCTCGATCACGACGAGCTACACGCTCCCCGGCATGGTCGCCGCGGTTCCGGTGTCGACCGCGCAGCTACGAGCCGAGCTGGCGCTCGTGCAGGTGCCGCCGTTCGTCCGCGACGGGATGCTCAGAACGCGCCAGCGATGCCAAGTCCCGGGATCGTGTCCGTCGGGCTGGTCACGACCACCGGCGACAGCGTCACCGTGAGCGCGTTGCGATCGCGATACGTCGGCAGGTTCGAGTAGACCTGCTCGCGCAGCGCCCTCCAGATCCACGGCATCTCGACCGCATCATCCGCCATGCGGCGGCGAGAGCCCGGGAGCAGCAGCGCCCGGGTCACCGGGGCGTGCGCCGGCGTCGCGGTCTCGGTCTCGACCGGCTTCAACGGCTCGTGCAGGCGCGCTCGCAACTTCGCCAGACAGGCGTCGGCCGGGGGACACGCCGCAGCGAGCCCGGTGAGGCCGACGAGAGTCGCGAACACAACGGCGAGGCGCACGTTGATGGCTTAACGCAATCCTCGTACCGGATATTCGGATCGGCCAAGATCGCGCGCTTGCTCGTTTCCAGGTCGGTGTCGGAGGTCCTTGGCTTCGCGCCTTGCCACGGGCGCCAGTCTCCATCCGGGCGCTGTGACGGGGTCGCTCGATTGACCGTCACCGTCGCCGGCGGCGCATCATCACGAGCAGGAGCAACGCGAGCCATCCGTTCGATCGCCCGCCCGACTGGCAGCAGCCGCCGCCTTCCTCGCCGCCCGCGACGATGCCACGGCCGTGCAGCGCGATCTCGGCCATCGGGCGACCCGACGCATCACTGAGGATCGTGAGCGTGCCGTCGAAGACGCCGGCCATCTCGGGACGGAACGTGATCGCGATCCGGATCATCGTGTCGCCCTCGACCGTGAACGGTCCCTCGTTTGCGAGGACGAACACCTCGTTGTCCGTGGTCGCGGCCGAGATGTGGAGCGTCTCGGCGATGCCCGTGACCGGGTTCACCGGGTTGTGGATGTCGATGTACTCGATCGGTGCATCGGTCGTGCTGACATTGGTGTCGGGGAACGAGACCGCGAGAGCTGACAGATCGAGCCGCTGATCGGCTCCGATACCCGACAGCGCGATCGCGATCTGCGAGGTCGACAGCGCATCGACACCGATCGTCAGCGTGCCGGCTTCGGCCGCCTCGAGCATCGGATCGAACGCAACCATCAGCGTGGCGCTCGCATTGGGCGCGACCTCGAGGTTCGCGCAGCTCGTGACGACCGAGAAGCGCGCACTGCCGGTGACCGTACACGGGCCGATCGCGAGCGGCGCACCACCGGTGTTGTTGAGCACCACGGTCCGGATCGTCTGCGTCGCATCGACGTCGATCACGCCAAAGTTGATCGTGGCGTTCACCGGCGTCGCCAGCATCACCTCGGGCGCGATGCCCTGCCAGTCGATCAGCACCGTGTCTGTCGTCGGGATATCGGTCGTGACAGTGACCGTGCAGGTCCCGATGCCGACGGCCGACGGGGTGACCCGGATCTCGAACGTCGCAGCTTCCAGGGGATCGAGCAGCGTGGGTAGCGCGACGGGCGAGGTCGGCACGATCGTGCACTGTGCCGCGTTCGAGGTCGGTAGCGCGAGCGTCTGTGCGGTCTCGCCCGTGTTCGTGACGGTGATGACCTGCGCGAACAGCACGCCAACGCGACGGTTCCCGAGATCGATCATCAGATCGGCCTCGTTCATCGCGGCGATCGTCACCGCCTTGTACAGGCCGTCGCCGGACACCGGCACCTGGAATGCGGCCGGCGTTCCGTTGGTGGTGACCGACAGATTCGACGTGACGATCTCACCGGTCACCGGCGTGAATCGCACGGTGACCTCGAGTGACTGGGTCGGTGCGAGGGTGCGCGGCAGTGCGCCACCGACGGGCGTGACCGTGAACACCGAGTTTCCACTCGTGACCGTGAGCACTTCGGCGGGGTCGCTGCCGGTGTTCGTGATCATGAGCGTCTGTTCTGCGAACGCCCCGACGAGGACCGTGTTGCCGAAGTCGATCGACGTCGGTGACGCCGTGAACACCGCGCCGCCGACACCGGTGAGGCTGACCGTGTCCGATGCGTTGAACGCGTCGTTGGCCGTGATCGTGGCGGTGCCGGTGCGAGTGCCCGCGGTGGTCGGATTGAACGTCACGATGATCTGCACACTCGAGTCGACCGGAACGCTGACGTTGACCGTCGACGGCACGCTGTAGTCGGTGCCACCGGCGGTGATCGAGAGCGAGAACGTCAGCGCCTCGTTGGCGGGCGCCGGGTTCGACACCGTGATCGTGCGCGTCGTCGTGCCGCCAGTGACAGCCGCGCTCGCGAAGTTGAGGGCGCCCGGCGAGCCGGTCCACGCCACGGTCAGGTTCCCGGACGTGCCGGTGCCGGTCAGCGCGAATGCGTCACTGGGATTACCCGCATCGTCGGGTGTCGAGACGGTCAGCGTCGCGTTACGCGCTCCACGCGCGGTCGGCGTGAACGTGACCGTGATCTGCTGCGAGCCACCGGCGGCGACCGAGCCGGACGCCGGGTTCGCGACGTAGTCGGCGAGAGCGCTGGCCACCGTGAACGCCATCGGTCCCCCGGTCGCGGCGGTGTTGTTGATCGTGAGCGTTTGCGTGGGCGCCGCGACACCGACATGCGCGCTGCCGAACGCGGTGGTCGGCATCGTGGTCGTCATGGTTCCGGCGCTGGCCGGCGCGACCGCACCGACGAGCAACACCCAGATGAGCCACAGCCAGCGCATGGGGGCCATCTTAGAGCGGCTCACCAAACTGAGCGAGGAAGAACGCATAAACGTCAGCGCGCTCGGCAAACACCTGATCGCGGGTGTTGCCCACCCCGTGACCTGCCGCACCGTCGACGCGTAGCAAGATCGGTCGCTTGCTCGTGGTCGAGGTCAGCAGGCGCGAGGCCATCTTGCTTGCCATCCACGGCGCGACGCGATGGTCGTTGAGACCGAGGGTGAACAACACGCCCGGGTAGGCCACGTTCGGCTTGACGGCCGCGACCGGATCCATCGCGGCGAGCGCGCGGTAGCCAGCCTCGGTCTCGGGATCGCCGAGCTCACCTTTCTGGTTCGCGCCATTCTCGGCGGCGAGGATGCGCAACGGGTTCACGATCGGCGCGCCGAGCCACGCCGCGGCGAACAGATCCGGTCGCTCGGTGATCGCGCGCCCGACGAGCACGCCGCCCATGCTGATCCCGACGGCGCCGAGCTTGGCAGCCGAGGTGTAGCCAGTGGCGACGAGATGCTCGGCGCACGCGATGAAGTCCTGCACACCAGCCAGCTTCTTGTCGCGGGAGCCACCGTCTTGCCAGCTCCGTCCCTTCTCGCCGCCACCGCGCGCGTGACAGATCGCGTACACGCCGCCCTGGTCGACCCACGTCATGCGCGACGAACCGAAGCCCGGCAGCTGCGACACGCCGTAGCCCGCATAGCCGAACAGGATCGTCGGTTGCGGTGCGCCCGCCTTACGATCGACGCGCGACAGGATCGAGAGCGGCACCATCGTGCCGTCCAGGCTCTTGGCTTCGACTTGCTCGGCGACGAACAGCGCCGGATCGAGCGTGGTCGTCGACGCGAGCCCGGTCGGCGTGACCTTCTTGGTCTTCGGGTCGTAGCGGAAGTAGCTGCCGGTGCGCAGCCAGGTCTCGATCTGGAACGTGATTCCGTCCTGATCGTGCTCGGTCGCGACATCGGGGATCCAGCCCGGCGACGGTAGCGCGATGCGCTCGAGCTTGCCGCGCCACGGCCAGCGCGACAGCCGCGCGAGTCCCTTGTCCATGTGCACGACGTAGAGCGCGTCGCGCGCACCATAGAACCAGTCGATCGGCGTGTCCGCCTCCTCGGCGATCTCGACGCGCGCCTTCGCGAGATCGGGCCTGGCGAGCGGCACCGAGATGATGCGGCGGTTCGGCGCGCCCTTGCTCGTGACCATGTAGAGGCGCTCGCCGTGGATCATCGCGCCCTCGATCCCGTCGGCGTAGCCGGCCACGTCGCGCCACGGCGTCTTGCTCGCACCGGTGCTGTCGAGCTCGCTCAGCTTCGCGACGGCAACGCGCATGTCGGCGCGCGCTCCACCGGCGCTCGCCATCATCCACTTCGAGCCGCGAGGCACGCGCACCCCCGGCCACTCCTCGGTCGCGAGCTTCCACGTCGTCGTCGCCTCGCGACCGAGCACCACGATGTCCGTGTCGACGGGTTGGCCGATCACGTGCAGCCGCTCGATCATGTTCACCATCGGATCGACCCCGGCTTGCGGCAGTGCGAGCTGCGAGTAGAAGAATCGCTTGCTGTCGATCCACCTCGCCGCCCCCTCGCCCCAGATCCGCGGGATCACGTCGGCGAGCTCCTTGCCGGTTGCTACGTCGAGGATGTGCAGCTCGCCGCGCTCACCACCACCAGGCGAGATCACGTAAGACACCAACGTGCCGTCGGGCGACGGCGTCCACGCGTTGAGCGCCGTGCCGTCACCGAGCGTCTCGGGATCGATCAGAACCCGTGTCGAGCCATCGGCCTCACGCACTGCCAGCTTGTGACGCTGCGCGCCGGCCGGCAGCGTGTTGTGAAACGTGCGCTTGCCCGCGAGCTGCACGTTGAACACTGCCGACACGCCAAGGCCGAGCTCGCGAAGCCGGTCGTACAGCTTGGCGCGCCCCGGCAGTGCCGCGAGGATCTTCGCCGCGTGATCGCCGTGCGCGCGCAACCAGGTGTCGTGCTCGGCGTTGCCCAGCCCCTCCATCCAGCGGTACGGGTCGGCGATCGCGAGCCCGAACTGCGGGTCGACGGTGTCGACCGTCCGCGCGATCGGTGGTCCCACCGGCACCGGCGGCGCGACCGGGACCGGGACCGGCTTCACCACGGGCGGCGCGACCGTCACCTTGACCGGCGTGGTCGTGGCCTCCTGCATCGGCGGACAGCATGACGAGATCACCACCAGCGCGAGCAAAGGCCGCATGACACGAATCATACGGTATCGTCCTCGGTGATGGCGGTGACGCGCGCGCGACGCGACCTCGGTGTGGTGTACACGCCGCGCGACGTCAGCGAGCCGATGGTCCGCCTCGCGCTGGCTCCTCTCCTCGAGCGCACGTCCGACGTGCTCGCGCTGCGCATCTGCGATCCCGCGATTGGCGAAGGCGCGTTTCTGGTCGAGATCGTGCGCGTGCTTGCCGAAGCGCTCGGCGGTGGTCGCGACGCACGTCGTCGCGTCGCCGAGCACTGCATCCACGGTGTCGACATCGATCCTGGCGCAGTCGCGCACGCGCGCGCAGCGGTCGAAGCGTTCGTCGGCTCGCCCGTCCCTGCCCTGCGTGCCCACCTGCGCACCGGCGATGCGCTCGCGATCGACTGGGGCATGCGCTTCGATGCGCTCGTCGGGAATCCGCCCTACGTGCGGCAGGAGCGGCTCGCGAACAAGGCGGCGCTGCGTGGCTTCACCGCGTACGACGGCGTCGCTGATCTCTACGTCTACTTCATCGAGCTCGCGCACCGCATCGCCGATCGGTTCTGCCTGATCGTCCCGAACAAGTGGATGTCGGCCGCGTATGGCCGCCCGCTGCGTGAGCTGATCGCCAACGCGCGCAGCGTCGAGGGACTCGTCGATTTCGCGCGCGCGCTGCCGCTGTTCAGCGATGCCGATGCGTTCCCGTGCATCGTGTGGGGCACGTCCGCAGGTAGTGATGCACCCATTCGCGCCTCTCGCGTGACGCAGCCGATGAGCGTACGCGAGGCGCTCGCTGCACCGGGCACGCTGATCAGTCGCAGCCGGTGGACGCGCGATCCGTGGCACATCGACAACGCGGGCGACCACGGGCTCCTCGACCGGCTCGCCGCGCAGTGGCCGTCCCTGGGCAGCATGATCGGCACGCGGTGGTCGCGTGGCGTGGTGACCGGCTGCAA
>JBBQFU010000090.1:0-30392 GCA_038322185.1 Haliangiales bacterium
CGTGGTGATCTTGCCGATCGACTGCAGGGCCGCGGCGCGCACGCGCGGGTCGGTGCTCTCGCGGTACAGGCGCGCAAGCGGATTGAACGCGTGCGGGAAGTGAAGCCCACCGATCGCGACGAGCGCGGCCTCGCGCACCTGCGCGTCGGGATCCTGCAGCGCCTTGCGCACGATCACGAACGACCGCTTGAAGTAGAGGAAGCGCAGCGCACGCACGGCGGCGTTTCGGATCTTCGCGTCGCCCGACGAGAACAGCTTCTCGAGCGGCGAGAGCGCGGCATAGCTCTGCAGCTCGCCGAGCAGCGTCGCGACGTTCTCGAGCGTCTCGGGTTCGTCGGCCGCGTTGCGCGCCTGCGCATCGGCGAGCGTGAGCAGCACCACGAGCGCGCGGCGACGGATGCCGTTGGGATAGCGCACGTCGCCGACGATCGACGCGGCCACCGCGAACGCATCGCCCGCCATCTCCCACTCGAGGAGATCGACGAACCAGATGTCTGCGTATGCGTGCTGCTGCTTGAGATAATCCGGCAGGCCGGGGAGCTCGACCGGCGGCGCGGCGAGGCCCTTGTAGCGCAGCGCGATCGCCGCGAAGCGCTTGCGGGCGCGATCGGGAAGCTCGAGACCGGCGAGGCGATCGAAGCACTCGCGCACGGCGGGGTAATCACCGACGGCGGAGTGTTGCGATGCCGCGGCGAGTAGCGCGTTCTCGACCATCTGCACCGGCACGCCCGCCTCGATGAACTTCTCGGCGCACTTCATCCACGTCATCGCGCTCTTGTGCTGGTAGTGCCGGTCGTACGGCAGACCGGCGCGCGCGGCAAAGGCGGCCGCTTCCTGATACAGCGTCGCGGCAGCGTGCAGCTCGTTGCGCTCGAGCGCGAGCTTGATGAAGTCCTCGTAATACTGCAGGACGTAGAACTTGAGGTTGTCGTCGCGCAGCACGCGGATGCAGTTGACGTAGCCCTCGGCGAGGTTCTCGAACTGCGACGATTCCTTGCCGAGCTTGAGCAGGATCTGGAAGCAGTCGAAGGCGCGCTCGAGCTCGCCGATCTGCTCGAAGTCGTCGGCGACCTGCTCGAGCTTGCGCTGGCTCTCGATCAGCGCACGACGCGCTTCGCCCGAGGTCGCCTCGTGGCGCACCGCTGCGAGCCCGTAGTTGAAGTGGACGAGCGCCGCCTCGTACGGGCGGTGGGTGAGCTCGACGTGGTGGACGAGCGACTTCCACGCCTGCGTCGCGTCGGTGTACTGCTTGGCGCGCTCGAATGCGACCGCCGCGTGCACCGGAAGCTTGGCCTGCTGATACAGCGTGGCTGCCTCGCTCCACTTCTTCTCGATCTCGGCGAGTCGCGCACGCAGCGACACGTACTCGGGCGCGGCGAGCTGGCCGCGCGCCATATCGAAGTAGTGCAGGTAGAGATAGACGAACGCGGCCTCGCGGACGCGCCCGAGCTGGCGATAGATCTCGCCGAGGCGGCGCAACCAATCGTCGTACTCGTAGTTGATGACGTGGGTCTGGCCGATCAGCTCGCGGTAGTGGCGCTCGGCCTCGGCCCACCTGCCCTGCTGGACGAACGCCTCGGCCTGATCGGCCGTGCTCTCGATCGAGTTGAACGTGCGACGCGCCATTACTTGCTCACGGGGATCGTGCGCATGCTCGAGCTCGGCGCCGTGACCGTGGGGCCCGCACCCTTCGGCACGCGGGTCGCATCACCGACGATATCGAGCGCTCGACGCTGCCGCTCGGCGCGCGAGGTGAGCACCTCGGCGGTCACGACCTGCGAGCGGTCGAGCAGCGGCACGAACTCGGGTAGCTGGTCCGACGACGGCAGACACACGATGCCGTAGAGGAACGCCTGCTGCTTGAGCGCGGTCACGAGCTCGGGCTCGATGTGGCACTGGCCGTGCGTGATCACGTACATCACGACGCGGCGCTTCTGCTCGCGGCGCAGGCGCGTGGTCTCGACGAGGAGCTGGCGAAATACCTTGGAGTAGTTACGGCCGCGCTCGCTGCGGAACGACAGCAGGTACGGAACGGGCACCTGCCCGGAGCGGCCGATCTTGATCGTCTCGTGCAGCCGCGAGTCAAAGAAGCGCACCCAGATCTCGTCGCCTTCGAGCGTGAGCTTCTTGATCAGCGCGAGCGCGAGGCCGCGCGCGAACACCTGGCGCTGGCCGCGCATCGATGCCGACGCGTCGATCAGTAGGTACTGCAGCCGGCGCTCGTCCTCGCGCTGCTTGTCGCGACCGTAGTAGAGCAGCTCCTGATCGACGACCTTCTGCTCGAAGATCTCGGTGTCGTAGGCGAGCTCGGACAATACGAGCGAGTCGACGTTGCCCTTGCGCTCGATCGACGCGTAGCCGTCGACGGCGAACGTCTGCGCGCCCGTCGAGCGGCGGGTCTCGAGCACGCTGGGCAGCAGGTCGAGCGAGAAGTTTGCGACGTCGTTCGCCTCGGGCGAGCCGAGCGCCGAGAACAGATCGACCAGGTCGACCGCGCCGCCGAGCGCCTCGCTGCCCGAGGCGTTGTCTTCCTTGAACAGGCCGAGCAGGCGCACGGTATCGAGGTCGATCAGCTCGACCTGCGTGTAGATGTGCATCGACTGCGTGACCAGGTGCTCGAGGAAGCCCCACAGGCCGCGCGGATCGTAGTCGCGGAAGTGATCGGCAAAGTCGATCTCCCCGAGGATGCCGAGGTCCAGCGGCAGCGCTTCGACGCCCGCGCTCTTGCTGCGATCGCGCCAGCGGTTGTAGGTGTCGCCGAGGATGCGCGACAGCAGCACGGCGACCATCTCGTCGCGCAGGCGCAGGCCCGCGAGGCGCTCGGTGACCTCGGAGGCTGCGATGTTCTCGAGAAGCCGCTTGTACTGATCGAGCTGGGCCTTGGCCGCGGCCGGCATCTGGATGCGGGCGAGCTGGCTCTCGCGTGGGCGCAGAACATACCCGCCAGCGCCGCGCGTCATCGACAGCATCACGCCGATGTCGTGGATGAGAAACAGCGGCAGGTGCACGCCCATGCGCGACAGCGAGTTGGACCACGCGCAGGCCCGGACCAGCGCCATGGGCGTGTCGGTCTGCACGTGACTCAGCGCGATGGTGGAGACCTGCCTGGCGAGGTAGCTCCGTCTGCGTTCCGCCGGAATCGGCACCGACGGAAACTACCACGGCTGCCCAGCTCCGAAGTCCACCGAGTGCTGCCGTCGTGGATCTCGGTCATACATGACGTTCGTGCTGCTCCCATTGCTGCTCCGGCTGATGACGTTCAACGTCAACTACGCCAACCCGGATCGCGATGCCGCGCTCGACACCATCGTGAAGGCCGACGCCGACGTCGTGCTGCTCCAGGAGATCACGGCGGACTGGGAGCGGCAGCTGACGAAGAAGCTGACGTCCCAGTACCCACACCAGGCCTACCGCATCCACACCCGCGCCGCCGGTGGGCTAGCCGTGCTGTCGAAGCACAAGATCGTCAGCGAGGAAGTGTTGGCGTCGCCACTGACCGGCTGGTTCCCCGCGCAGCGCCTCGTGGTCGATACCTCGTTCGGTTCGCTGCAGATCCTGAACGTGCACCTGCGTCCGGCGATCGACGGCGGCAGCTGGATCAAGGGCTTCATGACCACACCGCCGCTGCGCCGCCGCGAGATCGAGGCGTACTGGAAGCAGCTCGCGCCCGACGTGATGACCGTGATCGCCGGCGACTTCAACGAGGACCCGACGGGCACCGCGCTCGCGTTCCTCGAGCAGCACAAGCTGTCGCGCGTGCCGACCACGGGCCCCACCACGTGGCGCTACCGGATGACCACGAAGAACGGCACGTCGGACATGCTCAAGCTCGATATCGATCACGTGATGATCGACGGCAAGCTCGCCGCGAGCGACGCCGAGGTCATCGATGCCGGCGAGTCGGACCATCGGCCCGTGGTCGTCACGATCACCCCGAAGATGTAGTCGCGTTACGACTAGAGACCAAACTTCGACGACGCGAACACGGTCTCGAGTAGCTGATCGACCTCGCGGATCATGCGCGCGGCTGCGTCGCCCGGCAGCGACGCGAGCGCGACCTTGATCTCGTTGAGGTTCTTGAGCTGGCTGAACAGCTGGATGTCCGAGAGCTCGGTGCCCGACGTGAGCAGCTCGCGGATGAGGCCGAGCTCGGTGAGCAGATCGTCGAGGCTCGCCGACGGGCCGATGAAGCGGCGCTCATCTGGATGCTCGCGGTAGTACGAGTCGACCACCGGGTTGATGATCTCTTCGAGCAGCTCGACCTGGTCGAGGTTGTTCCAGATGTGGCGCAGCACGAAGAAGTCGCCGTCGTGCACGCGCGTGCGGCCGTCGAACACGGCGCTGCCTGCGAACAGCTTGAGCAGCTTCACCGCGCGGCGATCGGACACGCTGATGCCCTCGCTGCGGATCTGGAAGATGAGTCCCTTGTACTTGGTCAGGAACTCCTCGGGGAACACCATGAACTTGTCGAAGTTCTGCTGGAGTGCCCGCAGCTCGCGGGAGCTGGTGATCGGTGTGATCGGCGCCATCGGCTTGCCAGCCGCATCGACGCCGCGCCCGGTCATCTTGCGGAGCTCGAGCGACACGCCCTTCTTCATCAGCTCGTGGAAGTGATAGCTGTCGAGGTTGTCGGACAGCACGCGCACGAGGAAGCGGTCGAACATCGCGGCGAGGTTCTCGTCGTTTGGCACCTCGTTCGAGGCGGCGAACAGCGAGATCAGCGGCACCTGGATGACCTCGGGGCCGTTCTGGAACTTGCGCTCGTTGATGACATGCAGCAGCGAGTTCAAGATCGCGGAGTTCGACTTGAAGATCTCGTCGAGGAAGACGATCTCCGCCGTCGGCAACATGTTCTCGATGCGGCGCGTATAGCGGCCTTCGCGGAACGCGACAATGTCGACGGGGCCGAACAGCTCGTTCGGCTCGGTGAAGCGCGTGAGCAAGTACTCGAAGTACTTCGCGTCGATGAGCTTCGAGAACATGTCGATCATCGCGGACTTCGCCGTACCCGGCGGACCGACGATGACGAGGTGCTCGCCAGCGATCGCCGAGATCGTCATCAAGCGGATGATCTCCTGCTTGTCGAGGAACTGGGCGTTCATCTGGCGCGCCAGCTCCTGGAACGACGCACTGACGCGCGCGACATCGACAGCGTAATTGCGCGGAGTGGGAGGCGGTGCAACCATGCGAGAAGCGGCACATTACCCGAAAACGGTGTCCGCAACGAGCCGGCGCAGCGTCTCCGTGCCGGTGGCGCTGAAGCCGGTGCGTTCGAGCCAGCGGAACGTGACCGTGGCAGCCCCGCGCAGTGGGACTGCGACCGTCCCGCGCGGCGCCGGGCAGAAGTCGTTCACGATCGCGATGCCGAGCCCGTCGCGCGCGAGCTCGAGCATCAGCTCCCAGCCGGTGACCTCGACGGCAGGTGTCCACGCAACGCCGGTCAACGCGTGCTCGATCAGCGTCCGGTGCGGCGCACCGCTGGGCGCCACGATGATGTCCTCGCCGGCGAGATCGGCGGCCTTCACGGACCGGCGGTCTGCGAGCCGGTGTACCGCCGGCACGATCACGTGCTGCCCCACCTCGCGCAGGGTCGTCGCCGTCAGATCGGCGGGGACATCGCCGGCCACGACCGCCGCATGTGCACGCGCCTCCCGCAGCGCGCGGATCGCTTCGGGCCCCGACAGCGCGAGCACGCGCAGCGGCCACGTCTTCTTGGGGAACTTCCGCAGGGCGGGACCGAGCAGGTAATGCAGCGCGCCCGATCCCGCCGCGAGCACGACCGGCCCGGCAGCCGGCCCGCCGCGCACCTCGGCCAGGACGCTGCGCCCACGCTCGTTGACCTCGCGCCCGAAGCTCGCGAGCCGCTCACCCTCGGGTGTCAGCACCAGCGCCCTCCCCTCCTTGCGGTACAGCGGCCGGCCCACCGCCTCGGCCAGCTTTCTCACCTGGACGTGCAGCGCCGGCTGCGAGATGTGGAGGCGCTCGGCCGCTCGTGTGAAGTTGAGCTGCTCGGCGAAGGTCACGAACGCGAACAGCTGGTCATAGTTCATGGCTATAGGTCATTCAATCATACTAGTTCTGGATTAGTCCTCACAGCCCTAGATTGATCGCATGCCCACGCTCCTCGACCATCCGCAGTTCGCAGACGCCTACGCGCGGCTTGCGGACGTGACCCTCAACCCCCGCCGGCACACTGCGGCAAACGCACGCGCGCACTCCGAGGCGGTCTCCCACCGCGCCGGCGTGCTCGCACGCCAGAACGGCTGCACCGACACCGAGGTCGCCTTGCTCGAGGACCTCGGCCGCTGCCACGACATCGGCAAGATCACCGGCACGGCGCGCCCCGAGAAGTCGCTCGAGGTACTCGCGCAATGCGGCGTGGCCGACGCACCGCTGCTCGCGCTCGTGAAGTGGCACGACACGAACTTGGCGTGGTGGAACGCCCAGGCGAAGGGCAAGGCACCATCCGACAAGGCGTGGCGCCGGCTCGCCGCCGATATCGACGTTCGCCTGCTCTGCCTGTTCATGGTCGCCGACCGCGTCGACGCACCGCCCGGCTGGCGCCGCAATGCGCCGCTCGTGTGGTTCCTCGGTGAAGCACGCCGACGCGATCTCGTCGGCGTGCTGGTCCTCGATGTCCCGGGCCACCCGAGCGAGGTCAGCGCCGGTGCTGCGCTCGTCGATCGACCTACGATCGGCATTCGCCTCGCTGCGCGCCCCGGCGAAGCCGGGACTCGCGACGGTCGGGTACTCGTGATCCGCGTGCGCGCCGAAGGCTACGAGCTGCCCAAGGGCGGGATCGAGTGGGACGAGCGGCCCGAGGAAGCCGCCCTGCGCGAGCTGCGCGAGGAAGCAGCTGTCACGTCACCAATCGCCGCGGGCACGACACTTGGCCACCTCGACTACTCGACGAGCACGCACGACAAGCGCGTGTACTATTTCGCTGCCTCGGGTGCGGGCGTCGAGCTGGGTCCGCTGCCGACGGGGACCCGCGAGCGTCGCTGGGTAACGCGGGATGAGCTGGCGACGCTGCCGCTCGTCAACGAGGAGCTGCGGCCGATGCTCGTGGCCGCGCTCGCGTAGTTAGTCGCGGTGCTTCTTGTGCTTCTGCTTGTCGTGCTTCTGCTTCTTGTGCTTCTGCGGCTTGTGCTTTTCGACGTAGACCGGCTGGCCGCGGCGTGCCGGCGGCGGGCCGGCGGTGCGCACGAGGCACGCGCCAGCTACGAGCGCGATCAAGAACATCGCGATGATGAGTGAGGCGTGCTTGCGGAGCATCGAGCCAGAACATATCTGAGGCCGACCCCGGGTACAATCGTCCCGTGGTGAATGCGCGGGCGATTCGCCGCAAGCTGCTGCTCGCAGTCGCGATCGTGGCCGGCCTCGGCATCGTCGTGGAGGCGTGGCACGCACAGTCGCACGATGACGTGGTCGAAGCGCTGCTTCCGAAGCTCTCACTCAGCTTCGAGAGCAACCTGCCGACCTGGTTCTCGACGCTGCTACTCGCGGCATGCGCCGTCGCGGCGGGATCGATCGCAGCACGGCGCCCGCCGTGGCATCGGCACTGGTGGTTCATCACCGCGCTCGCTGGCTACATGTCACTCGACGAGGCTGCCGAGCTTCACGAGCACCTCGGCGGCCACATCGCGGCAAGCGGCGTCCTCTATTACGACTGGGTGATTCCGGCCGCGGCCATCGTCGCGGTGCTCGTCGTCGCGTTCATCCCGTTCGTGCGCGCGCTGGAGGCCACCACGCGTCGGCGCTTGATCCTCGCGGGCGTGGTGTACGTCGGCGGCGCGCTGATCATGGAGCTACCGCTCGGCTGGTGGACCGAGCAGCACGGCACTGACGGCTTTGGCTACGCGATCATCGACTGGGTCGAAGAGACACTCGAGATGATCGGCGCCACGCTCGCGCTCACCGCCCTCCTCGCGCATCGAGATCCCGCGTGAGCCGGCGCGGTCCGTACATCGTCAGCCGCACGTTCGACTGGCTGTTCTTCCTCGGCTCGCCGATGTGGGCCCTGTCGCTCGGCATCCTGGTGTCCGGATCGGCGTCGCTCACCGCCGATAGCTGGCAGCTCCTCGACGAGCACGACACGCTCGTGGGCTTCTTCATCGGCACCGTGATCCACGCACATCTCGTCGCGGTGTTGTTCCGCAGCCACGGCAACACGGACATTCGGCGGCTGTACCCGATCCGGTTCCTCGTCGTACCCGCACTGCTGTGGGCGGCGATCGTCATCTCGCCGTGGGTGCTCGCCGCGTCGACGGTGGTCGCGACGTTCTGGGATGTGTGGCACTCCGGCGCGCAGACGTTTGGCTTCGCGCGGATCTACGAGCGTAACCACGGCACGCCACCCGAGGTGGGCCGCCGGGTCGACTTCTGGTTGCAGCAGGTGCTGTATGCCGGGCCCATTCTCGCAGGCGCGACGCTCATGGATCACGTCACCTCGTTCTCTAGCTTCGACGACGTCGGCGCCGTGTTTCTGTCCGCCGTCCCCGCCCACGCCGAGGGCAACGCACGCTACCTGACCTACGCGATGGTCACGGTCGGCACGCTGGTCGTGCTCGCGTACGTGATCACCTACTGGCGCCTCGCGCGCCGCGGCCACTGGTCACCGCCGTGGCTCAAGATCTGGCTCGTCGGCTCGACGGGGTTCGTCTCGGTCTACACGTGGGCGTTTAACTCGTGGGGCCAAGCGTTCCTGATCATGAACCTGTTCCACGGCGTGCAGTACCTCGCACTCGTGTGGGCCATGGAGGGCAAGCGCATCGCGACCACGATGCGGCTCGGTGCACGACCGCGCGTGGCGCTCGCCATCTATCTCGGCAGCGTGTTTCTCTACGGGCTCGGCGTGCAGACGCTCGACGGCAATCTCACGACGCTGTGGGCGATCACGATGGTCGTGTCCCTGATGCACTTCTGGTACGACGCGTTCGTGTGGTCCGTGCGTCGCGCGCAGGTTTGATCACGTGGGCGGCGCCGGCTTTTCCGACTCGGCCGCGGGCATCGCCAATGCGATCACCTCGCTGGGGTCGCGCGCTTCGCGACGGAGGTGGCGGCGCAACCGCTGAGCGAGCGCGTCGATCACCGCATCGCTGAGCAGCTCGGCCGTCTGCGCGCGATGCATCTTCCAGCGCGCGGCGAGTGCCGGAACGCTGTCGATGCCAGGCGGCGTGGCGAGACGCGGGTCGACGAGCGCGAGGGCGCCCGGCAACGCGAACAGCGTGGTGAGCCCGCGCGGACGCTGGCCCGCAGCCTCGGCGGCGAGCACCTGCGAGATCAGTGGGCTCTTCGCGTTGACCTCACGCATGTGAATTTCGCCGAGGCAGTACAGCGCGGAGAGGTGGACGAGGAACGCGGTGACCGCGCGAACATCGGCTTCATCGGGTGCGCGTTCGAGCATCTGCTCGAAGGCAGCCGCGAGCCGCGCCGGGCCATCGATCTGATCCTTGGGCGACGCGTCGGGAACGAGGCGGTAAGCAACCGCACGCGCGAGCTCGTGGTCGCGGAGCAGGAACACCGCGTCCTCCCAGTGCAGCGGCGGCGCACCGGGGTGGCTGTCGAGCAGCTGCGTGAGCGGCGTGCGGCGCAGCAGCGTCGCGACGATCGGCGCGGTGTCGGGCACAGCGAGCAGATCGTCGAAGCGCACGACCACCTCGTCCTCGCGCACGCGGCGCACGCCCTTCCATGCCGTGAGCCGCTTCGACGGCTTTTGGCCCTGAAACCGGGCGCGGCCGGTCCACCACGACACCGTCACGTCGTGGCGTGTGAGGTGAAACAGGTTGTGGAGCAACGCGTGGCGCGCCATGACGCGCGTGCGGCTGCGCGTGAGCGGCTGGCTCACCAGCGTGAGCGCGTTGTCGATGATGCGGCGGCGCTGGCGATCGCTGACCGACCACAGCTCCGCGCGCGGATGCACGAGGAACAGCGCGTTGTGCAGCCCCGCGGCGAGCTGGAGGTCGTCGAGCTCGAGCAGCATCGGCGGCGGGCGAACCACCAGTGTCGACAGCACGGCCGAGCGCGCGTCGTCGACCGCCTCGACCTCGATGCTCGAGTGCGGCAGGTCGCCCTCCCAGCGCTCGACCTCGACGACGGGCAGTGGCGCGCCAACGCGTAGCTCACCACCGGCGACGAGCGGCCGCACGAACCTCGTCAAGAAGTCGCGAGCGGCGAGACGCGCCATCTACTTCTCGCCGCCGTCGCTCCCGCCGCTGGGCGGCAAGAGCTTGCGGTCCGCAGTATCGGGGAAGCCCCACAGCGCGAAGCGCCCGACCGCATCGTTGACGACCTGAGCCTCGGCGGTCGCGTCGGCACCGAGATCCGAGACCTCGGCGCGCTCGACCTCGAGCTTCGCGAGCGAGCGGCGCTCGAGTGACGTGAACGAGCCGTCCCTGATCTGAAATGGTTTGTTGTCGGTTGTGAACACCGTGACGACCCCGCCCTGATGGCCAAGCGCTCGCGCGAGGACCTCGGGCGAGACGCGCGGCACGATGTCCATGCCGAGCGGCACGAGCAGGCCGGGCGTGAGCTCGCTCAGCAGCTGACCGAGCGGGATCACGTCGAGGTTCTCGGTCCCGACGATGAGGATGCCGCGATCGGTGATCGCGACGCGCTGGCCGCGCAGCGACACGGGCGGTAGTGCGAACAGGATCCGCTTGAGGCGAGGGCCGTGCTCGGTGGGAATCAACGTCGCGACCACGCGGCGCGGCGGGCCCATCGATGCGGCGAGCCGCAGCTCGACACCGATCGGCTCGGGCGCGTTACCGTCATGCGCCGACGGAGCGCGCGGCTTGTCGATCTCGAGGTCGACGCGGGTGAGATCGCCGATGTCGCTGAGGGTGAGCGGCCCCGGCAGCACGTCGACGCGATCGCCGGGCCAGAACACGTGGAACGTCTCGGCCGGGAACACCGACTGACACGACGCGAGATCGATCGGATGCTCGAAGCCAACGGCGACCGCAGCACTCGTACCCGCGGGACGGAACACGTCGATGCCAGGCGTGCCGAGGAACAGCGCGAGGATGCGCTCGGGCAGGCCACGCACGCGGATCAGCATGTAGCCGCGGCGTGCCTCGTCGAATGCGCTCTCCGCCTTCGGCGTGAACAGGCCCGCCTGCGCCTCGACGCGGTTGCGCCACAGGTAGCGAATGATCCCCTCGGCGAGGCCGTGCGCGACCGCGAGGTAGAGCTCTCCGCGATCCTCGGCTGCGAGACGATCGCCGCCGGGGATCCTGCGGATCGACAGCCGGAACAGGAGGTTGCCGAATGGCAGATCGCCTTCGCGCATGTAGCCTTGCGCGAACTCGTCGCCGTGAACCATGAAGTCCGTCGACGCCGGCATCGAAGAGATGTCGACCGCGTCGTAACCGTACGGCGAACGATCGTCGCGGTACTTGACGAAGTGCTTGGCGGTACCGGTGTAGATCGCACCACCGACGAGCCGCGACAGGCGTGCCGCGCGGTCGGCCAGATACGACGAGACCGCGGGGATCTGGATCACGATCTCGCGACTGCCGAGCGCGGTCTTGGCCTTCGTGATCGTGAGGTTCGCGATCAGCTCGTCGAGCGACGCCTCGGCCGAATACAAGCGCAGCCAGCTCACCGCGCCCTCGAGCGTGGGGAACGTCATCAGGCAGAACCTGCCGAGGAGGATTCCGCGCGGGTCGGGTGCGACGCCGGGTGTGAAGAACCGCGTCTGGCCCTGCGCGACGTGCTCGAGCGCCATCGCGGCCAGCCTAGCACGCGAGTTACAGTGCTGGGCATGCTTGGCCGAATCGTGATGGTCGTGGCGCTCGTCGCCGGTGCCTGCAGTAGCCCCGCGCCGCAACCCCAGCGGCCCGCGCCACGCACGAGCATCGCGCGTCGCGAGCTGCCGCCCGAGCTCACGGGCCTGGTGCCGACACATGGTGTGTATCTCGCGGGTGGTGGCGAGAAGTCCGAGGTGTTCCGTGTCGTCGTCGATACCGATGCCAAGACGATCTATACGGGCAAGGCGCCGGCGGGCGCGGCGATTCACGGCAAGCTCGTCGACGAGCGCACGCGCGAGCTGACGCCGCGCAACGAGGCGCACCTGATGCGGCTGTGCGCTGACGCGTGGACCGAGCCCGCGCCAGCCACGCAGCCCGATCCGGTCGCGGGTTACGACGAGGTTCTCGTGATCGCCGACGGCGACGAGCTGTTCTTCGTGCAGGGCCGCGGCCCGATCAAGCGGCCGAAGGCCGTGTCGGCCATTGAAGCGCTGCGCGCCGCAGCGGCGCTCTAGCTAGCTGCGGCGCCCCGGCACTAGTTCGTCTGCGACGTGATGTCGACGCGGCGATCTTTGGCCCAGCCGGACTCGTCGGTACCGGTCGCGTCGAGCGCGCCACGCGTGTTGACCGCGAGCTGCGACTCACCCACGCCGAGGCGAACGAGATAGGTGCTGACCGAGCCGGCACGGCGCGAGCCGAGGCTGAGGTTGTACTCCTCGGTGCCGCGCGGATCGGCGCGGCCGACGAGGTTGACGCCCTTGCCCTTGAGAGCACCGGTCATCAGACACACGGCGAGCTGGTCGAGGATCGCGCGATCCTCGGGGCCGAGCTCTTCCTTGTCGTAGTCAAACGTCGGATTCGACGTCGCACCGACCTTGATGCCGCACAGCTGGATGATGTCACCGCCGATATTGAGCGTCGGGCTGACCTGCTCGTTTGCAGGCAGCTTCTCGAGCTGATCGGTGGTAGCCGGCTTTGCTGCCACCGTGGTGGTAGTGGTCTGCGACGTGGGCTTTACGGGCTTCTTGTCCTTCGAGCAGGCAACGACTGCGGCCAGCGCGAGAGCGAGTGCGGTGATCTTCATGGCATCCTCCGTTCGTGCCAACTCGTTTAACACGGCTGGTGGTCTTGTTCCTGTTCCTTGGCGCGTGCGGTAAGGGCGCAAACAAGAAGATCGAGAAGAAAGACGCTAGCGGTCCGACCGATCCCGTCGCAGCGCCCATTGCGCTGCCTGCAACGCTCGGTGTCGAGAAGATCGCGCGGTTCAACTACGTCTACGACTCGGGCAAGGCGAGCTACGACAAGGCCGAGGCTGCCGCCAAGAAGAAGGACTGGGCCGAGGCACGCAAGCTGGCCGAGGCCTCGCTCCTGAAGGACCCAAACCACATGGACGCCCATCGCGTCCTCGCCGTGGCACTCGCGCAGCTCGGCGAGCATGCCGCCGCCGTCGATCACCTCGTCGGCATCATCGGCGCCGACTACTACAACTACGGCGTCAGCTTCAGCACCGATCCGCTGCTCGAAGGATTTCGCGCCACGCCCCACGGCAAGGCGGTGAGCCAGCTCGCGAACCAGATCCGCGACGAGTACACCGCAAAGATCTCGAAGGCACTGCTGTTCATCGCGCGCCGGAGCGCGTTCCGTTATGACAAGTACGGGCCGCAGTTCCTGTCGAGCCGCGGCGAGCTCTACGCATTCGATCGCGACACCAAGCGCTACTTCCGCCTCACGCACACGGGCCACCAGGTCACCGGCTTCGTGCGCGCCAAGTCAGGCTCCGAGGTCGCCGTGCTCGGCTACGACAAGGCTGACCGCCCCAAGGACAACGATTCGCCACCGCTGCTCGTGCGCGGCTGGGTGCAGACCTTCGATACCGCCGAGTGGAAGTCGACGTCGAAGGTCACGCTCGGTCAGTCGCGCGCGTACACGATCTACTACGGCGACGGCGACCAGTTGCTCGTCGCGCAAGCACCTGCCGCGGACCGCTGGACGCTCGGCGAGTGGGTCATCTCGTCCGTCGACCGGACGACCGGCAAGCTCACCAAGACCACTGGCACGCTCGGCGCACCGCGGATCGAGCTCACCCTCGACGAGGGCCAGATCGTACTGCCGGCGACCAACGACGGTGTGCAAGCGGTGTGGACCGGCACGCCGGCACGCGCACCCGAGCTCACGATCGGCTCGACGAAGATCGCGATCCCCGAGTCGGGCCAAGCTGCCCAGGAGACGATCGCCGTCGCGCCGGGTGGCGGCTGGCTCGCATTCGCGACCGCGGTCGATCCGTGCGCCAAGGACGCGGCGCCTTCGCTCTATGTCGCCAACGCGAAGACCGGCGCGCTCAAGCACCTGCTCACCGCGAAGAGCCGCTTCGCGACGCGCTGGCTCGATGCCAACACGCTCGCCTACGAGGATGGCGACAGTGCGATCCGGCTGTGGGACGCGACCACCGGACGCGAGGCGATGAGGATCGAGAACAAGCCCGGTGTCGGCCTCGCGGTGCTCTCGCTCGCGAGTGCGCCGCTGTGTAAGCAGGCGCCTCCCTCGGCCGAACCGACCGGCTCGGCAGGATCGGGCGACGAGATGCCCCCTGAAGAGGGCAGCGGTCCGGTTACATCACCGCAGTAACCGCGGGCCATCCGTGCGCCTCCGTCACGCGTTACCACGCTCTCAGGCACGTGACGATCGCACTCACCGATCTATACTCGGGCCATGCGGATCTACCTCGTACGCCACGGCGACGCGGTTCCCGAGGACGAAGCCGGAAGCGATCGCGATCGCTGGCTGTCGCCACGGGGACGGGAGGCCGCCCGCATCCTCGCGCGGCTGCTGCGCGACTCGCGTGTCGATCCCGACGCGATCGTGAGCTCACCGCTGCCGCGCGCGGTGCAGACTGCCGAGCTGCTCGCGCAGGGTCTCGATCATATCGCGCATATCGCCACGTGGCGTTGCCTCGAGCCGAGCGCGCAGCCGCGCGTTGCCGCCGGCATGATCTCGAACCTCGGCTCGAGCGTGATCGTCGTCGGTCACGAGCCCTCGATCTCGGCGCTCGGTGCGTTCATCTTGGGCCGCCCAGCGTTCCCGCCGTTTCGGACCGCACAGTGCTGTGCGATCGAGGACGGCAAGCCCACGTTCACGGCGCGGTCAGACATCGATCAGTGTCTGCCGTATCACATCGAGTAGACGTCACCCCCGCTCGTGGCCAGCGCGCCACGTCTCGATCAAGAAGTCGATGAGGTGACCATCGTCGACGGCGATGTACGTGACCGACGCGACCGCTATCATCGCAGCAGCGGCGTGAACTAGCGCGCGGCGCAGCGTGATGCGCGCAGTGCCGAGTATCGCACCCGAGATCCAGCTCGCTGCGATACCGGCGATCACGATCGTGCGGACCGCGCGCGCGACCAGCGGATTGCCGGTGTACGCGACGACCACGAGCACGACCGCGATCGGGATCAAGTAGATCGTCTCGTTGGGCGGGCGGAGCAGACGCTTGCCGGCGGCGGCCCACGAGCCGGCCGAGCGCCGCAGCATCACGACCGCGAGCAATGCAACTGCCGCGAGCACGCCCCACAATCCCCACCGCACGGTGCGTCGCCACTCGGCACGGTCGAGCTTCGCGCGGAGGTCAGCGATCAAGCTACGCGGGGTCTCGAGCGCTGCGAGCTCGGCCTCAGCACCGTCGAGGTCCTGCGTGCGAATCAACGTCCGGATCAGCTCGGCGTGTGCGCGCAGTCGCTCGAGCGGTTCGACGGCAGCCGTGCGCGCCTCGCGCAACCACGCCACGGCCGTGGTGCCCTCCCCTTCGCGCTCCCACGCACCTGCGATCGCGATCATCACGGTCGAGCTTCGCGGATACTTCGGATTCGCTCGCACGAGCTGCTCCAGCTGGCGCAGTGTCGCGCGCGGATCGCCACCCGCATCCAGCGCGGGGACGAGCCTCTGGTGTGCTGCGGCGACCGCAGTCCATTCGCTCGCGGTGCCCGCCACCGACGTCAGCCGCGCGAGCTCGGCACGCGCGCGACGCACCAGCAACTCGTCGGTACTGACTGCGATCGCCTGCTCGAGGTCCCGTTGCGCACGCGCGTAGTCGTTCGTGCGCGCGGCGAGGCGCGCCGCCTCGAGCCACGCGTCGTCGGTCCACCGCGTCACCGGTCGGGCGGCACCCACACGTTCGAGCGCGTCGACATCCCCAGCCCGCAGCGCCGAGTGAAACGCCGCATCGGAGCTCGCCTCGACATCCGCCGCTGCGACGCGCGCGCATACGAGCAGCGCGAGCCCTGCGGCACCGCGAATCACGGCTTGGTTTTGGTGAAGCCGTTCGCGACCGTGGTGCCGTCCGAGCGGAACGGCTCCATCGTGAGCTGGTCGCGACGCACGCGCAGGATCGCGGCCGTGTGCGATTCCTCGATGTAGTCGCTCCAGAAGCCCGCCGCGTTGAAGCCATAGAGATCGGCGCCCGCGCCGCCTGCGACGACATACACGGTGCCGGTCGCGTTCGTCGTCTGCACGACCTTGTTCGCGAGCGGCTTGCTGATCTCGAACTGGTGCTCGTGGCCGTTGAGCACGAGGTCGACATGGTGCTTGTCGACGATCGGTCCCCACGCGTCCTGAAGGAGCATGTTCGAGCCGTGCCGCGAGCCCGACGACCACATCGGGCGGTGGTGCATGAGCAGCTTCCAGCGCGCGTCGGCGTGGTCGGTGAAGTCCGCGTCCATCGCCGTCGGGATCGATACCGTCAGCGCCGACGGATCCTCTGGCGAGTCGTTCGCAACGAACACGCGCGCGAAGCCATAGGTCAGGCCGAAGTTCTCCTGGTCACCGGGCATCGCGAACTGCGAGTAAAAGTTGACCGCGTTCGCCTCGTGGTTGCCATTGGTGATCACGATCGGCGTGGTCGCAAACAGTGGCTCGCCGACCTCGAGGAACGTCTCCCACTCATACTGGGTGAGGCCGATCGTGACGGCGTCGCCGGAGAACAGGATCAGATCCGGCGTGCGCGATTGTAGCTGCGCGACCATCTGAGCCCAGATGTCGTAGCCGCCACGACTATCGCCGACGAAGCCGAAGATCGACTCGGTATCGGGGTTCGCCTCGACATCGGGCGCGGTGTGGAACGAGTAGACCGGCGAGTAGTGTCCGTCGGTGCCGACCTGGTAGCTGTACGTCGTGCCCGGCGCCAGCTCGCACAGGTGCGCCTGGTGCACGCGATAGATCTCGCTGCCGGTCGAGCTGTAGCCGAAGTGGATGCCCTCGACCGTCTCGGTCAGCTGCGCGGGCGACAGATCTGCGCCGACGCCGTACCGGATGGAGCCAGCGCGCGTCTCCTCGTCAACCGTGCGCCACTGCGCGACCATCGACGTGCGCGGGTCGCCTGAGAGACCGAGGTGCAGCAGGCGCGGCGTCGGATCGGTTCCGATCTTGTCGCCTGCCATGCGCGGCAGGTCGGCACCGAGCCGCGTCACGAGCGTGTAGCCGCAGTCGGGGACCTCAAGGGAGCCACCCTGGTCGGTGAACGGGGCGTCGTCCTCGTCGTCCCCGGAGCACGCGGCGACAGCGAGTAGACACACGAGCATGCGGCGCATCACTCTCTTGTACCAGCTTGGACGGGGTATCGTCTCCGCCATGCAGTGGGTCAGCCTCGCGTGTGCGGCCGCGATCACGCTCGCGGGCGTGACGGGGTGCGGCGGCGGCGGGGCCGGCACGGCGACCCTGCCTCGCGAGAGCGACGACGACGGCCCCTTCACGGCCAAGGAAGGCTTCAAGCCCACGGCCTTCACCGTCAACGTTCGCGGCGAGGGCCGCCCGGTGATCTTCATCCCCGGCCTGGGCTGCCCGGGCTCGATCTGGGACGACGCGGTCGAGCGTCTCGATGCTGCCGTCGAGGGAGGCATCGAAGCGCACGTGCTCACGCTCGCCGGGTTCGCCGGCAACCCGCCGATCAAGCCACCACTCTCGGCCAAGACCCGCAAGGAGCTCGTTCGCTACATCCGCTCGCGCAAGCTCGACAAGCCGATCGTGGTCGGCCACAGCATGGGCGGTTTCATCGCGTACTGGCTCGCCACCACGTCGTCGGATGCGATCGGCGGCATCGTGGTCGTCGATGCCGGACCCGCGCTCGGCAGTACCAGCGACGAGGACGCCCGTCGCCTGCGCAATGTGTGGGCACAAGCGGGCGACGACGAGGTGCCGATCCGGGTTCGTACCGTGTACGGGTGGATGACCAACAAACGGGCCGCGATCGAGCCGTACTTCGAGCAGATCGCGATGTCCGATCGTCAGACGATCGGTGACGCGATCTACGAGATGGTGAAGACCGACGTTCGGCCGGAGCTCGAGCAGATCGATGTGCCCGTGCTGCTCGTGCTCTCCGATGGCGGACTCCAGGGTCGCTATCGCTCGATGGCCGCGACCGTTCCCGAGCTCGAGGTGGTGGTGATGCCGAAGACCCGGCACTTCGTGATGTTTGATGACCCGGTGGGCTTCACCCGCGTGGTCGCGAAATTCCTCGCTGCCCACGCCCAATGAGCAAGCACGTCGTCCATCAAGACACGCAGCCATCGCACGTCGAGGCGCGCGCGAAACGTGGCCTGCCGCGTGCGCTGATCCTGGGAGCGATAGCGACGCTGGCGACCGTGGGCTTCATCGCGATCGCGCTGCGCGTGGTGGAGGGCCACACGGATGCGTTCGACCGCAAGTGGGCGCTCGCGATCCATGCTGCTGTGGACTCGAGCTTCGCCGATGCCCTGATGATCGCCTTCACCAAGCTCGGTGACAGTCCGGGCCTCTACGGGTCGATCGCGGTGGTGTCGCTGCTGGCGTGGCGACGCAACTTGCGGCCGATCACCGTGGTCCTCCTCGTGAACGCGCTGCTCTCCCTCGGCGTCAACGTGGCGCTCAAGTATTGGTTCGTGCGCGATCGACCACGGCTGTTCGCCGAGATCACGCGACCCGAGACCTACAGTTTTCCGAGCGGCCACGCGATGAGCGCGATCATGGTGTTCGGTGCCGTCGCGGCCGTATTGATCGCGCTCTACCCGCGGCGGCGCTGGCTGATCGTCGCGACGGCAACCATTGCGATCATCGGCGTCGGACTGTCACGCATCTACCTTGGCGTGCACTGGCCCGCCGACGTGCTCGCCGGCTACGCGTCGGGCGTCCCGTTCCTCGTGGTCACCGTGCATGTCGTGCATCGGATGACGCACCGGCTGCGAGAGCCCGTACCATAGGTCGTTGCGTTGTTCGCCGCGTTTACGCCTTAGCCGAACGTCTCGCGTGCCCGCGCCGCGAGACCCCACGCGACACTGGTGAGCTCCTCGCCACCCACCACGCGGTCGGCACCGAACCGAGCCGCGAGCTTGCCGCGCACCGCGGGAACGAGCGAGCTACCACCGGTGGCGAACACGCGATCGACATCGCTCGACGCCACGCCCGCCTTCGCGAGCATCTGATCGAGCACGCGATCGATCGCGACGAGGTCTTCGTCGATCCACGCGTCGAAGTTGGTGCGCGTGATCGGCAGGTCGAGGAGCAACTCGCCGAGCGCGACGCTGTCTTGTGGGTTCTGCGACAGCCGGACCTTGCTGCCCTCGACGGCGCGATGCAGCGGTAGCCCGAGGTCCTCGTCGACAACACTGACGAGCTTGCCGACCTTGTCTGGATCGAGTGCACCGCGCGCTACACGCTCGAGCAGGCGCTGCGTCGATTCCTCCTTGAGGAAGGAGAGCAAGTGCCAGCGCCGCAGCGCGCCGTAGAGCCACGCCGGCACCGGCGCCTCGCCGCCCATCTCGTCGGTCACGTACCGCGTCCCGCGGCCGAGCGCGGGCGCGACCAAGGCATCGATCACGCGTGCATCGAACGCGTCACCCGACACACCGATACCGCCGGTCGCGAGCACCTCGGCCTTGCCGGTGCCCACGCGAATGGCGGAGAAGTCGGTGGTGCCACCGCCGAAGTCGGCGACCACGATCAGCTCCTCGTGATCGAGCCGCGCGGCGTAGCGAGCGGCGGCGCCGACCGGCTCGTACTCGAACACGACCTCGGTGAAGCCAGCCTTGCCGAGCGCGGTGCGCATGCGGCTGACGGCGCGCTCGTCGTCTTCGTTGGACTCGGCGCCCCAGTAGCGAACCGGGCGTCCGACCACCGCGCGGTTCCCGAGATCGAACGGCGCCGCCGCGCGCAGCAGGCGCAGGTACGCGGCGATCATGTCGTCGAGCATGAAGCGGCGACCGAAGATCTGCGTGCTCTTGAACGTGGCGCTCGCGAGATGACTCTTGATCGACTGGATCAACCGACCCTCGCCGCCGGTCTCGATGTAGCGCGCGATCGCCGGTGCCCCGGCGCTGACCCGGCCGCCGGGCTCGAAGTAGAGGACCGTGCGCCAGTACGGCGCGCCTTCGAGCGGAACGAGCTGCACGTCGCCGCTCGCACCCGCCAGCGCGATCGCCGAGTTCGTCGTTCCGAAATCGATACCGAGGAACATGGGCACCACCGTCGGTGATCTCGTCGCGATTTACTAGCTAGGCGGGACGGGGTAAACTATGGGAGCCGCTCGGGATGAGCGAGGCAGCGATGCCTCAGATCACGTCGAGGAGGTAGCGGAGTCCGAGCACGAGCTGATCGGTGTTCGTGTCGCGGTTGCGCACCTCGAAGTCGAGGCGCAGGAACACGTCGAGCACCGAGGCGCGCGGGTTCTTCGACATCATGAAGTGCGTCACGACCTCGAGACCGGTGTAGACCGGCGTCTTGGCGTAGCCGTCGGTCGCGAGCGCGACACCGAGCGCAACGCCGAGCGTCACCCTCGACACACCGAATCCGACGCGCAGGCGCGGCGTCCACGCGTCGATGGTGAACTGACGCTGGACTTCGACGCCGAGGCTGAACGACGGCCGCTCCATGGTCTTGGCGCGGATGTTCTCGAGGCCCAGGACCTCCTGGACCGCTTCCTCCCAGACCTCACGCGCGAACTGCTCGGCGGCGATCGGATCCGGCTCCTGACCAGCAAACCGAGCCACGATCTGGTCACGCAGCTTGGCCTTCGCGCGTTCCATCACGATCTGCTTGAGCGACTCCATTGTCGGCAGGATTGGAATCTGGAACTTCTCGAAGCCGAGGCCGAACGTGATCGCAAACTCCTGGTCGTCCTGCGCGGGCACGAGGCCACCCCACAAGCCGACCGACGGGCCCATCGAGACCGAGCGGCGCGCGCGCCGGAGTGCGCCACGCGCGATCGTCATGAGCGTCGGCGATGCGGCCTCCGCCTTGGCGACGAGCATGTCGATGTCGATCGCGCCACTCGGTGCAGGCGGCGGCGGCTCGACAGGACGCGGCGCGTCCGGCGGAGGCTGGCCGTCACCCGGGGGCGGCGGAGGCATCGGGCCGGTGTTACCGGGCTGTGCGAGTGCAGAACTCGCCGTGATCGCCAGCGCGATGACGGCACACCAAGCTTTGTTCATTCAGATGATCTAACCACGGACGGCACAGTCATCTTACTTGACGGGCAGCTTCTTTCCGCCACCGGAAAGTCCGGCAAAGAAGTCATTCCCCTTGTCGTCCACCACGATGAAGGCCGGAAAATCGACCACGTCGATCTTCCAGACGGCCTCCATGCCGAGCTCTGCGTACTCGAGCACACTGACGCTCTTGATGCAGTCCTTCGCGAGGCGAGCGGCCGGACCGCCGATGGAGCCCAGGTAGAAGCCGCCGAGCTTCTTGCACGCGTCGGTGACCTGCTGTCTCCGATTGCCCTTCGCGAGCATCACCATGCTGCCGTCCTGGGACTGGAACATGTCGACGTAGCTGTCCATGCGGCCGGCGGTCGTGGGACCGAACGAGCCTGACGCGTAGCCCTCGGGGGTCTTTGCCGGCCCCGCGTAGTACACGGCGTGATCCTTCATGTACTGCGGCAGGCCCTCGCCACGGTCGATGCGCTCCTTGAGCTTGGCGTGTGCGATGTCGCGCGCGACGATCAGCGGCCCGGTCAGCGACAGGCGCGTCTTGATCGGATAGCGCGACAGCGAGGCGCGGATCTCGTTCATCGGCTGGTTGAGATCGATGCGCACGACCTCGCCCTCGAGCTCGTTGTGCGTGACGTCGGGCAGATACTTCGCCGGATCGGTCTCGAGCTGCTCGAGGAACACACCGTCCTTCGTGATCTTGCCGAGCGCCTGACGGTCCGCCGAGCAGCTGACCGCGATCGCGACCGGGCAGCTCGCGCCGTGACGCGGCAGCCGAATCACGCGTGCGTCGTGCACGAAATACTTGCCGCCGAACTGCGCGCCGATGCCGGTCTGCCGCGCGATCTCGACGACCTTGGCCTCCCACTCGCGATCGCGATACGCATGACCCTTGGTGCCGCCGGTCTCGGGCAGATCATCGAGGTAGCGAGCCGACGCGAGCTTGGCAACCTTCAGCGTGTGCTCCGCGCTGGTGCCGCCGATCACGACGGCGAGGTGATACGGCGGGCACGCCGCGGTGCCGAGCGAGCGCACCTTCTGATCGAGGAACGCGGCGAGGCTCGTCGGGTTGAGTAGCGCCTTGGTCTCCTGAAACAGCAGGCTCTTGTTCGCCGAGCCGCCGCCCTTGGCCATGAACAGGAAGTGGTACTCGTCGCCGTCGGTCGCGAACAGATCGATCTGCGCCGGCAGGTTCGTACCGGTGTTCTTCTCCTCGAACATGTCGAGCGGCGACACCTGCGAGTAACGAAGGTTCGAGCTCAGGTACGTGTCGTAGATGCCGCGCGAGATCGCCTCCTCGTCGCCGCCGCCGGTGATCACGTACTGGCCCTTCTTGCCCATCACGATCGCGGTGCCGGTATCCTGGCAGCCCGGCAACACGTAGCCCGACGCGATGTTCGCGTTCTTGAGCAGCTCGAGCGCGACGAAGTGATCGTTGGGCGACGCTTCCTTGTCGTCGATGATCTTCTTGAGCTGCCCGAGGTGACCCGGCCGCAGCAGGTGGGCGATGTCGCGCATCGCGGTGCTCGTGAGCAGCGTCAGTGCCTCGGGGGCGACCGATAGAAACGTCTTGCCGTTCGCGTTGAACGTCGACACATGGTCGGCGGTCAACTGCTTGTACGGTGTGGACTCGTGGTGGCCGAGAGGCAACAGCTCCTGATACTCGAACGACGGCATGCGTCGCAGCATAGCCGACGGTGCTGCGGTGGTCTCGTGTCGAGTTGCCCGCCTCGCGGCTTAGTTCGACAACAGCGTGAGCGCGCCCAGGAAGCCGAGGCCGAACAGGCACGCGGCGATCGTCACGTAGACGAGTGCAGAGCGAGTCGCTGCGGGCGTGATCGCCGCGCGGCCCGCGAGCTCCTGCTCGCTCTCGATCGGTGAGGTGCCCGCCGCGAGGCGCGCCTTGGCCACGGGAATCGGCGCGCTCGGTGTCGGCGCGAATCGAACCGCCGGCGGCGCGACCACGTCGGTGCCCTGAGCGAGGAACGCCTCGGTGTAACCGAACGCGTCAGCAGCGATCGACCGCGTCGACGCGAGTGCGAGCTCGATGTCACGCGCGATCGCGGCCTGCGAACCACGCGCGATGTTCGCAGGTGTTGAGACCAAGGTGTCGCCCGCGATCATCACCGGCGGCAGGCTGCGACGAGACACGCACGTAACGGCAGCGACCGAGCCCATCGGCAGCGTCGTGCGTGACAGCGGCGCCGGGGCGGCTACGAGCGGGTGCGACGGCCGGGGCGATTGCGCAACGATGAGTGTCGGCTCGTCCTCGTCGAACCCGTTGTCGTCGCTCTCGAGCAGGTTCGCGAGCACCGCGTCGAGCTGATCGACATCGGGACGATCCTGCGGCTCGCGTGCGAGGCACTGCATGATCACGCGCGATAGCTCGAACGGCACGCCAGTGAGCGGCGCCGGCGACTGCGTCATCAGCGCCATCAGCATCTGCGCCGGGCCGGCCGCTTCGCCGAACGGGCGCGCGCCGGTGAGCATCTCGTAGAACACGACGCCGAGCGTGAAGATGTCGCTCTTGCTCGTGCACTCGGCGCCGATCATCTGCTCGGGCGCCATGTAATCGAACGTGCCGATCATCTGGCCGTGGCGCGTGAGGTCGTGGTTCTCGAGATCGCTCGTCGCGAGGATCTTCGCGATGCCGAAATCGAGGACCTTCACATGATCGACATCGAGCGCGTGCTGCTCGAGGAAAATATTGGCGGGCTTGAGATCGCGATGCACGATGCCGCATGCGTGGGCCTCGCGCAGCGAGTTGCACACGCCGCGCGCGATGGTGGCGAGGCGGCGCCACGCGAGCGGGCCGGTGCGCGAGAACACGTCGTACAGGCTCTCGCCGCGCAGCAGCTCCATCACGAAGTAGAGCGTGTCGTCGGTCTCGCCGACATCGTAGAGCGTGAGCGTGTTTGCGCTCTTGAGCTTCGCGAGCGCGGCGATCTCGCGGCGAAATCGCGCGACGATGCTCGCGTCATTGGCGAGCTCCCGATGCAGGATCTTGAGAGCGACCTGCCGATCGATGACGGTATCGGTGGCCCGATAGATCGTCCCGAAGCCGCCGGTGGCGAGCTTCTCTTCGATGCGGTAGCGGGCGTCCACGAGCTCCCTCATTACGCTTATGAACGGACATCGGCCGAATTGTATTTAAAGACGGATCTGCCAGCAGCCGCGCCCACTTGCACGGACAGCCGCCGGGAATAAAATCGCGTCGATCCATCCAAGGATCGCGCGGGCGCTTCTACAGCGGACCGAGGCGCTCGAGGTCGGCTTTGCTGTGCGTGCGCAGCCAGACCAGATACTCGGCGATGAGGTCGCGCTCGACGATCGTCAGCTCGTGATCGAAGCGCGGCATCTCGCTCTTGTCGCCCATGTGAACGGCGGCCTTCGGATTGCCGATGTAGCTCGTGAACCAGTCGCGACTCTTGAGGCGCGCGAGGCCGGGGCCCGCACCGCCCGAGACGCCGTCGTCGAGGCTGTGGCAGTCGGTGCAGTTGTTGCCGAACAGCGCCTTACCGCGCTCGACCTTCGCCTTGTCGATGTCGCCGGCACCGCTCTCGGCATACAGCAGCTCGACCAGGTCACCGATCTCGGCCGGCGCTAGCTCGACCGGCTTCATCGCCTCTTCGGTCTTCGCGAGCTTGGTGCGGCCAAAGAACTCGTCGCTGCTCGGCGCCTTGAGAAACGCCGTCAGGTTCGCGCGCGAGCCGTGACCGACCGTGATGATCGGACCCTTGCGATCCACGCTGCTGGGATCGTGGCACTCGGCGCAGCGCTGCGACCACAGCGTGCGTGCGCGATACATCGGCAGCGTCTCGAGCAGATCCTGCGGCCCGGTCGCGGGCACGCCATTCTGCGAGGCGAGCCAGCGCAGGCGCTGCGCGTGCTTGTCGGCCTTCCGGATGCGGTCGTTGTAGGCGTCGTCGCCGGCGTCCGCCATCACCGACATCAGCGTGAGCAGCCCGATGAAGGCGAGCACGCCCACGAGCGATGCGAATGCGAGCACGTGCTTGCGCGGATGCGGCGACGGATTGCGATCGAGTAGCGGTAGCGCGATCAGATAGCCCATCAGCAGCGCGGGTACCGCCATCGCGACGAGTTGCTCTGCCGAGCCGGCGAGGTGGCGCAGCGCGAACAGCCAGCGGAAGTACCAGAGCGGGCGCGCATCGAATGCTGCGGTTGGATCGGCGGGTGCCGAGAGATCCGCGCCGTGCTGGCTCAGGTTGTAGGCGAGCAACGCGGCGAACACGATCGCCATCGCGATCACGTTGCGGAAGCTCTGCTGCGGCCACCGCGGAACACTCACCGCGGCGGCCGCGCGCTTCCAGTGCGGCGTGGCGCCGATGCGGCGTGCGATGCCGATGTGGCCGATCACGAGCAACACCATGATCGCGGGCAACAGCGTCACGTGAATCGCGTAGAAGCGAGTCAGCGTGAGGTTGCCGTACTCGTTGCCGCCGATCGCGAGCGACTTGATGGTGCCGCCGATCACCGGCGTGCCCGCAGCGATTCCGATCTCGACCTGGTTCGCCCAGTAACCCGATTGATCCCAGCGCAGCACGTAGCCGGTGATCGCGAATGCGAGCACGAGGAGCAGCAGCACGATGCCGAGCCACCACACGACCTCACGCGGCTTGCGGTGGCTGCCCCAGATCGCGGTCTGCACGAGGTGCAGGCCCGACACGATCACGAGCGCGCTCGCACCGTGATGGTGCAGGCCGCGCACGAACCAGCCGCCCGGCATCGAGTCCTGGACGTAGGCGATCGAGGCCCACGCATCGGTGGTCGAGGGCGAGTAGAACGCAGCGAGGGCCGCGCCGGTCACAGCCTCGACGACGAGCAGCATCACGAGCACCCAGCCCGCGACGTAGGCGAACGAGGGCGACGGCACCGTCGATGGTGCGCGTGCACCGCCGAGTCGCTCGCGCATCCACGCGGCGATCACGACCGACCTCGGATCACGCAGGCTCTCGATTCTTGGTGTCGAGCTTGTAGCGGACCCAGGTCAGCTGGAGCCGGCCGTCTTTCACCGCGATCGGCAGCGGATCGAGGCCACGCTCAGCGGGGCCACTGCCCCTGTCACCGTTCTCGCCGAACACGCTGTCGTGGCAGGCGCACAGGAAGCTCTTCTTGTCGGACTGCCACCCGACCGCGCAGCCGAGGTGCGGGCACACGCCCGACACCGCCTCGATCTTGTCGCGCTTGCGCAGAAACGCGGCGCCGAGCACCACGTTCTGTGCGCTGACCCAGCCGTCGCGAACGACGGGCGCGATCACGTCCATGCGTTGCCAGTCGGCACCGAGCCGGTCCGGATCGCCCAGATCGATCGGTTCAGTCGGGGTCGTGACAGTCTTGCGACTCGCCGGCTGGACCACGAGGGACAGGGCCGGCAAGCCGACGGCTGCGCCGATCCCGGCGCCGAGGCCGCAGGTTGCGAGCTTGAGGAACCTGCGGCGATCCGGTTCGTCCGCCATGCGCCGTACGGTAACAGAGGCGCGCGAACGGCTGAATGTTTCGGGGCAAGCGCTTTTGCGCTCAGCCCATCGTGCGTTCTTCGCGCTCCTGATCCTCTTTGCATTTGATGCAGAGGGTGGTCTCGGGGCGTGCCTCGAGACGCTTCTTGCCGATCGGCTCCTCGCAGACCTCGCAGACGCCAAACGTGCCGTCCTCGATCTTCTTGAGAGCCAGGTCGAGCTTGGTCAACAGGCTCTTCTCGCGGCCGCGGAGCCGGAACTCGAATGACTGGAGGTACTCGCTGGACGCGAGGTCCATCTCGTCGGCCAGGTCGTTCGTATCGAGAGCCATGTTCTCGACTGAAAGCATCTGGCGCGCGCGTTCGAGCACCGTCTTCCGTTTCTCATCAAGGAGTTCCTGAAACTTCTTCAGCTCCTTCTTGTTCAGCGCTTTGGATGCTGCAACGGTCGTTGTGCTCATAGTCCCCCTCGAAGGCGCAGCAGGATAGTGGTGACCCTATACCGTGGCAATGCCTTTCCGGCGAGATCCACCAGCATACCCCTGCGCATGCCTTGACACGATGTGCGCTAACAATCGAAACTGTTGGCGATATGGCAGGCTCTGATAAGCGCAAGCAGTCACTCTATTTTCCCGAAGACATGCTGAAGGAAATCCAGGACGAAGCGACCCGTCAGGACCGCTCCCTCTCCTGGATCGTCCAGAAAGCCTGGAAGATCGCCCGCAAGGAGATCATGAAGTATCCGTCGGTGAACGAGTTCCCCGGCGAAGAAGACGAGAAAGAGATCGCGTAACTTCCCTTCGGGGGAGTCCGCACAACCGAGTCATCGGGCGGGCTGAGCGTGGCGATGAATTACGCCGTTGCTTCGAGCGACGGTAGCCCGCTGTTCTACGAGTCGTGGGGAGAGCGAGGCGCGAAGGCGCCGATGCTCCTATGCGACGGGATCGGCTGCGATGGGGATGTCTGGCGTTATTTGCGCCAAGACCTCACCGATCGGTTTGCCCTCCATCCTCATTATCGAGGTCATGGCCGAACGGCCGCGCCCCGTGATCCCCAGCGCGTGACGATCGAGGATCTCGCCGATGACGTCGCGAGCGTCCTTGATGATGCGCAGGTCGACCGGGCCGTCGTGGTCGGGCACTCCATGGGTGTTCAGGTCGCGCTCGAGACCTATCGGCGCCATCCAGATCGGGTCAGCGGCCTGGTTCTCGTATGCGGCTCGCCAGCGCATCCATTGAAGACCTTCCGCGGGTCGGCCGCGCTCGAGGACCTGCTGCCGATCATCCAGCGTTGGATTCATCGTGTGCCGCGCGTGATCAATAGAGTGACCCGGACCCTGCTGCCCACTCGGCTGGCCTACGAGGTCGCGAGCCGCCTGGAAATCCGGCGCGAGCTCGTCGAGCCGCGTGACTTCATGCCGTACCTCGAGGGGATGTCGCGGATCGATTCGCGGCTGTTCGTCGCGATGCTGTCCTCCGCGGCGCGCCATTCCGCGGAAGATCTCCTGCCCACGATCACCGTTCCGACCCTCGTGATCGCCGGCGAACGCGATGGCTTCACGCCCCCGGCTCGTAGCCGCGCGATGGCCGATGCGATCCCGGGTGCAGAGCTGCTGGAAATCGAGCAGGCATCACATACGGCGCCCATCGAACGCCCCCATCTCGTCGACTCGACGATTCGCGATTTTGTGGCCCGTCGAATCGATATCCCTTGACGCGATTCTCGGGAGTGAGAACCGCGTATCTCGCTCGCTAGGGTCGATAGAACCCATGCTCAGGTACCGCCGGGTTATTTCTGAACATGAATCGTTCTACACCTTCTAGCCCTTGTATTTTTTGACGGTGAGCACGCGGAATTTCGTCGCTTTTCAAAAACTGATCGGGCAAGGTCGCGGTCCATCGCATCGCGTTCCTTGGGGGGAAAACCGGGAAATCCGATGCGAGACCAGGACAAAGAAGCCATGGAAACCGACAAGTCAATGACACGCCCTGTCCTCCGCCGGCCGGATGACGACAACGATGGTTTGGTGGCTCTGCCGCCCATCCCGCTCGTCCGCCAGAGGCTCCGCTCGACCGTCAAGGACTTCGCCGTGTCGCAGCCTGGACGTCGTGCAGCAGCTCTCGCTGCCGTCTGGATCGCTGCCACGGGTTGTGAGGCGGATCTCAATCATTACGACCCGGAAGAGGCGCTCCGCACCTACCGGCTCATCGAGTCCGAGCTGCGCGCCGAGCTGCGCATCAGCCTGGGCCGCGCGATCACCAATGAGCCGCACGCGGCCACGCGCAACACGATGATCAGCATGCTCGAGCACCTCGAGGAGCTCGAGGCTGCTGCCGTTGCGCCGCGCCCCGCGCGCCGCCGTCGCCGCCGCTAAGGCTGCGCAACCCACCGCCATGAGGGGCGAGTGGGTCTCCGGCCGGCAAGCCGGAACCAAAATTCATCTGTAACAGCGAGGAGCCCGGCACGATGAGCCGGGCTCTTTTCGTTTCGGCACCTCTCCACTGGGTGAAATCGCGCGAATGGGGTTTCCGGAATGGGGATTCTTCCGGTGTCCTTGGCGCTCGGGAATCACTCTCACCCGTGCGGCACATTTCGAATCCGCCTCTGATCGGTAACCTCGATCATGCAGCCCTTCAGCCGAGAAACGATCACCGACCGTCGTCAGCCGTACATCCGGTGGACCGCGGTCATCGCGGGCGCGCTTGTCGCCCTGGGTTCATGGATGCTGTTGCAGCTCCTATTCACCGGGGCCGCTCTCTCGGCGATCGATCCCGACGAGGTCGACAACATGCGCGGCTACGGGATCGGCACCAGCATCGGCTCGGTCCTGGCCCCGCTCCTCGCCATGTTCCTCGGCGGCCTGACCGCCGGCCGTCTGGCCGATCACCACGACCGCAAAGTCTCCGCCTTCCATGGTGCCCTGGTCTGGACCATCGCCGGTGTCGCCGGTCTGGTCCTCCTGGGCAGTGCCGTCAGCTCGATGGTCAGCCGCAACGATGTCACCGCGCACGCGCGTCTCTCGGCCCCGCCGCCCGGTGCCGCCGACATCGTCGACTCCGCCATCACCGATCTCAACATTCGCCAGGACGCCGCGAACGCCCCCGAGCTCTCGAAGCCCGAGCTGCTCGATGCCGCGCACTACTCGATGATCGGTCGTGAGACCTTCGATCGAAACGCCTTCGTCGTTCGTCTCGACGACAAGACCTCGCTGTCGCGTCCCGAGGCCGAGGCGGTCCTCGCCAACCTTGGCGATCGCACCAACGACGTGATCCTCGCCTCCAATGACCTCGCCATCCATCGCGAGCGTGCCCTCTCGGCCGCCGAGGATGCGGGCAAGGCGATGCTCGGTGCCGGTCTCGGCCTGCTGCTCTGCCTGATCGCCGCCGCTGGTGGTGGCCTCCTCGGCAGCAAGCTGTTCCGCCGTCGTGACGGCCGCATCGATCGCAGTGGCGACACCTTCGTCGACCCGAACATCGACCACGCCGGCCGCCCGGCGACGCCGTACACGACCGCGCCCTACCCGACCATCACGCCCGAGCGCTAAGCGCGCTCGCAAATCGGTCGCCGCGCCGGAATCAGTGCCGCCTCGGCCCGATTCCGGCGCGTTCCGTTTTGGTGTGTGCCTCGCGTTCGTCGTCGCGCGGTCGTCGCGCGGTCGTCGCGTGTCGTCGTCGCGTGTCGTCGTCGCGTGTCGCGTGTCGTCGTCGCGCGGTG
>JBBQFU010000091.1:0-30311 GCA_038322185.1 Haliangiales bacterium
GGCGGCCTTCGCGGTGTCGATCACCGAGCCGCCACCGAGCGAGATGTAGCCATCGACCTTGGCATCGCGTGCGAAGCGCGCCGCATCGTCGAACGACACCTCGGTCGGCTCGATCGCGACGCCGTCGAACACCGCCGCATCGAGACCGGCAGCGACAAGGGATGCGGCGACCTCCTCGAACCAGGGTAGTGCCCGCAGCCGGACGTCGGTGATCAGGGCGACCCGGCGCATTCCGAGCGCCCGGGCTCGGTCGCCGACCTCCTGGAGGGCGCCGCGGCCGAACGTCACCCGGCTGGCGTCGACGGTGAACGAGCTCTCGAGGCCCGCCGCAGCGGCGGCAAGGTGTCCGCATGCCATGGGTCGGCAGTCTCGCGGCCGGGCGAGCTACAGTCAATGTGTGCCGAGGCTGCTCGCCTTCCAGGAGACTGACCGCAAGATCGGTGGCCACACCCGGAGTGGGGAGCGACGGATTCGCTGCCCCAAGTGTCAGTGGACACCCCAGCGCCATGACCGCTGGTGCTGCGCCTGCGGCCACGCCTGGAATACGTTCGATACGCGAGGTATCTGCCCGGCTTGCGATGCCGCCTGGCGCGATACCCAGTGCCTGCGCTGTCAGGCGTGGTCACCGCATGACGAGTGGTACAGCGACGACGCGGAACACGATTCGCCGGGCTGATCGCATACTATGCAGCACGTGCAGTCGGTCTCGATCCATATCGCGGTCCTTGCGGTCGGCAAGGATGCCGCACCGACGCAGGCGATCAGCGAGCAAGCCGCGAAGGCCGGGCACCAGATCGTCGCACGTGCCACGGTCACCGATACCCAGCCGGCGATCCGCGCCCAGCTCACGAAGTGGATCGAGGATCCGAACATCGACGTCGTGATCGTGAGCGGCGGCATCGAGAGCGACAACGCGTCGGCAGCGGTCAAGCCGCTGATCAGCCACACGCTGCCCGGCTTCACCGATCTGTTTCGCTACCTCGCGTTTCAGGAGATCGGCGCGTCGGCGATGCTGTCCAATGCCGAGGCCGCGCAGTGCGGGATGACATTCGTGTTCGTGCTTCCGGCGTCGGCGGGTGCGGTCAAGGCGGCGATGGAGAAGCTGATCCTGCCGCAGCTCGATCCGAACACGACGCCGAAGAATCTGGTGTCGTCGATGCCGCGCGTGCGCAACCTCAGCGGCGACGGCATCCCGATGCCGATCGCGAAGGAGAAGACGGCGGGCGGATCGGGTCTCACGCCGAGGCAACCATCGAAGTCTCCGTCGGTACCGGTGCGTCAGCGCTCGCACACCGGGGCCAACGTCATTCGCAAGGTCGACGACACCTCGTTCGACCCTCCGACCAAGGAGATCGGGCTCGCGCAGCTCGAGAAACAGATCGCGCTCAGCACGAACCCTCCTAACGACGCCGAGACCAAGCAGGTTGATCTATCGCGGCTACCGAAGCATCCGCCCGGTGCCGATCCAGTCTCCGACGATACCGATCAGATCGCGCCCAAGGACCTGCCGTCGCGCAACTCGCGGCTGCAGTCCGAGCCGATCGAGCCGCCGTCGCCGTCGCGCAAGATCCAGCGCACCGAGGCCTCCGCGGTGGTTCCGCCGCCGAAGGCCCCGCCGGCCAGGGGCTTTCTCGCCGAACCACCCGCGCCGCGCGCTCCGATCGGCATGCCCGATTCCGGCCACGCGCCGGTCGCGCCACTGCCGTCGATCTCGCCGGTCCCTTCGACGCGCACCAAGGGTCCCACCGAGCCACCGTCGCCCGCGCGCACCAAGGCGAGCACCGGTTCGTTCGCGGTACCGGCCGTGATCCCGAAGACGACGTCGGGACCCAACCGCAAGGCGCCGACGCAGCCGCCCCCCATGAAGCGGTCGCCGACCGAGCCGCCGCCGTCTCCACGCCCCGCGCCGCCGCGTCCGCCCACCACACCGCCACCGCGCCCGCCGACGGGACAGGCACCGACGGTGAAGCAGCCCGAGCCGGTCGCATTGCCCGAGGTCGCCGCTGCCGTCTCGCTGCCGGTGCCCGAGCGCCGGGGCCCCACGAAGCCCCCGCCCACCCCACCGCCACGGCCACCGACCGGTCCGGTGCCGACGGTGAAGCACGACATGAGCGATCTCGTGTCCACGCCGCTGCGTCGATCCACGGGCGAGCTGCCGGCGGGCACGTTCAACTATCCGACGCAGCGTGGCGGCGGCAGCAAGATCCCGCTCGTGCTCGCCGGCATCGCCGTGCTCGCGGTCGGCTTTGCCGCGGTCGTGATCATGTTGAATCGCAATGGTGGCGGTACGACAGCGGGGACGACCAAGCCGATCGTTGCCGCGCAGCCGATCGATGCTGCGGTGGTCGCGGTCGACGCCGACCTCGAGCCCGACATCGTGCTCGAGCCGGCCGGCTCGCAGGTAGGTTCCAAGCCGTCGACCGGAGGCCGGCCGCCGCGCGGTACGCCCAAGCAACCGCCGGCCACAGGCAGCGGCGCGAAGCCGGTCGTTCCTGCGGCGGGCAGTGGCGCAGGATCGCAAGTCGAGCCCGAGGACACCGTCGACAACGCGCCGAACAATCCGCCGCTCGAGGCGTCGGACTGCGACGAGGTGTCGTGCGTGCTCGCGAAGTACGATCGACCGTGCTGCGCCAAGTTCAAGCCGGCCGACTCGGACATCAAGCCGCGTACCGCGGGCGGTTTGCCCGCCGAGCTCGACAAGTCGATGGTGCGCGCCGGCATCGAGAAGGTGAAGCCGCGTGTGGTCGCTTGCGGCGAGAAGTCGAGCGAGAAGGGCACCGTCAAGATCTCGATCGCCGTGCGCCCCGACGGCACGGTGAAAGATGCCAGCGTCGTCGCGTCACCCGCGCCTGCACTCGGTGATTGTGTGGCCGCTGCGATGAAGAAGGCCGAGTTCGGCAAGAGCGTCGGCGGCGGCTCGTTCACCTATCCGTTCGTGTTTTAAGTGCGGCCCATCGCGGCGACGCACATCTTGTCGTAGACGTCGCGGAACTGGTTGTCCGGATCGGTCACGCGCTTGACCGCCTCGTAGTTCGGCTTGTTGTAGAGCGACCAGAACTCGTCGCGCGTGTAGTAGTTGTGCGAGATGAGCGTCTTGAGGCCATCGACCTCCATCAGCTGCTCCTCGATCTCGCGATGGATGTTGCGACCCGGCGGCTGCTTCATGCCGTAGATCGCGAGGTCCACGAACAGCGTGTCGTCGAGTTTCTTCCAGTAGCTATCGACGAGCCACGGGTAGTCGTTCACGCGTTTGTACGGCACGACCCAGATCGGGTAGAACGCGACGTTGTTCTCGAACCAGGTCATGAACTTGGTGACGTTCGAGAACGGCACGAACACGTCGACGGTCACGGTGGGGCGGTCGCGTGACAGCATGAAGTGCAGCCGGTTGCCGAGCTCGAGCCACTGCGTGGAGCTCATGAACTTGCCGACCAGCAGCCGCGCGAGCCACGAGTTGGGCCGGACGTTCGTGACGCCGCGGTCGTAGCGGAAGAAATAGTCGACCGTGGTCAGGTAGTCCTCGCGGCGCTCGCGGGTGGAGACGTAGTAGATCTTCATCCACTCGTAGCTGCTGGTGTACGGCGCGGTCGCGACGAACCGCCCCATGCACAGCACGTAACAGTCCTTGGCGTGGATCATGCCGTCCATGAAGTCGGCGTCGCGCGTCTCGAAGTGTTTCCAGATCGCGGCGCGATAGTCCTCGAGCGTCTTGTAGGTCTCGTACGTGATGTGGACGTACGGCTGCGCCGGCACCAGCTCGAACGTCAGCTTCGACAGGATGCCGAGCGTGCCGAACGAGTTGTGCAGCATCTCGAACACGAGCTTGTGCTCGTTGTCGGGCGTGCACGTGAGCACCTCGCCGGTCGCGGTGATCACCTCGTACTCGCGGCAGGTGTCGTGAAAGCCGCCGCGTACGAACGACATCGACTCGATCGAGCAGCCGGAGACCGCGCCGCCGATCGTGATCGTGGTGAGCTCGGGGACGACGATCGGCACGAGACCGTGCTCGAGCGTGGCGCGCACGAGGTCGATGAACGTCACGCCGGACTCGGCCACGCAGATGCGCTTGACCGGATCGATCTCGAGGATCTCGGTCAGCTCGCTGACGTCGATCTTCGAGTCCTTGTGACGCTGGTCGCCGGCCTTCGGGACCTGATGCGCGACCGTCTTCTTCCGCAGTGACAGTGGCCGTACGCCACGCGAGGCGACGAGCTGCTTGACGATGCGGGCGACCTTCTGCTCGTGGCTCGTCACGAGTGACGGTGTATCACCACAGTCGGCCGTGCGAGAGGCCAGAGCTCAACGTCATCAGCGAGCTGGAGTGCAGCCGCGGGTCGCCACGGTGCGTGTCGCAGAACCAGACCTCCGCGTCGGTGGCGGTACGGACGGCCGCGCAGTCCGCGCACTGCGGGCCCTCGATGGTGTGCTCCGTGAGGCCCACGACCAGCGTGGGGCAGGGCGCTTCGTCGACGAGGGAGGTGGCGTGGGTACGCCGGCGACTGTGGGCATGAAACCGCCCGCACACGAGGAGGTCGGCATCGAGCTCGCCCGCGAGCCGCACGATCTCCTCGACCACGTCACCGGTGCGCACATGCAGGCGCACGCGAACGTCGCCGGTGGCGCCGCGCACGTACTCGACACCTTCGAGCACCTGGCGCGATAACAGCCGTCCTGCGTCATCGACGTCCCGCTCGTGCTTCACGATCGTGATGAAGTGGAGATCGACCGCCGCGTGCCGGACCGCCTGATCGAGGGCGTGCTCGAGGACGATCTGGACGTACTCGGAGTCGTCGAGGGCGATGACCATGCGATGCCGATGTGCCGCGGTGTTCATGCCTCATAGCGCTGCATGGTGCGTGCCCGGAGCGTCTTCGAAGATCTGACGGCGTTATCCGTACAGGCCTGGCTCGCGGGGCTGCAGGGGTCGGCCCAGCATCCGTGGAGGATCTTCGCAGACGCAAAGCTTGATCCCCGTGCGAAAATTTTGCCGGTATCCTGATCAACGAGCGGATCTAGTGCGGCGCCTCGTCATCTACGATCGGACGTGCACCCGCGGCAAACGGGGACTGTCGCCCGTGTGGGCCGCGGGCACGAAGGTCTACCGCGCGCTGCGCCGCATCGACGAGGCGCACGGCGTCTCGAGCTGGAGCGAGGCCCTCGGCGTGCTCGCCGCGCAACGCGAACCGATCCGCGAGATCCAGTACTGGGGGCACGGCAAGTGGGGCTCGGCGCTGATCGACACCGAGGTGTTCGACTCGGCCGCGATCGAGACGCACCGGCCGGCGCTCGAGGCAATTCGCGAGCGGCTCGCACCCGACGCCTTGCTGTGGTTTCGCACCTGCGAGACATTTGGCGCGCAGCCGGGCCACGACTTCGCGCAGCGCCTGTCCGACACGCTCGGCGCCCGGGTCGCCGGCCACACGTACATCGTCGCGTTTCACCAGAGCGGGCTGCACGGCATCGAGCCCGGTGTGCGCCCGGACTGGTCCGTCGACGAGGGGCTGCTCGAGGGCACGCCGGCCGAGCCCCGCCGCGCCAAGTGGTCGCGGCCGTGGCATCCCAACACTGTGACGGCGCTGACGCCGGCGGTGCCGCGGGCGTGGTTTTCGTCTGCCCGCGAGTAGTACGATGGCGGCGTGCGCCGCGCTCTCGTGTTGTTGGCCCTCGCGGCGTGCGGTGACGACGCGGTCGTCATGGTCGAGCCCGATGCGTCGCTCGGTACGCCGTCGATCGTCGGTACACCGGTGTCGTCATTCGAGTCGACCTCGTGCGCGACCAGCGTGGTGCTCGCGCTGAGCATCCAGATCGCCGAGGAGGTCGACTGCTTGATGCCCGGTCAGCTGGTGCCGTTTCCCGAGAGCGCCGAGATCGAATTCACGGGCTCGGCCGTGCTGCCGTACCTCAGCGAGGTCGCGCGCGCCGCGTTGATCGAGGCGGCCGCCACCGGCGCGGGAGGCCCGATCAAGATCACCAGCGCGTTTCGCACCGTCGCCCAGCAATACCTGCTGCGTCGCTGGTTCGAGCTCGGGCGGTGCGGCATCACGGCAGCAGCCGAGCCCGGCCGCTCCAACCACGAGAGCGGCCGCGCACTCGACATCTCGAACTACAGCGAGTGGATCGCGACGTTTGACACCCACGGCTGGTCACACGATGTCCCCGGCGATCCGGTGCACTTCGATCACCGCGCGTCGCCCGATATTCGCGGCGCCGACATCTTGGCGTTCCAGCGGCTGTGGACTCGCAACGCGCCGGACGACCCGATCGCCGAGGATGGCGCGTACGGTGCGATGACCGAGGAGCGGCTCGCTCGTGCGCCGGCCGAAGGCTTTGGCATCGGCGCGAGCTGCGGTGCTGCGCGGCTCGTGCAGCCCGTGGTTGTGATCGAAGTTCCGAGTGACCGGAGTACCGAGTGCGCGGACTGATCGCTGTCGCGCTGCTCGTCGCGTGTGCCGACGACGGCGGTGATCCGGTCGACGCCGGTCCCGACGTGTCCGGCGTGCCCGCGGGCTGCGTCGCGGAGCGCGCGCTGGACAACCGCGCGGACGACAACGGCTACGACCAGATCCGCGTGCTCTACGTTCTGCCCTCCGACACCGCCGACCAGAATCGCGATACCACCGGCCAGATCTGCAACTCGGTACGGGGATTCGCAACGTGGTTTCACGCGCAGTCCGGCAGCTACCTGCGGTTCGACACGAGCAACGGGCTCGTCGACATCGGCTTCGTGCGCCTCGCCAAGACCGACGTCGAGATGCGCGGCAATGATCCAAATAACGGCTCGGTCGACTTCGGGACGGCCTACGTCCGCGAGCGCATCGAGCGCGAGCTGATCACGAAGGGAATGATCGATCGCAACAAGCTCTACGCCGTCTACTATGAGGGCTCGAGCACGTATGCGTGTGGTGCGGGCGCGTATCCGCCGCTGATCACCGCGCGCGTCGGCACGATGTATCTCGGTGGCCTGCCGATCGGGCAGAGCGTGCCGTGTGGTCAGTCGCATCCGTGGGGGCAGGACAGCCTGGTCCCGAATTACATCGACTACGGCATGCTGCACGAGCTCGTGCACTCGATGGGAATCGTCCCCGCGAGCTCGCCCAATCAGCACCAGTTCGGCCACGTGTTCGACTCCAATGCGGTCGCGCCGAACCGCGATCTCATGTACTCGCCGCGCATGGGGGGCAACGATCCGGGCTGGGCCACCAGCGACCCGGCGGGTCTCGTGCTCGACCTCGGCAAGGACGATTACTTCACCGCCCAGAGCGCCGAGCTCGATCTCGCGAGGATGTCGCTGCTCTCGCCGCTGCCCGACGGCGCCACGCGCCCGTCCGGCTGGTGATTACAGCTCGCGCAGGATGATCAGGCCGCGCGACAGGTCGGCGACGTAGACGTAGTCACCCACCTTGCGCACGCCCACGGCGCCTTCGAACGCGCTGCCGTAGGAGGTCTCGGGATCCCACGTGTTGTAGTGCGCGACTTCGACCGGGTTCGCGGGGTCCGCCAGATCGACGATGCGAACGCCGTCCTGGTAGTACGCGATGTATGCGCGCGTGCCGTGCACCTCGATGTTGTGGATGCCGACCTCCTTGCGCGTCTGGTAGCGACCGAGATCCTGCATGAACGTCGGCGAGGCCGGATCACCGTCGAGCACGCGGAGGAATGCGCCGCCGTCCTCGCCAAAGTTCATGCCCTCGTCACCGTGGAGCACGAGCTCGCGGCCGTTGACCTGGCCGGCCCAGCTCGCGTGGCTGTACGCGCTGATCGTGCGCCCCCGCTCGACCGGCGCCGTGAAGCTCGCGCTGGTGTCGACCGCAACGAAGCCGGCGTCGGTGTTGTTCGCGTAGATCATGTCACCGTAGACGGTGAGGTCATGGATGCCGCTGAGCGTCTGGCCCGGCAGCACCGAGGTCCCGGTCTTCACCGGCGAGAGCGGGTTGGTCACGTCGTAGCGCGGCACGCCAGCGGTGTAGTTCGCGAGGAACAGCTCGGTGGTCGCGTTGACCGTCCGGGTCTGCACCGAATGGGCGTAGTCATCGATCACCGACACGTGCTCGGGTAGCGCGGGATCCGTGACGTCGATGATCCACACCTGGTCGTCGCCTGCCTCCGACGCAGCGAATGCCACCGTCTTGCCGCCGCCGTGCACGATGCGCACGTCATTGAGGTAGCCGTCGACGTGACCGAGGTGCACCGGCGCCGCGGGGTTCGAGACATCGATCGTGTCGAGGCCGTTCGAGCCGACGACATAGGCGATGTTGTTGTCGACGATCAGGTTGAGGCCGGAGATCGGCAGCTCGCCGACTTTCGGACCCATCTCGCCGACCAGCTCCATGTTGCTCGCGAGCTCGTCCTTGGGCTCGAAGCGGGTGCCCGAGCCGGCGTAGAGCGCCTCGCCGTCCTCGCTGTTGTAGCGAACGTAGGTGACCGCGAGCGTTCCGTCCGGGCGCATGCACGATACGGTGCCGCGGATCAGCTCGTAGGACTCGCCACCGAACTCGAACAGCTGGCGCTGGCGCTCGAAGTAGCGCGTGCCATCGCTCCACGTGTAGCGCGTGTACTTGGTGCGATCGCTCTCGTCGTGATCGTCTGTCGAGAACGAGCGGCGGTAGCCGATGAAGCAGTTGCCCTCGTACTGCGGATACTCGAAGAAGAAGAACTGCTGCGGCACGCGAATGAACCAGCGGCCGGGCAGCTCGCGAAGGCCGCCGACCACACAGTCATCCGCTAGCGGGACCGCATACGGATCGATGTAGAGCCCCTCGGCCGGCAGCTCGCCGGTGGCCGGGGTGCAGATTTCGTCTTCGGGTGCGTTGTCGCCGCAGGCAGCCAAGGCGACGAGGAGAACGGCAACAACGCGCATTCGCGGACCTTAGACCATCAGTGCGGGCTGGGCACGCCTCGCGTAGCTGCGAGGTACCTCAAGATTTCTATCGTCTTCTCGACGAACCGATGGCCGTTCGCCTCACCCACTGAGACATCGGCCACGTTCTCGGGCTCGCCGCCGAGCACGAGCATCGGGGCGGCCTGGTGCTTGTCGCCGACGAGGTCGACCAGGGGATGGCGGGGCTTGGGGAAGTCCAGCTCGACGAGATCGAGGCTGGCTTTGACCTGCGGGTAGTAGGCCAGAAAGCCCATCACCTGCGCGCTGTACGGGCAGTAGTACGTCGTGCCCTTGTCGGTGAAACCAGGACGGAGAACGAACAGCTGGTCCTTCATCCCGGCGACTATGCCAGGAGCACCGCGGCGGCGATCGCGGCAGCCGCCGCGATCACCAGCAGCGCGACGATCAGCGGTCCGCGCCGCGACCGGATCACCTCCGGCGGCGGCTCGTAGAGCTGCGGCTCGGGCGGCTGAGGAACCGGTGAGTGCATGGCGGGACGAATGGGACTGGCCGGTGGCGGCGCGACGATGGCGAGGGCTTCGTCGAATGCACGCGACAGATCGAGCGCGGTCGCGAAGCGCTCGTCCATGTCCTCGGCGAGGCAGCGCATGAGCACGCGATCGACCTCGGGCGGAACCTCGAGGTGCGCCGACGGCGGCGGCGGCGGTCCACTGAGCTGCTCGGTCAATAGCTCGAGGCCCGCGGCGTTGAACGGTCGGCGGCCGCAGATCGTCTCGTAGATCACGACGCCGAGCGTGTAGATATCCGTGCGCGCGTCGGCGCGTCCGCCCATCAGCTGCTCGGGCGCCATGTACTCGAGCGTGCCGACCGCGGTGCCCATGATGGTGAGCTCGCGCGGATCGCTGACGTCGCTGTTCGACAAGATCTTCGCGATGCCGAAGTCGAGGACCTTCACGAAGTCGTTCGGCCCGAGGAAGATGTTCGCGGGCTTGAGGTCGCGGTGCACGATACCGAGACCGTGCGCCTCGGTCAGCGCGTTGCACACGCCCTTGCCGATCGCGAACACGCGCTGCCACGGCAAGCGACCTGCGTTGCGAAACGCGGCAAGCAGCGTGTCGCCCTCGAGCAGCTCCATCGCGATGTACGGCAGACCCTCGGCGGTCTCGCCGAGCTCGTAGGTCGCGACCGCGTGCGGGTTGAGCAGCTTGCGCAGCAGCGTGCCGTCGCGCTGGAACCGCGCGACGAGCTTGTCGTCGCCGGCGAGCTCGCGGTGCATGATCTTGAGCGCGATCGCGCGAGCATTGGTGTCGGTGCCGCGATAGATCGAGCCGAAGCCACCGATCGCGATCCGCTTGTCTGCGACGTAGCGCCCGCCGATCTCGACGCCGAGGTGGGGATCGGGGACCGTTGCGCCGCAGCTCGGGCAGAACGTCGCGCGCGAGTCGAGCGAGGTCTGGCAGGTGGTGCAGTTCATGCCGGCACGACCGAGGGCAGGGGCGCCGCGAGCTCGTCGCGATAGCGCGTGCGCAGGTCGAGGTTGCCCAGGTGCGGCGCCTTGCGAGCGGCGCGTGTCTCGAGCCCGAATTGCGCGCCGATCGCGAAGTGCGCATTCAGGTACGTGGCGAGCGCCGGCCGCGCCACGACGCGCTCGGCGACGATGTGGCGAATGCCGGTGACCGCTGCACGGGCGAGCTGCCACACGCGGCGTGCTGCGTCCTCGGCCCATACGGCGGATCTGTGCTCGTCGGCCACCACGGTCATCGGCAGGTTACGGCGGTGGCGGTCGCGGAGCCAGTCCAGGTGCCCATTGCGGCCGCTCGCCGAGGGGCCGATCCACAGCCCGCCTCGCACGGTGAGCGTGTTCGGTCGCGCGGCGACAAGGGCCTCGGCCTCGACGCGCGTGCGACCATAGACGCTGATCGGATCGGGCGGTGTGTCCTCGTAGTAGGGGCCGGTGTCGCCCGAGAACACGTGGTCTGCCGAGCAGTGGACGATGCGAGCGCTCGCCGGCGCATGTGCGAGCAGTACCCGCGTGCCCTCGACATTCACGGTGTGAGCGAACTCGGGCGACTCCTCGCAGGTCCCGACGTCGCAGACCCCCGCGCAGTTGATGATCAGCGCGGGCTGCTCGCGCGCGAACAGCTCGGCGACTTCGGTCTCGTCGTCGAGATCGATACCGCGCTCGATGTCTTCGTAGTTGCCGCGCGTCGCCGCGTTCGAGAATGCGGTCACGTCCTGGGCGCCACGAGTGCGCAGGATCGACCATCCCAGCATCGAGGTCGCGCCGAACAGCAGAACATCAGCCACCGCCGCCGAGTCTACACGTGCCGTTGTCCCAGGCGAGCGGGTCGACGAGCGCGGTCTTCAGATCGCGCACCGTTGGCACGAGCAAATGCGGCTCACTCACGACGCAGACCCGGACCTGGTGGCCCACCTCGGTGTTCTGCAGCAGCGCCGCGTAGCTTGACCAGCCCGTGCTGCGCTTGCTGTAGATCAGCGTGAACGTGCGCGATGGATCATTGTGCAGCCAGGTGCGCACGATCTCGTCGCCCCGCATGGGGCCCTGACCGAGGAAGTCACGCGCGCCGTCCTCCCACGACGGGTCGAGCATCACCGCGTGCTCGCCGTCGTCGAGAAATGCCATGCGGCGGAGCAGTGATCCGCCCCGAGCTGTAGCCGGCGATCACGCGCGCAGGTAGCGCGCCGTCCTCGAACGTATCGCCCCACGGCAGGCCGTTGCGCGGCGGGACGTAGAGCTCGTCACTGGCGAGCACGCGCTCGCAGCCGCCACCCGCGCAGGCTGGATTGCCAGGAAACAGGATCGCGTCGGCGTCGGGGTTGCCGCAGCGGACCTTCGCGCAGCTCTGGTGCACGGCGTCGGCCTTCGCGTCGTCAGCGGGATCGGCGTCCTGGCCTTCGTCGAAATCTGCCGCGGCCGCGCAGCTTGAGAGGACGACCAACACCAGCGCGAGCTTCACGAGACACCATCGTGCAGGCGAGGTGCCGATACGCGGCGTGGACCGACGCGGACTTACGGCAGACCTGCTGTCGACGGCAACTCGACCAGCCGGGTCATCGGACACCGTACGTGTTCCTCCGCGCGCGACCTAGGTCGCTCCGTCGCGGAGCGTCACCATGCTCGCGATGCGGTTCGCCTTCTCGAGCGCGGACTGCGCCGAGTCGGCGGTGGCCAGCACCACGCCGAGACGACGCCGGGGCCCCGCCGCTGGTTTGCCGAAGAACCGCACGTCGACGTCGGCGGTCGCATACGCCTCGGCGAGCCCCTCGATCATCGGGGACGCGAGGTCCCGATCGGCCCGCAGTGCGACCGAGGCTCCGGCGGCGTGACGGCGGATCGACGCGATCGGGAGCCCGAGGATCGCCCGCGCGTGCAGCGCGAACTCGCTCCACACCTGCGTGGCGAGCGTGACCAGACCGGTGTCGTGCGGGCGCGGGCTGACCTCGCTGAACATGACCTCGTCGTTCGCGCACAGAAACAGCTCGACCCCGAACAGCCCGTAGCCGCCCAGGCGCTCGGTGATCTTGCGCGCGATGTCTTGCGAGCGCTGGATCTGGACCTCGGACATCGCGTGCGGCTGCCAGCTCTCGACGTAGTCGCCGCCGACCTGGCGATGCCCGACGGGATCGCAGAAGTGGGTGCCGTTGGACGCGCGAACCGTGAGCATCGTGATCTCGCTCTCGAACTTGATGAACTGCTCGACGATCACGCGACCGGCGCCGGTGCGGCCTCCGGTCTGCGCGTAGTGCCAGCTCTTTTCGAGATCGGCTTCGCTGTGGGCGAGCGACTGGCCCTTGCCCGACGAGCTCATGATCGGCTTGATCACGACGGGCCAGCCGAGGGCGCGCGACGCGGTCTGCAACTCGGCGAACGTGTCGGCAAACTGGTAGTTCGCGGTCGGCAGCCCGAGCTCCTCGGCGGCGACGCGACGGATCGCCTCGCGATCCATGGTGAGGCGAGCCGCCTGCGCCGTGGGGATCACGGTCCACCCCTCGGCCTCGAGCGCCTGCAGCTCGGGCGTGGCGATCGCCTCGATCTCCGGGACGATCAGATGCGGCTTCTCCAGCTCGATCACGTTGCGCAGCGCAGCGCGGTCGAGCATGTCGAGCACGTGGCTGCGATGGGCCACCTGCATCGCCGGCGCGTTCGCATAGCGATCGCACGCGATGACCTCGACGCCGAAGCGCTGCAGCTCGATGACCACTTCCTTACCGAGCTCACCCGACCCCAGCAACATCACGCGGGTCGCATGTGGGCTCAGCGGTGTACCGATGGACACGGGCTTCGTCATGCCCGCGTCATAGCACCTACCTCTGATGCGTCACTGCAGGCCGGCGGGAACGGACCAGTACGGGCTGATGTTGTCGGCCCGCATGTCCTGGCCGGGCAGCCACATCGGCGGTGAGCTCGGATCTAGCAGACCGGTCAGCTTGTTGCGCGCGATCGCCGCGATCCACAGCTGCTTGCACTGGCGCACGCCGTTGCCGATGCAGCCGGCGAACGTGTTGCCCTCGTTGAGCAGATGGCCGTAGTCGCGCTGGCTCGAGAACACGAGCCAGTAGTAGTCGGTGCCGACGGTCGGGGCCCAGTGTGCCCAGGTGATGTCACGGTCGTCGAAGCCGCCGTTGAGCGCGGGCATGTCGACCACCCAGGCGCCGTTGGCGTCGGCGAGCATCAGACGCTGGCCGGGGATGCGCGAGTCGGTGAAGTTACGCCAGGCAGCGCGCGCCGCATTGAACACGATCAGCGCGCCGTCGGGCGAGTAGCTCGGGAAGAAGAAGTTGTTGTAGATGCCGTTCTGCAGCGTGATCGGATCGGTGAACAACAGCTGCGGATCGCCGAACACGTGCGCACCGCCCGTGTACTGGTAGCTCATCGTCGCGATGCGGCTGCCGCTGATGTCGATCCACTGGTCCGCGTTCGGCGTCGACGCGAACGCGACCGTGTTTCCGTCGGGCGACCAGTCCGGCATCGTGGCCGAGCGTGGCGTCCCGGGGCCGAGCTGAGATTGCGCCGGAAGGTTCGACGCGACTGGCAGGCCGGTGTCGGGATCGTAGAGCGCGAGGTGCGAGCCCGATGCCATCGCCACCATCGCGAGCGATTGCGCATCGGACGGGAACGGATTGCCGACCGGCGCAAACGTGGTGTACGAGCCGTGGATCGCCTTGTTGCGCGCGTCGACGATATCGACCCATGCCTTGGTGTCCGGGTCGTACTTCATGAAGCCGGCGTACAGCTCGCTGCAGCTGTTGTTGCTGCCCCCATCGGCGCCGACGCAACGGCTGTAACCGATGCGCGTACCGGCGCGGTTCACCGAGTGACACGACGTGCAGTCGTCCTTGACCAGCGATGGCGCGGACAGCGTGCCGAACTGCTGGGTCATGATGTTGCCCTGCGACGATGCCCACCAGTAGATCGCGGTGCGATCGATCGTGTCGCGCGCGATGCGCATCGTGACCGACGGGCTCGCGTACTTCTCCGTCGGTGCGGCCTGCGCGAGCCCCTCGACGCTGACGGCAAGGTTGTCACCCGCGGTGCTCTCGAGGATGTTGGCCCAGTCGGTCTCGGTGATCAGCGACTCGAGGCTGGTCGTGTAGATGTTGACAGTCACGAACGTCGACTGCAGCGTGACGTGGAACAGATCGCTGCCGGCAGCGGTCCACTGGATCTCGATCGGCGGCATGTTGCGCGGCGACACCGCGCCATCGATCGGGTACTCGACGGCGGGAAAGCGACTGATATCGGTGCCGGCAGTCGCGACGCCGAACATTCCGGGTGCGCCCGCGGGCGTGCCTGGCTGGATCACATCGCCGGTCAAGCTCACGTTGAGCACGGCCTCACCGGTGTTCTCGCCGCACACCGCAGCGACCGTGGTCTTGCCGCCATGCGGGCCAACGATCGCCGTCGCATCGGTGAACGAGCCGAACACTGGATCGAGTGCGAGCACACAGTCGGTCGTGATGTCGCGCTTGCCGTTCGCGGTGATGCCGTAGACGACGTACTCCTGCGATGCGGTACCGCCCAGCGCGACCGTCACGCTCGCGAACGCGGGCTCGACCTCGATGCGGGACACTGGCTCGTCATCGCCATCGCCAGACTGCGAACCGCAGGCAGCCACTACAAAAGCGAGCGACAGGTAGCGCATGCCGCATGATAGCGCCAAGGTTGGGTATGCAGAGCCGCCGCGACATCCTTCGGCTCGCCGCCCTGGGAACCGTCGCGGTCGCCACTCGGCGCCTGGATGCGGCGCCCAGGGCGGCGGCCAAGGACAAGCCGATGACCATCCACACCCGCGCGATCCCGAAATCCAAGGAGCAGCTGCCAGTTGTCGGCCTTGGCACCTGGCAGACCTTCGACGTCGGGACCGGGGCCGCCGCGCGTAAGCCAATTGCCGAGGTGCTGAAGCTGTTCCTGGCGGCAGGGGCGCGTGTGATCGATTCGTCGCCAATGTACGGCCAAGCCGAGGAGGTCACCGGTGACGAGCTGGCCACCGTTGGCACCTCGTCGGGCGCCCCATTCCTGGCGACGAAAGTCTGGACCCGCGGCAAACGCGAGGGCATCGCCGAGATGGAGCGCTCGATGAAGCGCATGCGCACCCAGCGCATGGACCTCATGCAGATCCATAATTTGCTCGACTACAAGACGCACCTGCCCGTGCTTCGCGAGTGGAAGGACGCCGGCAAGATTCGCTACCTCGGCGTCACGCACTACCAGCAGGGACAGTTCGATCTGATCGAGAAGCTGATGCGCGAGGAGAAGCTCGACTTCATCCAGATCCCGTACAGCATCGTGGACCGCGACGCCGAGAAGCGGATCCTTCCGGCCGCGGCCGACACCGGAACCGCCGTCCTCGTGATGCAGCCGTTCGAGTCGGGTGCGCTGTTCAAGCAGACCAAGGGCAAGGCGCTGCCGGCGGTCGCCGCCGAGCTCGATATCACGAGCTGGGCGCAGCTATTTTTGAAGTTCTTGATTGGCCACCCGGCGGTCACGTGCCCGATCCCCGCGACGAGCAATCCCAAGCACGTCGCCGACAATCTCCAGGCGGGGTTCGGACGGCTGCCCGATGCCAAGCAACGTGAGCAGCTGGCGGCCGCACTGGGGTAACATCGACCGCATGCGCGGCGTGGTCGTGGAGATCTCCGCACGGCGATTCGGCATCCCATTCGAATGCCCGTGCTGTGGTGCGCCTCCGGCGGGCGAGATCAGCGTGCGCCCCTACGGCCCCGGGCCGACGCTGTTGTTCCCATCGTGCAAGCGCTGCGATGGGCACATCCGCGCGTGGGACACCGCCGGTATCTCGTCCGCGCTGGCGATGGTGCTCACGATCGTGGCTGCTGTCGCCGGCGCGTGGCAGGGTGGGGCGTTGATCGGGATCGCGCTGTTCGTCATCGGGGCGAGCATCGCGTGGGTTGTTCGCATGTCACGGCGCAAGGCGGCGACCGCGATGCGCGGTGCCTCGTGTGCATCGACCGGCGTGGCTGTGGAGTATCGTGGCTGGGTCAACGAGACCCACGCGTTCACGTTCGAGTCGCCGACGTTCGCGGCGCGATTCGCCGAGGAGAACAAGGCCGAGCTCGCCAATGTGAGCCCGCAGCTGCAGCGCCTGGTCGACGGTTATCACCGCGCGCGGCTCGCGATTCCGACGCCGGCGGTCGCTGCGGGCATCGCACCTCCGCCGCTCGACGCCCGTGAATGGCTCACCCGGCTCGAGAGCACGCAGGGGACACTGGCCCGCCGGGTCCAGCTGCAGCGCTCACTCGAGATGGTCGAGGAGGCGCACTCGCGGCGCGAGCTGATCCAGTTCGTCGCGCGTGCCGAGCTCGCGCCCGTGATCGCGAAGCTGTCGCGCTCGAGCGTCGCCGCGAAGAAGCAGCTACTCGAGGACACGATCGCGAGGGTGCGCCTCGACAATATCCCCGAGGAGCTCCAGAGCGCCGAGCTTCACGAGCTGCAGTCGCGGCTGTCCGAGCTCTAAGCCTGAGTTGTCGTCGACGTCGACGTCAACGGATCGGGCAGCAGCGATGGGCCGACGATGATCGGCATCGGCTCCTCGTTGCGCTGGATCTGCTGCCACGTCGTCGACCACACCGACCAGTAGAGCGGCTCGCGACCGAACAGCGCGTGGCGGCCGCCGAGATCGATGCGGGGGCCGTTGTAGATCGCGCCGCGTGCGTGCGGCACCAGCTTGGTCGCGCGCAAGTCGTAGACGAGCTCGGTACCGAAGGCGGCTTGCGGCCACACGACGAGGCCGTCGTCGGCGATGTCGTAGCGCGGCTTGTCGGGGCCATCGCGTAGCGCGTGCTCGAGCTGCTCGCGTAGGATCGCGACACCGGCGAGCTTGTAGAAACCGGCGAGCGCGATCTCGAAGATGTGCCGCTGCTCGGTGTCGAGCGCATGAATCCAGCCAGCCTCCGCGATGCCTGCGACGATCCAGCCCGACTGCAGCTCGAACCGCAGCATGCACGGCTCGCCGAGGCGCGCGCAGGCGAGCGTCAGCTCGATGCGGTTGGAGCCCGCACGGATGCCGGCGAGCTCGACATCGGCCGCGCGGAACGACTCGACCTCGACGAGCATCGACACCAGCTGGCGGTCGCAGAACTTCTCGAGCGCGACCTCGACGTGGTGAAGCGCCTGCTGCTGGCGCGCGATCGCGCCGAGATCGTTGCGCCACGCCGCGCGGCGCAGCTTGGTGAACAGCTTCGGCAGCGTGCCGGAGTGGAAGCCCGGCTTGAGCAGCCCGACGAGCGATTCGCCGTGACTGCCGATCGCAAGCGGACCGAGGGTCTGCGCGCGCGTTGCGCGGTAGAGCTTCCAGTTCTCCTTGAGCTCCCACACGAGGAAGCCGGCGAGACCGGGCAGCACGATCACGGTGAACGCGGCGAACGAGTTGCCGAACGCGGGTCCCAGCAGGCTGCTCGCCGGGCCGGCAACGCCCGACAGGATCGCCGGCGTGAACGGGATGAGGATCTTGGCGGCGACCGTGACGACCGGGAAGTGCTTGATCGGGTTCGTGGTCGGTTCGATGAACAGATCGACATAGAGACGCAGCACGTAGGCGACGACGAACCACAGCGTCGACAGCACGCCCTTGAGCACGAGCTTGATGGGGCCCTGGCCGGTCCGGAAGCGCAACAGCTCGTCGACGCGGTACATCCCGCGATCCGCGAGGTCGGCGAGCTTGGCGAACAGCTGGAGCGTCCACCGCACCAGGCCGGGCAGGAAGCGCGTCGTGAGGTGGCGGCTCGACATGATCACCCAGTCGGCGAGCATCTCCTCGACGCGTCGACCGATGCGCGACCCCATCACGAGTGCGAGCACGATGAACACCCCGCTGGCGACGGGCCAGCGGTACTTGCCGAGACCACCGGCGAGGAGCGCGAACACGAGCGCAGGGATCGCGGGTCGCACGACCCAGCGGTACACGCGGCTGTTGACGATCCGACGCACGCTGGGCAGGCGCCACAGTGCGAGGGGTGCATCGAACAGCAGCAGCCGGATGCCGCGCCACAGCCAGCGCAGCACGAACAGGACGCCACGCCGGAACAGCGGCACGTGCAGCACGAGGAACAAGAACGCCGCGGTGCCGTAGCGCGTGAGCGGCGTGGCGATCACCGGGTGGTGACCGGTGAGGAGGCCCATCAGCGGGCCGATCATGTGCTGCAGGCCCTCGACGACGGCGAACGCGCCGAGCAGCGGCAGCAGCGCGTAACGGGTGAGGAAGCGGCCGGGGCGGGTGCCGAACAGCACCGACGACAGCTTCTGCAGCGCGCGCAGATAGATCTCGCCGCTGCGGTACACGCCGTCGAGCGAGATGGCGAGGATGCGGTCGGTGCGCAGCAGCTGATCGCCCGCCTTCAGCGACTCGACGGTGAGATCGGGCAGCTTGAGATCGTTCTTCGAGATCGCGTCGCGCAGATCGCCGAGCGTGAGCCGGCCGAGGTCGACGGCGCGATCGAGCAGCTCGTCGACGAGCTTCTTCAGCGCGACTCGCTCGGGCAGGCTGTGCGGGTGCAGGCCGACCTCGGCGAGCGCGCCCTCGACGATGGGCCGCAGCGAGGCGCGCACGCGTGCGTCAGCGCGTGCCGAGATCGCATTCATCACCTCGGCGAGCTGCTCGCGGGCTGCGACATCGGGCAGCGAGCAGGCCGGCACGCGCGAGGCCGCCTTGCGCAGTCGCTTCGCAACGCGGACTTCGCGCGTCGACGGCAGCGGCCGCACGATCGCGCGACGACCGAGCGAGAGTGCCCACGTCACGAGGTCGACCGCTTTGACCTCGCGCTCGAAGTAAGTGCACGCGGCCTGCAGATCGGCGAGCAAGCGAGCGTCGACGTTGAATCGCGTCGACTCTTGCGCGGCCGCCGACTCGGCGACGGCGACCAGCGGCGGGACCCACGTCGAGGATACCGGACTGCCGTCGAGCCCGAGCGCAGCGGCGAGCCGATCCACGAGCAACTCGATGTGGACACGCGCGCTGCTCGGATCCCCCGCGCGAGCGGAGTAGATCGCGGCGCGCGCGAGGTTGCCGCGGGCGCGTGCCCGCGTTGCTTCCTTGCGAGCCGGCGCGAGCGCCGGTTGATTCGCGGCACGGAACGCCGCCGACACCGATGGCTCGCTCGCGGCCGCGGCGGCCGGCGTCGGGCTCTGGGGGGCACCGGGCGGCCGCGTCGCCGCGAGCACGGTCGCCGCATCGAGATCGCGCGCGACCACCGCATCGATGCGCGCGAGATCTCGCATCGCGGGGAACGTGTGCTCGATCGCGTCGGGCTGAAAGCAGCGCAGCTCGAGGTAGAGCGCGACGAGCTCGCAGTACTGCGCACGCTCGTCACCGGGCGGGATCAGCAGATGCTCCTGGTGGAGCACACCGCGGATCTCGTCGAACTCGGCCTGGCCGATCGCGTCGATGCGCTCGCGGCAGACCTCGATCGTCAGCTCGGGCTTGGCATCGAGCTCGAGGTGCACGCGCGCGTGAAACAGCAGGCGCCACAGCTCGAGCGGTGGCGCCCCGGCGTCGGCCGCCACGACGAGCACGGAGTCGGGCAGGGCGGCCACATCGCGCACGGTCGCGACCGTGTCCCTGGGCACCACGAAGCAGTGGTGGTGCGGGACGCGCAGGCCGGCGCCGCGCAAGCCCAGGCGCGCCTTGATCAGCCGCCGCAGCGTGGCGTCGTCGACGGCGATCGCGCCGAGCGCGGCGAGCGAGGTGCTTGCCCGGTCTGACGCCGTGCCTTCGTCCACAGCGTCCACCCTACTCTGTGCCGCGTGCGGTCATCAGTTCGCCCGTCTCGAGATCATGCTGCATTCGTTGGCGCAGAGAGCGCTCGAGCTCGTAGATCCGGTCGTGCAGAGGGTCGTCGTGATCGGCAAAGGCCGCACGTGCGTGCGCGATGAGCGAGTCGTCCGCGTGCGGTGTGGACCACCAAAACAGCAGTGACATGAGGTCACGTGCCGTCTCCGCGGGTAGATGTGCGGCGTGGAGCTCGACAGGCTCGAACCACATCTCGAGGAGCGCCACGATCATGCGCAGCGCCTGCTGCCGTGCGGGGCCTGGAGGCGTGGCGCGGGCATGTGCGTAGAGCTCACGCATGGGCAGCGCGTGCACTCGCGTCGCGAGCCACGCCCAGTATCGAGAGCCGGTCGCGCCTGCGTGTGCCTCCCATTGCGGCTCCCACAGGACATCGAGAAGCGCCGGTAGGCCGGCAGCGCCGAACATCGCGATCCCCAGCATGATGCCGCCGTTGCAGTCGGTCGATGCGCGGTCGCGTCCCCAGCGGACAAGCCGCGGAAGCCACAATGGGTTGCCGGTCTTGCTCGCGAGACTGGGTAGCAGCTCTGGAAACTGATTCTCACCCTCGTACTTGGAGAGCTCGCGTGCGATCTCGGGCGCGAGGGTTTCGCACGGGACATCGAGGAGGCCGAGACATGCGTGCCTGATGCCGGTGTGATCTGTCGACGGCGCCGTCGCGTGCGCCCATAGCACCGGGACTGCACGCGCGTAGCGCAGGTAGCCGAGCACTCGCAACACCTCCGACGGGGCATCGTCCGCGAGACGCGGGACGCCGCCGCGCTCGGCGACGCACGCAGCGTAGAGCGTCGCCGCGTGCGCCTGTGTTCCGTGTGCCTGCACGACCGATAGCAGCCATCCGCGCGAAGCCGGCGCGGCCAGGAAGGCGTCGAGCCACGCCGCGGCATCTTCGACGCAGCCGTGACGACGCGCGACGTGCACGTAGGCGCCACGCTCGTCGGACGCCACCTCGTCACCGTCAGCGAGCCGGCCCAGGAGCTCACGCGTGATCCGCAGGATCGGCACGTGGGCACCGTAGCATCGCGGCGTGATGATACGAGCCGTAGGCTCCGGCGACTACCGCATTCCAGCTCGCCTTCCGGTTTGCGGTAGCCGCCGAAATCGAGTTACCAGGACATGCCGAGCGTGGCGCCCATGCGGTGGTTGCCCTCGGTGTCCGGCACGAAGAAGAAGTGAATCGGCGTGTTGATCGAGCCGACCTTCGGGGTCCAGCCCGCCGCGGCGATCATGTGCGTCGGCGCTTGCGGATCGGGCATCACATTCACGCCAACGCCGAGCTGGAACGCGCGGTCGATCTCGAAGCCGATGAGGCCGCTGGCCGCCGGGATGAACTTGCTCTGCTCGAGACCGGCGACGGACACGTTGCCAACGAGCAGGACATTGAGCCACGAGTGACCGACGATCCGGTAGAAGCCCTCGTAGCCGAGCAGCATCATGTTCGGCGACTTGAGACCGAACTCGTCGGCGAGGCTCATGCCGTTCTCGCGCGTCGGCTTGTCCATGTTGTAGATGTACGTCCAGCCCAGGCGGAAGCCGTGCATGAAGCGGCGGCCGACCGGCTTGCCCCAGCCCTCTTCTTCGACGTCGGTGGTCATCGGCTCCTGCGACGGGGGCATCGACGCCGGCTGCTGCGCCGGGTCGGCGTACGCGACCGTCGGTTGCGCCTGAAGCGGCGCAGTCGGCTCGCAGCAATCGTCGGGGTTCGGGGCGCCCTGGGCAGACGCGGTGGCAACAGTGGCGAGGGTGAGCAGGGTGGCGGCGGCGAGTGTGGTCTTCATGGCGATTCCTTTTCCTTGTGACTGACAATGGCCGGGGCGGGCGTGAAGCCGCCGCGGGACGGGCGTGAAGCCCGCGTCAACTGGTGCGTGAACTGCGCGTGAACCTGCCGAGGTTCACCAGGACATGCCGATGGTTGCGCCCATGCGGTGGTTGCTCTCGGTATCGGGCACGAAGAAGAAGTGCACGGGCGTGTTGATCGAGCCGACCTTTGGGGTCCAGCCGGCGGCGACGATCATGTGCGTCGGCGCTTCGGGGTCCGGGGTCACGTTGACGCCGACGCCGAGCTGGAACGCCTTGTCGATCTCGAAGCCGAGCAGACCGCTCGCGGCTGGGATGAACTTGCTCTGCTCGAGGCCGGCCACGGTCACGTTGCCGACGACCAGGACGTTGAGCCACGAGTGTCCAACGATCCGGTAGAAGCCCTCGTAGCCGAGCAGCATCATGTTCGGCGACTTGAGCCCGAACTCGTCGGCGAGGCTCATGCCGTTCTCGCGCGTCGGCTTGTCCATGTTGTAGACGTAGGTCCAGCCGAGGCGGAAGCCGTGCATGAAGCGGCGGCCGACCGGCTTGCCCCAGCCCTCTTCCTCGATGTCGCTCGGGACCGCGTCGGGGCTCGTCGCCGGCGCCGGCTCGGCCTGGTAGGCGGCCGGCTGCGGCTGCGGCTGCGGCTGAGGCTGCTGCGGCTGCGTGCCCGGGGTCGGGTCGCAGCACTCGCTCGGGTCGGGAGCCGGCTGGGCGGCGGCGGTGGCGATGGCGGCGAACGTGAACAAGGTGGCGGCGAGTGCGGTCTTCATGGTGGGTCTCTCTTTCCTTCTTGAAAATGAGAGTGCGCCTGACGCGCGTGAAGGCGCCCTGGCCACCGCGTGAACAAGCCGTCACCCGCCGCGTGAAGTGCGCGTGAACCGCGCGACCTTGCCTACTTCTGCAGCGTGAACGCGTCGAGCTCGGCGCCGGTCTCGTCGACGATCTTTGCCGCGATCGAGTTGCCATCGACCGTGAACAGTCCGGTCGAGCGAGTGGTGAGGAGCGTCGCCTCGACGGTGCAGTCGGGATGATTCGCGCCCGGCGAGCTCGGCGAGATGTTGCCGATGTTCGTGATCACGTGCGCGATGCCGCCCGTGATCGTCGAGCGCTCGTAGTACTTGTCGTGCGCCGCGAGGATCAGGTCGACGCCACCGTTCGCCTTCAGCGTGCCGACCAGGTTGGTCTGCACCCAGCTACGCGAGCTCGCGCGAGACGAGTAGTACGACGAGCACGCCGGGTGATGCCACGCAGCGATCAGGAACGTCGGGTCATCGGTGCCGTCGTGTGCAGCCGCGGCAGCGGTCGCGATCCACGGGACCTCGGTCTTCATCACGTCGCTGTTCCCATCCGTGTGCGAGTCGATCGTGAGCACCTCGACCTGGCCGTAGCGGGTCGAGTACCAGCGCTCGTTGTTCGGCAACACGAAGTAGTCACGCAGCATGCTGTTGCCGCCGCTGCCGTTGACGTGATTGGAGTGCGCGGGCAGCAGCAACACGTTCGAGATCCACGGCGCCGAAGTCCGCAGGTAGCTGCGCCAGTGCGTGAGATCGTTGCCGTCGTCGACCATGTCGCCGGACTCGATGATCACGTGCGGGCGGAAGTTGCGGATCTCGTCGGCGAACGCTGCCACGCCGGAGGATTCGCTCGGCGCGTGGTACTCGCCCGACGCGAGGAAGCGCCACTGCGTGCGGCCTGGCGTGACGAACACCCCCTTGCGCGCGGCTGCCGTCCCAGCGATCGCGACCTCGTAGTAGTAGGCCGTTGCGGGCTCGAGGTTGGTGAGCGAGATGTGGTGCAGGTTCGCCGCTGCGGTCGTCGCGATCTCGTCACCGAGTGCCTCGGTGGTACCGAAGCGAACCACGCCGCTCGTCGCTGTCATCGTGCGCCAAGAGACCACAACGAAGTCCGCGGCGAACATCGTGAGGTACGGCGGGAAGTCGAACTCGGCCGGCAGCGCGGTGTCGTCAGGCCACATCGGATCGACGAGCACCGGCATGCTGTCGATCGCGGCGTCCGCGCTCGACGCATCCACCGTCGCCGGCGCGTTCGGCTCCGAGCACGCCACGACCACAGCCAGGCCCCACCACCGCATGCAGTGATTATCCCTCGCGCGGTGGCTTGCTGGCGGCCCGCGGTACAAGTTGCCGTAATTGCCAGGACTGGAGCTGCATTGCGCGACGAACTTTGCGGCGATCGTCATCGGACAGCCGGGCGATCAGGGCGGCGAGGTGGATGAGCGCGACGATGTAGATGAACAGGCCGGCGAGCGTCGCGCTCGGCTCGAGCTGGGTCGCCGCGGTCTCGATGATGATCGAGCTGCCGCTCACGCTCATGCGCGTGTCGAACACGCCGGCGAGCTCGAGCAGCCACGGCAAGAGCGTCGCGACCGCGGTGACGAATGCGAGAAGCCACGGGCGGACCAACCGGCGATGTGCGGCGAGCAGCGAGACCATGATCACCGCGGGGCCGGGGCCGATCACGATCGGACTCACCATCCAGCCGAACAGCGCGAACATGGCGAGGTTACCGGCGATCGCGATGTATCCCGATAGGTACGGATTCTTCGGCGCGATGAAGATCTCGTCGAGGATGATCGCGACACACACCGCGGGGCCGGCGATCAGGTACCAGGGCTCGTGAAAGCCGATCCAGTACAGGATCGGGAAGAACGCCAGGTACGCGATCGCCGCGAGCATGCCGAACCGCGCGCTGGTCTTGAGCGCCTCGGCGTCGAGCCCCTCGAGCTCCTTCTCGACCTCGATCGGCATCTCGGCCGGCGGCTCGACCATCAGGTGACCGACGAGATCCGCGGGCTCGCGATCGGTCGGATCGAGAGCGAGGGCGCGAGCAGCGGCACGAAGTGCGTCGCGGCGTTCGGTCGGCCCGTTGCCGCGCTTCATGGCCGCGCGCGCCTCGGCGAGCTCCTGGCGCGCGAGCTCGCGGCGCAGCGCGATGTCGCGATTACCGTCGAGGAACTGCTGCACCGCATCGCCGAGCTGGCGCGCAGTCTCGAAGCGCGCGTTCGGATCGAGGTGCGTCGCCTTCACGCACAGACGGTCGAGCTCGGGCGGAATCTCGCGATCGGGTGCGCGGAGCGAGGGCCGCGCATCGATGCCGGCGAGTGCTGACGCGAGGCCCGCCTGGCCGCGCGGGTGAAGTGGCGTGAGCGCGAGGATCTCGAACAGGATGCAGCCGAGCGCGTAGACGTCGGTGCGGCCGTCGAGGAAGTAGTCGCCGCGAATCTGCTCGGGCGAGATGTAGCCGGGCGTGCCGAGGATCGTGCCGGCCACCGTGTGGGCTTCGCCGATCACCGTGCCGATATCGGCGAAGCTGTCCTTGCCGCCGCCGGTCGGATCGTCGTTGTCCTCGGTGATGCGCGCGATGCCCCAGTCGAGCACGTAGACCTCGCCGAAATCGCCGAGCACGATGTTCGCGGGCTTGAGATCGCGATGCACCACGCGGCGCGTGTGCGCGAACTCGACGGCGAGACACACGTCGGTGAACGCGCGCAGCAGACGCTGCAGCGTGTAGTCCTCCAACGCGCGCTTGTTGCGAAGCGCGAGCTTGGGCACCACATCCGCGAGCGTGGTGCCCGCGAGCTGCTTCATCACGAAGAATGGCTGCGTGCCCTCCGCGGTCCACAGCTCGTGGACTGGCACCACGGCGGGGTGCTCGAGGCGACCCTGGATCCGCGCCTCGCGAAGGAAGCGCGCCAGGATCTCGGGGCTCGGGTTCTCGACGCGCAGGCGCTTGATCGCGACCGGGCGGCCGATCTGCTCGTCGCGCGCGGACAGCACCTCGCCCATGCCGCCCTGACCGAGAACATCACCGATGCGGTAGCGCTCCAGCATCGAGCCGACGACCGGGCTCGGCGCGGTCATCCCGCGAGTGGCCTGCGCTTGCTGGAGCTCGTCGACCATCGTCGACGGATACGCCTCCTCGAGATCAACCGCGCCGTAGAGGCGGGTCACGCGTTTGGGCGTGTCCTCGGACGGGACGTCGCGGATCAGCGCGGCTTCCTCGTCGTCGGACGGGTCGTCCCCCTCCATCACCTCCATCGTAGCGGAACCGCGGTTCCCCGACGGCTGACAGGTGTGCGAAGTTCGCGCACATGGATGGCGTAATCTCTTCGTACGCGCTGCGAGTCTGCTAACACTCGAGGGCGCCGCATGAAGAAACTACTTCTCACCGCCGCCGTCCTGCTCGGAGTCGATCCGCGCATGGTGCGCGCCGGCGGTGCTTGAGCGGGTTGAAGTAACCCAAACCTCCCGGTCGGGAAGGTCGATCAGGACGCGCTCAGCCCGGGGCGGGTCGTCGTGCGCCTTGGCTGGATTGCCACGACGCTCGACACCCAGCACGACGACTTCGACGATGTCGAAGGGCAGGGCGCGATCCCGATCATCCACGATCAGGACATCACGGTCTCCGAGGCGCGGCTCTCGCTCGACGTCGGGCTCACGGCGCGGTTCGGCGCCTCGCTCGTGCTGCCGTTCCGTGTGGTCTCGACGCGGATCCGCTACCTCGACGGCGGCGGCACCTCGGTCGATCTGGTGAACGAGAGCACGCATCACCGGAACGAGACACTGAACGGCATCGCCGATCCGATGTTGCTTGGCTCGTACGCGCGGTCCGGGTTCACCGTGCGGCTTGGCGCGTCGCTGCCGATCGGCCGCACCGAGAACGACCCGTTCATGAACGACGACGTGCCGCACCAGCACATCCAGCTGGGCACGGGCACCGTCAATCCGGTGCTGTCGCTGTCGTATGGCTATACGTTCGGCAAGTGGCGCGCATCGGGCGTGCTGTTCACCCAGCAATCGTTCTACGAGAACAGCAAGGGCTACTACCCCGGCGATCGCTACGCGGCCGGCGTGAGCCTGCGCCGCGCGCTCGGCCCGTGGAGCGTCCGTGGTGGGCTCGAGGTGCAAGGCGAGACCTACGAGCGCTGGAATGGCGTGCGCTACACGGAGGAAGGAAACCAGGGCCGCATCGACGCGATGGTTGCCGCGGGCGCGAGCTACGCGATGACGGCGGATCTATCGATCGATCTGGCCCTCAAGGTGCCGTTCATCAATCACGTCGTCGGTGGCCAGCTCAACATGCCTGCGCTCCTCGAGATTGGTGCGAGCTATGCGTTCGGCAAGGCTGCACCACCTCCGGCCGCCGCCCACGAGGACGAGCACGAGCACGGCGACGAGCACGGGGACGAGCATGCCGAGCACGGCCAGCACGGCGACGGCACTGTCGTTCCGCCGCTCGACATGACCGGGGCGGACGTCGCGGATCTCGGTTCGAAGGGCTCCGCAGTCGAGCTCACGCCGGTGCCCGGGAAGATCACGATCTTCGACTTCTGGGCGCCGTGGTGCGTGCCGTGCAAAACGCTCGAGCCGGCGCTCGTCGAGATGGCGAAGGCGAACCCGTCGGGTATCGCGCTGCGCCGCATCGACATCGTCGACTGGGAGACGCCGGTGGTCGCGCAGCACCTGACGCCGAAAGGCTTCAGCCTGCCGCACGTCAAGATCTACAGCGCGACCGGCGAGCTCGTGTTCGAGCAGAGCAGCGGGCCGGGCAAGCTGCAGTCCATGATCGAGTCGATTCGCGCGCTCGCAGGTAACACCGCTCACATCACGGTCGACCAGCGCGGTTTCTCGCCTGCGAATGTCACGGTGCCTCGCGGCGTGCCGGTGACGCTGCGGTTCACGCGCACGTCGGCGAAGGGCTGCGGGACCGAGGTGCTGATGACGGTTGACGGCAAGCCGATCAAGAAGGACCTGCCGCTCGATCAGCCAGTCGAGCTGACGCTGACGTTCTCGACGGCGGGCGTGATCAACTACGCCTGCGCGATGGACATGATGCGCGGCACGATCACAGTGCGCTGAACACGCGCCAGCCAACGAGCACGGCCACCACCAGGATCAGCGCGGCAAACCCGCGCCGCAAGTGCGCGACCGAGACGTGCAACGCGACGCGCTGGCCGATGAGCGCACCGATCACGGCGGCGACCACGAACGAGGCCGCCGTCACGAACGGCAGGCTGTTGTGGTTCGCGTGCTCGAGCATGCTCGCCGCGCTGTTGATCGCGATCACGAGCAGCGAGGTGCCAATCGCGCGCCGCATGTCGAGACCCGCGAGGCCGGTGAGCGCGGGGACGATCATGAAGCCGCCGCCGACGCCGAAGAATCCGGCGAGCAGCCCGACGAACGCGCCGATCAACGCGACCAGTGGCCATCCTCGTGCGGGGCGCTGCTCGGGCACCTTGCCAAACCCCATCCAGATCGCGACAAAAAACAGCAGGATGGAGAACCCGATGAGCATCGTGTTGGGCGCCACGATGTTCGTGAAGTGTGCGCCAACGAGTGCGCCTGGAACGCCGACGCCGCCGAACAGCGCGGCGACGCGCCAATCGACGTTGCCCTTTCGCGCATGCATGATCATCGCCGCGGCGCTCGTGACGCCGACCAGCATGGCCGACACACCGACCGCATCGGGCGGCGACACGCCGGCTACGTAGACGAGGATCGGCAGCGCGAGCACCGAGCCGCCACCGCCCAGGCCACCGAGGCTGAGCCCGATGACGCCGCAGAGCAGGGTGGCCAGAGGAAGCACGTGGCATGCAGACTGCCACGTCGGGGCCGCAGCCGGCTACAGCGTCGTGGTCAGCATCACCGTGCGGATCTGCTGGCCTTCGATCGTGCCGCCCTTGCCGTAGCCAGGGTCGAGCTGACCGGGCTTGCCACGCGTCACGGTGAGCGTCATCGGACACTGGTCGGCGACCATCTCGCCCATGCGCTTGCGGATCCGGTTCGCCTCGATCATGAGCGAGCCGGTGTCGGACGCGAGGATCTGCGACTCGTTCTCGATGCAGTCGCCCTTCACCTCCCAGCGCATGACATGGCCTGCCGTCGTGTCGATCGGCGACCACGTGAGGCTCAGGTTCGCGGCCCGCGACGCGGTGGTGGGCGCGGCGTCGAGCGTGAACTTGGGCGGCAGCGTGACGATCGAGTTCGGTGCGCCGTCGTCGACGCTACGCTCGAACGCGACCTGGAACTGATCACCCGCGTTGTCCGACGTGAACGACGCCTTGTGCGAGACGATATTGAGCGTCACCGTCTCGGTCATCACCTTCTCCTGGCTGCCGAACGAGGCAATCAGCTGATCGTCGCCGGTGAGATCGACGTAGTTGAGGTTCAGCGGGTTGCCGACGTACAGGACGGCATAGACGTCGGTCGTGCCATCCCCGGTCGCCTTCGCGCTGATGCCGGCGTGGATGCCGGTGCTCAGCAGATCCATCGAATCGGTCTTCGCGCAGCCGGTGAAAAGCAGTGCGGACAGCAATAGTCGAGTGTTCATTGTGCCTCCTTGGTGGGCTTGAACCCACGTTCGCGCATCAAGGCCTCGGTGTCGACATCTCTTCCGCGGAACGCGCGAAACGCCACTTCAGGTGGCAAAGAGTTGCCGCGGCTCATGATGTGGTCGTGGAGCTTCGTGGCGACATCCTTGGCGTAGTAGCTCTTCTTCTCCTTGAACGCCTCGCCGGCATCGGCGGTCAGCGTGTCGGCCCAGATGTAGCTGTAGTAGCCGGCGGAGTAGCCGTCGTCGGAGAAGATGTGGGCGAACGCAGGCGGGCGGTGCCGCATCACGATCTCCTTGGGCGCTTTGAGCTTCTTGACCGTGCGCTTCTCGAACGCGACCGGATCGATCGGCTTGGCGCTGCGCACCTGGTGAATCTCGAGGTCGTAGATCGCGGCCAGCAGATACTCGACCGTCTTGAAACCCTGGTTGAAGTTCTTCGCCTTCGTGATCTTGGCGACCAGGTCCTGCGGGATCGGTTTGCCGGTCTGGTGATGCACGCAAAACTTGTTGAGGATCTCGGGCGTCGTGAGCCAGTGCTCGTTGAGCTGGCTCGGGAACTCGACGAAGTCGCGTTTGGTGTTGGTGCCGGCGAGCGACGGGTAGGTGACCTGCGAGAGCAGCCCGTGCAGCGCGTGACCGAACTCGTGGAACAGCGTCACCGCGTCGTCCCACGAGATCAGGACGGCCTCGCCCTTGGCGCCCTTCACGAAGTTCGCGTTGTTCGAAACGATCGGCGCGACCTTGGAGTCGAACGCCTCCTGCGTGCGGTACTCGCTCATCCACGCGCCGGAGCGCTTACCGTCGCGCGCGTACGGGTCGAAGTACCACAGGCCCACGTGCGCACCATCGCGGGTGACCTCGTAGACCGTGACGTCGGGGTGATAGACCGGGACGTTCTTGATCGGCGTGAAGACCAGGCCGTATAGCTGCTGCGCCGCCCAGAACATCGCGTCGCGCAAGTTGTCGAGCTGGAGGTAGTTCTTCACCTCGTCCTC
>JBBQFU010000092.1:0-30204 GCA_038322185.1 Haliangiales bacterium
GGGCGCGACGCAAGCCGAGGTCGCGAGGAGGGAGACGAGGGCGCTGGAGAGGAGCTTGATTCGCATGGGGTCGTTGTCGGCCTCACCGTCGCCTGGTTGCGCTTCGCAACGCGGTCGGCGGGTACCCCTTGGCTTCCAGGCACTTGCGGGTGGCGTGAAGGTTGCTCCTCGCGCGTGCGTGTCTGACGTCGAGCTGTCCCGGATCCGCAAGCTGTACGACGGCGTGTCCCGCCCCGTGATTCCGGATCTCGACCTGGTCGTGCCGGCCCACAAGATGGTCGTGCTCGTCGGGCCCAGCGGCTGCGGCAAGTCCACGACGCTTCGCATGGTCGCCGGCCTCGAGGAGCCGACGTCCGGGACGATCAAGATCGACGGCCGGGACGTCACGCACCTGCCGCCGGCCGAGCGCGACATCGCGATGGTGTTCCAGAGCTACGCGCTCTACCCGCACATGAGCGTGTTCGAGAACATGGCGTTCAGCCTCCGCATCAAGAAGGTGCCGGACAGCGAGATCAAGAAGCGCGTCCACGAGGTCGCCGCGATCATGGGACTCGAGACCTATCTCGATCGCAAGCCCAAGGCGCTGTCGGGTGGCCAGCGGCAGCGCGTCGCGATCGGTCGCGCCGTCGTGCGCAACCCGAAGGTCTTCCTGTTCGACGAGCCACTGTCGAACCTCGACGCCAAGCTGCGCGGCGACATGCGGCGAGAGATCGCGCGTATCCATCAGATGTCGAAGGCGACCGCGATGTACGTCACGCACGATCAGATCGAGGCGATGACACTCGCTGATCAGATCGTCGTGCTCAAGGACGGCGTGATCCAGCAGATCGGCACGCCGGTCGACATCTACGAGAAGCCGGCGAACCGCTTCGTCGCCGGATTCTTCGGTACGCCGACGATGAACTTCCTCAACGCGGATCTCGCACAGACCGGCGAGCGCCACGCCGCCCGCGGCCCCGGCTTCGAGATCCCACTGCCAATGTCCCCTGCCCTGCGCCCGGCCCAAAGCTCGGTGGACAAGGTCGTCGTCGGGATTCGACCCGAGCGGCTCTCGCTCGAGAAGCACGTCGACGACGTCTCGCTATCGGGCGAGGTTGCGATGCGCGAGGTACTCGGCGCAGAAGTCGTCCTCCATCTCGAATCGCAAGCCGGTCCGCTCACCGTTCGCGCGGATGCGAGCTCGGCGCCGCGCAAGGGCGACACCGTACAGGTGTGGCTCGACCCGCGCGCGGTCCACGTGTTTCACGGCGCGACCGAGGTCCGCCTGTGAAGCTTGCCGCGGCGATGCTCGCGCTCGCGCTCGCTGGCTGCGGTCAGCAGCGTGAGCCCGGCGTCGTGCTGTGGCACGCGTACACCGGCGGCGAGCGAGCTGCACTCGAGACGATCGCGACGCAGTGGACCGCCGAGCATCCCGACACGCCGCTGACGCTCGTCGCGGTGCCGCACGACTCGTTCGCCGACAAGCTGACGAGCGCGATCCCGCGCGGCAACGGTCCCGACCTCTTCATCTACGCCGACGACCGCATCGGCGCGTGGGCCGACTCCGGCACGATCGAGCCGATCGAGTTCTACGTCGACGACGCGCGCGCCACTCGGTTCTCCACCGAGGCGATGAGCGGGATGGCATATCGCGGCTCGCTGTGGGGCCTGCCGCTCGCCACGAAGTCGCTCGTGCTCTACGTGCGCACCGACCTGGTGCCGAACACTCCGACGACGACCGACGAGATGCTCGCGCTCGCGCCGGCGATGAAGCGGTCCGCCGGCTTCGTGGTCGCGTACGCGAACGCCGACCTCTACGGCCACGCACCTTGGCTGCACGGCTTCGGCGCCCACGTGGTCGACGCGGCGGGCGAGCTCACGATCGCGACGCCCGAAGCCGCGAACGCGATGGCATTTGCTCGCAGCCTCGTCGCCGACGGCATCGCGCCCGGTGATGCGCAGGGCCCGACCGTCGCGAGCTTGTTCAACGCGGGGCGCGCGGCAACCGCGATCTCGGGGCCGTGGTTCATCGCAGATATCGCGCCGAACATTCCGTGGCAGGTCGTGACGCTGCCGACCGTGTCCGCAACCGGCAAGCCTGCGGCGCCGTTCCTCGGTGTCGAGAGCGTGCTGATGAGCGCTTTCGCGCGTGACAAGACCGCCGCGTTCGCGGTGATGGACGCGCTGACCAGCGATGCGGCCGCGATCGTCCGCGCTCGCGATGCGCGCCAGGTCGTGGCGAATCCCGCGGCCTATGCCGACCCCGCGGTCGCCAAAGATACCGTGCTCGCCACGTTCCGCGCGCAGCTCGCGCACACGGTGCCGATGCCGAAGGTTCCGGCGATGCGCATGGTGTGGTCGCCCTACCAGAATGCGCTCGGCGAGGTCCTCGCCGGCCACGCCGAGCCCGGCGTGCAGCTGCTCGCCGTCGAGCGCGAAGTGAAGGGCTACATCAAGTGACGATCGAGTCGTCATATATTCGCGTGCCGGTCCTGCAGCGCCAGCTGCGCGACTTCGGTGTGGGGGCGCTCCTCGCGATCATCGTCGCGACCGTAGCGTTCGTCGCGGTGCGTAACACCGAGCTCGCAGCGCGCCAGATCGATCTCGCGACCCGCACCGCGACCGCGATCGCCGCCGGTCAGGCGCCGCTACCGACCGTCGACAGCGCCATTGTCTCGCCGCCGATCCCCTCGAAGCAGCACGCGTATCTGCTGCAGCGTCAGATCCGCGACGCCGACGGCGCCTGGCGGCCGCTCGTCGCCGATGCAGCGAGGCCGCTCAACAAGCTGTTCTACGACGCCGCGAATCGCCACGGTCGCTCGGGCAACGTCGCCGAGCTGATGCCCGACGGGACCGGACGCGCGATCGCCGTGACGCCGTTCTGTACCGAACCCGGTCAGTGCAAGCACGTCGCGATCGCGATCACTGCGCCTGCGCGGCCGGCGCCGTATCCGTATCTCGTGATGATCGGCGTGCTCGGCCTCGGCGCCGCGATCGCCGCTGCCGGCGCGCTCGTGAGCCGCCGTGCCGCCCGCATCGGTGCCTTCGCGGGCGTCGCCGCACTCGCGGTCCCGACGATGCTGTGGCACGCGTGGATCGCGACGACCGTCATCCTCCTGATTGCCGCGGGCGTCGCTCTCGCTCAGCGCGCGATGCTCACCGATCGTATCGCGGCGAGCATCTCGCACCATCGCGCCGCGTTCTCGTTCCTCGCGCCTGCCGGCATCTCGATGGTCGTGCTCGTCGCCGCGCCGTTCATCATCGGCCTCGTGATGGGCTTCTACGACCATCACAGCGGCACGTGGAGCTTCGTCGGCGTGTCGAACTTCGTCGAGATCCTGTCCGGCGGCGGCCGCGAGCTCGATGACCCGCTCAACTTCTGGTTCACGCTCGGCGTCACCGTCCTGTGGACCGTGACGAACATCGTGTTCCACGTCTCGATCGGCGTCGCGCTCGCGCTCGTGCTGTCGCGCAAGTGGCTCGCCGGCCGCGGCATGTTCCGCATGCTGCTCATCCTGCCGTGGGCGATCCCGAACTACATCACCGCGCTGATCTGGAAGGGCATGTTCACCAAGGAGTACGGCGCGATCAACATGCTGCTCGGCGAGCTCGGGCTCGACGGGGTGTCGTGGTTCACGCAGTTCTCTGCGTCGTTTGGCGCCAACGTCGCGACGAATACGTGGCTCGGCTTCCCGTTCATGATGGTCGTCGCGATCGGCGCCCTCGAGACCATCCCGAAGGAGCTCTACGAGGCCGCATCCGTCGACGGCGCGAGTGCGTGGCAGCGGTTCCGCCACATCACGCTTCCCCACCTTCGTCCGGCGCTCGGACCGGCCGTGGCGCTCGGGTCGATCTGGACGTTCAACATGTTCAACGTGATCTTCCTGGTGTCGGGCGGCAAGCCCAACAACTCGACGAACATCCTCGTCACCGATGCGTACCGCTGGGCCTTCGAGCGTGGTGAGCGCTACGGCATGGCCGCCGCGTACGGCACCGTCATCTTCGGCATCCTCCTGCTGTGGACTGTGTTCGGCACACGCATCGTTCGTCGCAAGGAGGATGTGTGAACGATCGCCGTCCTCATCGCCTGTGGTGGGTGCTCGCGTACCTCGGGATCATCGTCGTGTGCGCCGTCGTGCTCTACCCGGTGCTGCTCGTGTGCAAGAAGGCGTTCGAGCCCGGCCGCCACTTCGCTCTCTCGGCATCGCCAGTGCCGACCGCGTTCACGCTCGATCACTTCAGAGATCTGTTCAGCGCACGGGGCGGCCACGGCGAGCTCTTGTTCCTGCGCCACACGCTCAACTCCGTCATGGTCGCGCTCGCCACCACGGTCGTCGGTGTTGTCCTGTCGTGCACGGCCGCCTACGCGCTGTCGCGCTTCCGCTTCCCGGGCCGCAAGGCCGGGCTGACCTCATTCCTCGTCGTGCAGATGTTTCCCGCGACGTTGCTGCTGCTACCGCTCTACGTGATCCTCGACAAGCTCGGCCTGCTCAACTCGCTCGTCGGTCTCGTGCTCGTGTACTCGACGACTGCCATTCCGTTCTGCGTGTGGACACTCAAGGGTTACTTCGACACCCTGCCCCGCGAGCTCGAGGAAGCCGCGCGCATCGACGGCGCGTCCCAGTGGATGATCTTCCGCAAGATCATCTTGCCGCTCACGCGTCCCGGCATCGCGGTGACCGCGCTGTTCTCGTTCATGACTGCGTGGAACGAGTTCATCATGGCGTCGACGTTCATGACCGACGAGAGCAAGTACACGCTCCCCGTCCTCATCCAGTCGAGCGTCGGGCAGTTCAGTGCCGACTGGGGCCTGTTCGCCGCCGGCGCGATCGTCACGAGCGTGCCCGTGATGATCGCGTTCTACGTGCTCCAAAAGTATCTCGTCGGTGGCCTCACCGCCGGCGCCGTGAAGGGCTGAGCGACTCGATCTTCATCCGCTGATGGAATGAGTGCGTATCCATCTTGATCGATGGATCTGCGGGCACGGTCTGGACGAGCTCGAGCGTGCCGGTCCCGAACGGATCGGTGAGCTTCACCGCGACCTCACCGGCTTGCGCGAACTTCATCTGCGGGTCGTTCGCCTCGACGCGCGTTTCGATCGTCAGCGTCGCACCGTCGTTCTTGACCAGACGAAACGTCCGCGTTGCTGTTCCGCCTGGCTCGGTCACCGTCCAGCGAGCGCCCATGCCGATCGCATCACCTGGCAGCGGGATGAGCACGGACTTGAACAGCTCGGGCGTCGACGGCGTCGTCTTCATCATCCCGTCGGCGGTGATCGACACCAGGCCGTTCGCGGGCACCTGGATCGTTCCGCTGATGGCCTTCTTCACGCCCTCGAAGTTGGACCCTTCGCCGAGCACCTCGAACTTCACCATCTGATAGCGACAGCTGTTTGGGCCGCACTTCAGGCGATAGCGCATGTCGGCAAACGTGTCCTTGCGCGACTCGACATCGATCTCGGACACGAACGCGATGTCGCGCTCGAACGCGCCGAGCGCGTACTGCAGCGTCACGCGTGGCTCCGTGCCGGGATCGACGAGCGCCAGCGTCCCCGGCTTCGTCGTCTCGCCGCCGCAGGCTGCGACCAGGACGATCGCAGCGAGCCGCACCTAGATATCGATCAAGCCGCCGCCGCCCGCATTTGTCGGGCGATCGGGGCGCTTCGGCGGACGCACGCCGGTACCGGCGGCAGGACGCTTCGTGAGCTCGACATCGACGCTCATCTCGGCGGTGTCCGGGATCGTGCTGAGCTTGCTCTCGTACGTCCGGAAGCCGTTCGACTTGATCTCGAGCTTGAACGACTTGGTGTCGTGGGGCAGCTCGGCCATCAGACCGTCGATCGGCTTGCCGTCGATCGTGATCTTCGCGTCCTTCTGCGCGGCCTCGGGCTTGAGCGCGATCTTGAGCTTGATCGGCTTTTTCACCTCGACCGCGGCCGGCTTCGCGCTGCCCGCGCCGGCGCCGGGTGCCGCAGAACCGCTGCCTGCGGCGGCGACGGCAGGTGCCGCCGAGCCCGTCTTCGGTGCGATCGGTGCGGTCGACGTCGCGCCGAGACCCTTGGGCGCGGCGCCCGGATCGACCTTCGCCTCGGAATCATCGATCTTCTTGACGTTGCTGGCCGACGGCGCGCCGGCGGTGGCTTCCTTGCCAGTGCCGACACCAAACAAGAGGCCGCAGAACACCCCGACCGCGAGGCCGGCGGATACGACGACCGGCACGGCCTTCGAGGTGCCTTGACGCACCGGCCGCATCATCTGCTGCGGCGGTGGGCCGCCGGGAGGACCGCCCATTCCAGGGGGACCGCCCATGCCAGGAGGACCGCCCATCGGGGGCATCTGATTGGGGTAACCAGGATGAGCCATATCTTCCTCGCTAGAACGATCCGACGGCCATCACGCCGCCCGTATCGGGTTGGACCCACGGGACCACGTCGACCTTGGCCAAAGGGGCTCTTTTGGCATGACGCATCACCTCGCGCTCCGCCAGCGCTTTCGAGACGGGCCGGTACTTGTACATGTACCAGTAGGTAGTGAATGCAGCCGCACCGACCGCGCCGATGAGGCAGAGGTCGGTGACGAGCGCAAGCGTCTTGCCGCTCGACCGCAGATCCTTGCGCTCGGTCTCCGACACCGAGTCGTCGAACTGGCCGTGCTTGCCGATCGCGGCGATGCCAGTGACCGTGCCGATCAACGCGAGACCCAGCGTCGCGCCGCCACCGATGTAGATCGGCAACAGCGACGGCGCCTTCGGCTCGGCGGGCGCAGGCTTCTCGACTTCGTCCTCGATCACCGGCGCCGTGCCCATCGGCACCGGCTCGAGATCGATCTTGCGCTCGCTCTCCGAGCCCGGCTCGACCTTGAGCTCGACATCCTTGGGCTGATAGCCGACGGCCGTGAGCGAGACGGTATGGTTGCCGGGCAGCAGCAGCAGCGGCTCCGCGAGCGGGGCCTCGCCGATCGGCTTGCCGCCGAGCGAGATCGCCGTGCCCTCGGGCGTGATCATGAGGGCGACCGTGCCGACCTTCATCGAAATCTCGTCGAGCTTGGCCTGCGCCTTCTTCGCGATGTCCGCCTTCGCGGTCTGCGTCGCGGCGATCTTGAGCGGCTTCATCGCACCGATCGGATCGCCGGCCTTGTCGAGCGCGGTGCCGAGCTGGAGCTGGAGCGAGATCGCGGCAGGCTCTTCGGCCGCGTCGAGCGCCTTCTGATACGCGGTCACCGCGTTCTCGTAGTGGGTCTTGGCCTCCGGAGCCTTGCCCTGCTTGGTGAACGCGTCGCCCTTCTTCATGAGCGTGTCGCCCGCGGTGGTCCAGGTCTTCACGACCTTCGGATCCTTCACGACCGGCGCGTCGGCCGGCGGCGCACCAGACGGCGGCGCATCATCCATGTCGATGCCGCCCTGCGCGAACGCAGGCGACGTAGCGCACGCGAGTCCCGCGGCGAACAGTACGGAACGAACCAGCGCGAAGCGCTCCAGACCCATCGCCGACAAGGTTACTACGGCCGCCGGGTCGCTGCGCCGAGCTTTGCGATGTACTCGAGAGACTTGAGGGGTTTGCCGACCAGGCTCTGCGCCATCGCCACGAAGGCGTCCCGGCCCGCGGTGCGGTCCCCGCTCGCAAACGCCGGATCTGTATCGAGTGCGCGCGCCGCCGAGGGCGATCCGGCCCCCGCCACTGCTCGCAGATAGCCGAGCGTGCCGAGATCCACAGGCCGGATTCCTGGGCCCCGGCTTGCCGCGGCGCACCGCCGGCACACCGCGCCACCGCGCGACGGATCGAATACGGCGCCCTGCCCCAGCTCGCGCTCGCCGCACGCCGCACAAGCGTCGAGCGCTGGTCGGTGACCCGCGAGCTCGAACAGCTCGAGCTCGACAAAGCGCAGCGCCGCCGGTGACGGCCCACCCTCGGCGAGGCTCTCCCACAACGCGACGCTGAGATCGAGTGCGTGCGGCTCGGGCTGTTCGGGCGGCATGAGTGCCGTGACGAGCTCGGCGATGTAGCTCGCATGCGCGACCGCGAACACATCGCTCGCGAGGTGGTTCCACTCGCGCACGACCTCTGCGTTGTCGAGGCCCCATAGCTCGCCGCGCGGCCGGCGACCGAGCTGATAGTTTCCAAGGACGAGCAGCTGCAGTGCGCCCGCGAATCGGCGCTGCGACTTTCGTGCGCCTCGCGCGACGGCGGAGATTCGACCGTGCGTGCTCGTGAAGAGCACGACCATCAGATCGGATTCTCGCAGCGGTGTCGTCTTGAGGACGACGCCGAGCTCGCCTTCGGTCACCGGTTCCGGATCAGCCGAGCAGCTCGGACGAGCCGTCGAGCAGCGTCACACCGTCGCCACGGGCGCTCGGGCGGCGCATCAAGTAGCTCAGCGTCAGCGTCGCCGCGATCAGCAGGATGATCACCGCGAGCGTCAGGCCACCTTGGCGCGCCGAGCGGTCTTCGCGATCGAGCAGGATCGCCGGGAGGAACGAGAGCCGCGAGTGCTCGCGGTTTGCGCGCTCCTCACGCTCGCGCTGGCGGTCGGCGCTGTCTGGATCGGCATCGTCGATCACCATGTGCGGTACGACGTAGGCTGCCTGCTGCGGGGTCTGCGCACGGCGCCACGGGACGCTCGGGCTCGTCGAGAGCGGCGGCATCGTGGGCTGCCACGAACCGGATGCGCTCGACTCCGTCGACTCGTCGGCGGACAGGTCGATCAGCTCGATCCGTCCCGACTTGTTCGGCTGGCTGCCCTCGGCGAACGCTTGCGGCTCGACGACGCCATCGTCGACCGAAGGTTCCGGAGCTTCGACCGACATCGTCTGAACGATCGCGATCTCGCGGGCACTGATGCGCTCGTCCGACGCGGCGACCTGCAAGCCATCCTCACTCGACGACTCGGCGGGGGCGGCGATGATCTCGGTGCTGTCCGTCGACGCGGTCTCGACCGTCGACGACTCGGCGGACTCGACGGTCTCGGTCGTGGCGGCAACGTCTGCCGTCTCGGCTGCGACGACGAGCTCGGCGACTGCCTTCTTCTTGCGCGTGCGCGGTGCAGCGGTCGGGTTCTTCTTGCGCGGCGCCCGCTTCTTCTTCGCAGGCTCGGCTGCCTCGACGGCGACCGGTGCGAGCGGCGCAACATCGACGATCTCGGCAGCGGGTACGGGCTCGACGACCAGCGGCGCGATCGGGGCGAAGTCGACGATCTCCACGACGTCGATCGCAGGCGCAGCGACCGGAAGCGAACTGGACGACGACGCCGGGTCAACGCCGAGCGCCGACGGCTGCACGAGGCGAACGGACATCGAATCGACGAACGCCTGCGCGACCGTGGTCGCGGTGCCCGACTGCGCCGCGCCGAGGCGGTCGAGAGCCTCACGCTCGTCGAGGCCGACGCACTTGGCGAAGCTGCGAACGAACCCCTTCACGAAGACGTCCGCCGGGAGGCCTTCGAGGTTGCCATTCTCGAGCTTCTCGAGAATGCGCGGCTGAATCTTGGTGATACGCGCGACGTCCTCGAGGGAGAGGTTGCGCTGCGTGCGGCCCGTGCGCAGCCACATCGCCAGGCTGGCGCGTGGGTCGACGACCGTTCCAGAAGCTCGCTGCGTACGCGAATCCATCTCCACGGACCTCACAGGCTTCCGCCGTCAGCGCGGCACTTCGTCGCGAAGCAGCTTTTCGGCAAGCGCTTCAAGCACGCGTCCTGCGCGCTCTTCGCCTCGACGTTCAACCCTTGCTGCATTCGCGTCTTCATCAGGTAGTAGCTGGCTTCCTGAGACCCACAGGACGGGTCGTCGGACACCGTCTGGAACTGTTCTGCGGCTTTTTCCCACTCCTCGCGGGCGAAGTAAACCCTGCCAAGCCGATAAGTTGCGACGCACATTTTGGGTTTGAACTGCAGCGCGGTCAGCAGCTCCTTGGCAGCGTCGACATACTGCTGCTGGTTGAACAGCGACCAGCCCAGGTGAGCCCGGGTTAGCGATGGGTCAGCCAGGCGGGTCGGGCTCTCCAGGGCCTTCACGAAGTGGCCCTTCGCCTCGGGGAAATCTCCGACGAGGCTGGCCACGACACCCCGGTGGGACCATGCGTCTCCGTAGTCCGGAGTGACCTTGGTGGCCTGCTCGAAGTCCTGCTCCGCCTTGGCCAGGTGAGTCTGGAGATCCTTGTCCATCGCCTCTGCGTCGAGCCCCGTCATGCAGCCGTCGACCTCCATCGCCTTCTTCGCCGCCCCTGCCCGGATATACGAGACCATGCCCCGCACGACGTACGCCTCGTCGTTGGCGGTGTTGTACGCGATCGCCTTGCTGCACTCCGCTTCGGCCGCCTCGAGGTCATTCTTCGAGAGGAAGTCTTTGCAGATGCTGAGTCGCTTCTCGCTCTTTGCGGGACTTTGCTCGATGGTATTCGGACAGCCGGTCGCAGCAACTGCGAAGAAAATCGCAAGCCGGATCGCTGCGTTACCACCCACGGCGGCGAACCTAGCGCACGCACTTCCGCCGCACAACCCGGAGATCTCGCGGCGACTCGCGTTACAACAGCAGAGATGACCGATCTGCCGGGACCGATGGACCCCACGAGTGTCACGACGATCCCGACCGACCGCGGTGCGCTCTACGCCGAGTCGTTCACGCCGAAGTCCGACGCGAAGGGCGTCGTGCTCATCACGCACGGCTATGCCGAGCACTGCGGGCGCTACCGCGAGGTCGCGCACGTGCTGGTCAATGCGGGCTGGGCAGTGCTCACCTATGACGTCCGCGGCCACGGCCAGTCGCCCGGCGCACGCGGCGCGATCGATCGCTTCGACACCTACGTGGCAGATCTCCGCGCCGCTCGCACGCGCGCTCAAGAGCTCGCGCCCGGCAAGCCGCTCGTGCTGCTCGGCCACTCGCACGGCAGCCTGATCACGCTGCGCGCGCTCACGAGCGATCAGCCACCGAGCGCGGTCGCCGCGATCCTGTCGTCCCCGTACCTCGCAATCAAGAAACCGGTCCCTGCCTACAAGAAGCTGCTCGCTCGCATCGGCAGCCGGCTCGCGCCCGACCTCGGTCAGCCCAATCAGATCCGCTCGGAGGATCTGACCTCCGACAAGGCGAAGCAGGCCGAGCACGCCGCCGACAAGCTCAACTTCGGCATCGCCACCGCGCGCTGGTTCACCGAGTCGACCGCCGCGCAAGCCTACGTCCTTGCCAACGCCGATCGCATCAAGCTACCGACCACGTGGCTCGTCGGTGCGGCGGACCCCCTGTGCGATCCTGTCGCGACCCGCCGGGTTGCCGATCGCGTCAAGGGTGCCGTCTATCACGACCTCAAGGGCCTCAAGCATGAGGTGTTCAACGAGGTAGACCGCGGCAAGGTGTTCACTCAGCTCACCCAGGCACTCGACGCCGCCGTGGCACGCTGATCTCGCAAGGGCTTCCCGCCCTTACATGGTGCGAATGTACGATTGGCGAGATCGGACGCAGGTCCTATACTTGGTGAGTTAGTGGCGGGTGTGTCGGAGTCGATCCTTGATCCTTGATCGTCGGTCCTGTCAGCACAGCAACGCTCGTGCGTTGCTGTGCGGCGGCCCTCGCCCCAGAGAAACCTGTGAAGCTCTTCGCTTGTATGTGCAACCAACCGCAACGGCTGTCAGCCGCGCTGACACCCGTGCGTGCGGTGTTGCAGGCGCAGCCGCCGGTGACCCGGTGGGGTCTGGCCTACGCGCAAGGCGGCGACGTGCTTCTCGTACGCACGCCGAAGTCGAGCACCAAACCGATTGACCTGGCGGGCCCGCTCGCCGAGATCTCGACCGACTGCGCCATCGGCCAGGCCGTCAACGACGACCGCTACGCCGGCACCGACAACACGCCGCCGTTCCGCTTCCGCCGCTGGATGTTCGCGATGAGCAACCAGCCCGTCATCGATGCAGCCGCCCCGCGCCTGCTCGAGCACGTTCCCGAGTATCTGCGCCGGAACCTGCGTGGCAAGACTCCCGGCGAGCTCGTGTTCCACGTCTTCCTCGCGATGCTTCACGACGAGGGTGCGGTCGACGAGCCCAACCTGCCCGTTCAGCACACGCGTCGCGCACTCGCGGCGACGATCAAGCTCGTCTCGGCCGAGCAGCAGAAGGCCGGCGGCGCTCCGGTCTCGCTCGGTAATATCATCACGAGCAACGGTCGCTCGATGGTGGTCGCGCACGCGGACACCCCGCTGCGCCTGCGTCGCCTCTGGATCAACGATGACAAGGGTGCGCGCGACGACAACTTCCGCGGCGTGCTGCTGGTCTCCGGCGGCGACGGCGATCCGAAGGACGGCTTCGAGGACGTGCCGAACGGCGCCGTCCTGATCTCGCGCGACTTGCAGGTTCAGTTCTCCGATCTGAACCCGTAGCTCAGGGCCCGATCTCGACGACGAACGCGTAGTGGAACTTCACGGCGGCCGTCGTGAAGAACGCAGCGACGCCGGCCGTCGGGCCCACGGTCACCGACGCCGCTGCTGCCACGCCGCCTTGCGACAGCTGGCAAGTGAACGAGGTGGCGGTGTGGGTGCCGCGAACGTCGATCGTCGCGCCCACGGCGGTACTCCCCGCGAATGCAGCGGTCGTCGTGAGAGGCGCACCGGACTGCAACGCGAAGGCGCGCGCCAAGGACATCGCTCCGCTCAACGAGCAGCAGTAGTACTGCTCGGGGACCGACGACGCGCCGCTGCAAAAGCCGATGTCCGTCGTCTGCCCCTCGACGATCTCCATGCGTGTCTCGAAGTGGGCAGCTCGGTACGAAGCAGGCGATCCGAGCTGTGTGTCCCCGCCGATCATGGCCTGCTCCAGCTTCCCTCCTACGACGGTCCATGTGCCCTGGCTCGTCCAGCCCGCGATGTCCGCCGCATCGTAGAAGCCGAGCCACAGGACTCGCATGTCGCCGGCCAGCGTCGGGCGCGGATCACACAGGTCACCGACCTCGTCGCCATCGGAGTCCTGATCGGCAGTCTGCGCGATGTGCGGGCACGCATCGCAGACGTCACCACGCGCGTCGGCATCCCAGTCGCGCTGGTCTGCATTCGCATCCAGCGGACAGTTGTCGGCGGCATCGAGGACGCCATCCAGATCGTCATCATCGCTCGGCATGCTGTCGAGCTCGGCGTCGACGTCTGCGTCGGCGTTTGCTGCGCGGCTCGGCTCGTCAAGACCGAAGACCTGGCGGCAGGCGCTGGTCGCGAGGATGGCGACGATCAATACGACGCCCCTCTGCACGCGCCGAGGATAGCCGATCTAACGTTGCTAGCGCGCCAGCTCGTAGGCGTCGGCGCGCGCGGCCTTCTTCGCCTTCGCGGGCTGCGCCTTGCCGAAGTTCACGATCGCATCGTTGGTCTTGGCTTCGATCGCGGTGGCAGCTGGTGCAGAGATGTTCCGGTTCGCACGAACTGCATTGCGATGGCGGTCGAGCACGCGCTGCGCGGCCTCGTAGCCGTCGCGCTCGTAGATCGTCGTCGCGTCCTCGAGCACGCGAGCGGTGCGCGCCTGCTCGATGGCAGTGGTCGCGTTGATATCGATCGACTTTGTGACCGCGGCCTGATCGGTGGTCACGACCGTCGCGACCTGCGCGGTGGCGAGGTCCGCGGCACCGTCGGAGACGTGGCGCCAGTGCAGCTCGAGCTTGGCGACCTCGCGCGCGCCGAGCACGGCCGGCAGCGTCGTGCGGAACACGACCTTGAGCGGCTTGTCGGCGCGCAGGTCCGGCAGCGACACGACGACGCGCGAGCCCTGGCGCAGCAGCTGGTAGCCATAGGCCTCCTCGATGTACACGCCCGGCGCCGGATCGACGATGAGGCGTGCGTCGGCTCCGACCGTGGTGCCAAGGCCCGACAGCTCGCGTGCAAACATGTCGCCGAGCTTCGCGGTGTCCTCGACGAAGTAGTAGTTACCGTGGCCGACATCGGCGAGATTCATCATCGTGACCTCGTCGAAATCGAGGCCGACACCGACGGTAGAGATCGACATGCCGCGTGCAGCGGTCTCGGTTGCGAGCTGTGCAAGCTCGCCGCGGTCGTAGAGGCCGGTGTTCGCCTGGCCGTCCGAGATGAGCACCATGCGACGCACGCCGCCGCGCACTGGCGTCTCGAGGAGCTGCGACGCACCACGCTCGATGCCGCACGAGATGCACGTGTTTCCGTCGTCCCAGATCTGCATGATCTTGGTTCGTGCGATCGCCTTGTTATCCGAGGTCGCGCGCGACATCGGCATCACGATCTCGTCACTCGATGAGTACGTCACGACGGTGAAGGCATCGCCGGGAGCGAGCTGATCGACGAGGCGCGCGGCCGCAGCCTTCGCATTCGACAGCGGCTCGCCTTCCATCGAACCGGAGCGATCGATCACGATCGCGAGCGACACCGGCGGCCGCACTTGCGCTGCAACGTTCGGCATCGCGATCGTGACGGCGAGATGCTGCTCGCCGGGCGTGACCTGCGTCGATGCGAGACGTGCGGTGAGGATGCCGTCGGTTGTGGGCAGTGCGCACATCGAGGTCATCGACCCGCCGCCGGGAGCGAGCAGCAGGGCGGCGATCAGGGTGGCGCTGGCAGCGCCAAGAGCGAGCGAGGTCCGGCCACGGTGCGCGAGGAGCATGCGATTTATCGACGCACGAGCCGGCCGGCGGATCTACTGCGGCCAGCGGTTGTGAATCCGGTTAGAAGCGAAAAACGAGTCAGATTTAGCGCACATGGGATCCAGGCAACTCCAGTAGCCACCCCTTGGGTGTTAACTGGGGGAATCTATTTGAGATCCGTTGACACCAACATCCTGCTTGACCAGATGCGTCAAAATTACTAAAGCACCCGCATGACGAACGCTCAAGAACGCAAAGCCCAAGAGCGCCAGGCACGCCGCCGCCGTATCCAGGAAGCGGCGCGCACTGTCTTCGCCGAGCGCGGCTACGCGGGTGCATCGATCGAGCTCATCGCGCGCGCGGCGCAGCTCTCGGTCGGCGCGATCTATCTCTACTTCCGATCCAAGGAAGACCTCTACGTCTCCCTCGTCGAGGACGCCCTGACGGTGTTCGACGTCGAGATGGCGCAGGTTCGCGAGCAGGCCGAAGTCGGCGCGCGCCTCCGCGACACGTGGAGCATCCTCGTCCGTTGGGCCGAGCGCGACGCCGAGGGCCCGCGCATCCTGCGCCTCCTCGCGCAGCCCGGCATTCGCCCGCAGCTCTCCGACGAGGTCGTCACGGCCGTCTCGGCGGGCATCGCGCGGATCCAGGACCACATGGGCGCCTGCGTTGCGGACGGCATCCACGCCGGTCTGTACCGCCAGGTGAACGCCCGCGAGATCGCTGATCTCGCCTGGAGCGTGCTGCTCGGCAGCCTCGACGCGCAGGAGATGGTCACCAGCCTCGGCATGGCGACCGACTCGCTGCAGGTCCGCACCGACCGCGCGCTCTCGCTGATCGAGAGCACGCTCGCACCTCAGCAATCTGCGGCGCGCCTCGTCGCGGTCGCGTAGTCCCACCGCACGTCGTAAGGCGTGCAACAGTTCGTCTGCCGCGGTAACGCGGCTCGCGGCGCGTCTGTTCGCAGCCGCGGTTCATGAGCATTCAGGATGCGAAGCGCACAACCCGTCATAGTGCGTTACGTTCGCCGCATGCTCAGAACGGTACTCGCGCTCGCGATGGTCGTGATGCTCGGCGCTTGCGGTGGCAAGACGGGCGTCTACAAGCAGGACTACGCCGGCTCGATCACGTTGACGCTCGTCAACGCGTCGCCCCGGCCGATCGAGGCGGTGTTCATTCATCCGGTGACCAAGCCCGAGCGCGGCTCGTCATGGACCTCGTCGCCGATCGCGCCCGGCGCCACCACCACGGTGAAGATCGCCGAGGGTCACTTCGAGCTGATCGCCGTCAGCCAGAAGCGAAACATCGACGCGAAGACACGCGAGGTCCCCGAGGCCATGACGATGCTCGAGATCCGCGGCGACCAGAAGCTCGTGTTCCACGATGCCGGTCAGACGGTTCCCGGGCTCGAGGCCAACGGCACGCTCGGAGTCACGTTCATGGTCAGCGCGCCCGAGCCAACGTCCGAGAGCGGCGAGACGACGACGGAGCCCGCGCCTGCCCCCGAGAACTGAGATCCGCGCGCTCGTTGGACATTTTCTGAGCGCGGTGGTCTCACTCGAGCTGCACTGAACAACCCGCGGACTGCTACGTTCAAAGACTGTGAGGTCTTGCACGGCATGCGCGCGGTCGACCGACGAATCGGGGCGCTTCTGCCCCGAGTGCGGCGCGGCGTTCAAGGACCTCGCGACCGTGGAGCTGAAGGCGAGCACGAGCTCGTCGTCCGCGACGCGGCTGATCAACACCGTGCTCGACGGCCAGTTCCGCGTCGAATCGATCGTCGGCGGTGGCGCGTTCGGCACCGTGTATCGCGGCACGCAGGTCGGACTCGATCGCGCGGTCGCGATCAAAGTCCCTACGCACGAGATCGCAGCCGATCCGATCATGGCCCGCCGCTTCGCGCGCGAAGCCCGATCCGCCGCGCGTGTGCATCATCCCGGCGTCGTCGGTATCCACGCCGTCGGCGAGCTCCCCGATGGCCGGCCGTATCTCGCGATGCAGTTCGTCGAGGGCGAGCCGCTCGACAAGGTCCTCGCCGACGGTCCACTGCGCCCGATTCGTGCGCTTCGCATCACGCGACTCATCGCGAGCGCGCTGTCGGAGACGCACGCGGCCGGTGTCGTGCACCGCGACCTCAAGCCCACGAACATCATGTGGCGCCGCGATCGCAACGGCGACGACCAGGTCACGCTCGTCGACTTCGGCATCGCCGTCTGCAAGCCCGGCAACGCCGACGCCACGCGCCTCACCGCCGATGGGCTCATCGGCACGCCGCACTACATGTCTCCCGAGCAAGCGCACGGCGAGCACGTAGACGCGCGCGCGGACCTCTACGCGCTCGGCTGCCTGCTCTACGAGCTAGTGATCGGCAAGCCGCCGTTCGAAGGCTCGGGCTTCGAGGTGCTGCTCGCACATCTCGGTCGCCCTGCCCCGGTCGCCAGCGAGGTGAACCCGGACGTTCCCGTCTGCATCGACAAGCTGTGCCTCGCGCTCATGCAGAAGAAGCCGGAGCACCGGCCGCAGTCAGCGGATGAGCTGGTCGCTCACATCGACGACGCGATCCTCGATCTCGAGAGTCGCCCCGCGTCGAGCACCACGGCCGCGCAGCCAAAGCCAGCCAAGCGCCCCAAGTTGCGCACGGTGCAGACCAAGCTCGATCTGCCCGAGGGGGCCGACCTGCCGCGCCAGCGTCACACCAGGCGGATGGCGATCACGGTCGGTGCCGCGGTCATCGCGGTCACCGCGGCCAGCTTTGCGTTCTTCGAGATGCGCGGTCGCCCCAACGCCGCCGAGGCCGATCCTGCGGGCGAGCAGGACAACGACCCGCGCGTCGGGCGTCGCCGCACGCTCACCAAGGACAACGGCGAGATGATCGTGCAGGCGCTGGTGCCCGATCCGCTGGTGTCGAAACAGGAGATCCGGTCACGCCTCGACATCCGCAACAAGCTCGGCCAGCCCGTGGTTGCTGACGAGATCGTGCTGACGATTGCGGACAAGACCGGGGCTGCGAAGGGCCTCACGGCGCGACCGCGCCGGGTCACTGCCGAGCGAACCGAGCCTGCCACCCCGGGCCGCTACTACTTCCGCCACACCTTCCCCGAACCCGGCACCTACGTGCTGCGGGTGTTTCCGCCGTCGATCGATAGCTCGTTCGAGATCTTGATCGAAGTGCTGTAGCGACTACTCGTCTTTGCCCTGCGCCTCTTCGTCGGAGAAGTTCACCTTGCCGGTGAAGCGCTCGCCCTGGCCGAGGATCTTGAACTTGCCGCTCGCGTAGACGGTGCCCTTGTTCTCGATCGTCATGAGCAGGTGCTTGTTCACGCCGAACGCCTTCTTCTCGAGCTTGATGTTCGAAACGATCGTCTTCTGGCCACGCTCGTCGTTGAACGCCTCGCTCGTGCCGAGCAGCGCCTGGGTGCCGCTCGTGATGTCGTAGAACTTGATGATGTACTCGACGTCGTTGAGCGGGCGCGACAGGAACGCGGCGAAGTGGATCTTCCACGTGCCGTCTGCCTTGTTCTCCTGGAAGTTCACCGCCGACTGCTTCTTGATCTGCGTGACGTAGGCGGACTTGCTCTTTGCCGACAGCGGGAACCGCTTGGTCGACATCATGATCTTTCCCTTGAAGACGACGTTGGGGTCGCCAGCGAGCGCGGGCGAGGCGCTGATGCAAAGGAGGACAGCGCACGAGATCAGGAGGGTGCGAAGGCTCATCGTGATCGATGGTACACGATCAGGTCGCCGAAAATTCAGCTCTCTAAGATCTGGCGGATGCGTGCGAGTCCTTCTCGATCCGGACCGTCTGGACCGTCGATCCGAGCCGCGATCTCGACGGCCTGACGCGCAAGCGCGCGATACAGCTGAGCTACCGCGGGCCGATCTCGAAGAGAATCGAGATGGCGTTGAATGGTTGGCGCGTCGCCACGTCGAACAGGCCCCGTCAGGCCTGCCGTCGTGCCCTTTGCGCTGACATTGCGAAGCGCACCCTCGGCGAGCGGCACGAGCGCTTGCGCTGCTTGCGTAGGCGACACGCCCGCACCTGCGAGCACCTGTGCGGCGGCATCGATTGCGCTGACCACGTAGTTCGATGCGAGCGCGGCGGCGCAGTGATAGGCGGCCATCTGCGTGCTGTCGAGACCGAGCACGACGCCCGACAGGCAACCGACCAGCTTGGTCGCGGCGGCGCGGCCGACCTCGTTGCCCTCGACACCGAACACAGCACCTTTGAGCGTGCGCATCGCGGCGCGGCCATCTGCGATCGCCTGCAGTGGATGCATCGTGCCGATGCCAGCGACCTTGTCGGCGATACCGCCGAGCAGCTCCTGCGCGCTCGCAGCACCCGCACAGTGGAGCAACACGTGACGCTTCCCGATGAGCCCGGTGCCCATCAGCATCTGCGCGACCTCGGGCACGGCCGCATCGCGCACGGCGAGCAGCACGATCTCGGACTCGAGCAGGATGTCGGGCGGCGCGGACGAGAACGCAGCGACACCCGCTGCCGAGCCGGCAGCGCGCGCATCCGGCGGCTTGCGAGCCCACAGTCCAAGTACCGGCACGCCGCCGAGGCGGAGCGCACCGGCGAGTGCCGTGGCGACGGGACCTGCGCCGACGATGAACGTGGTGGGGTTACGAGCCGTGCTCATACAAACCGTGGCGGGCGATATACCGCAACACGGTCTGCGGCAACAGCGCGCCGGCCCCCGGATCCTTGGCTGCGACGAGCTCGCGCGCCTTCGTCGCCGAGACTTCCGGCATGACCACCCCGGTCGCGACGCTGCCCCCGGGCAGCTCGTAACCGGTGCGCCCCAGCACGATGAGCGGCGCGCGCTGCACGAGGTCGTCCCACCGATGCCACTTGTCGGTCTCGCCCAGGATGTCGGCGCCGACGACGAGGCGGAACGACACGTCGGGATAGGCGGCGTAGAGATGCTCCACGAGATCGAGCGTCCTGCTCGACACGAAGTCGGGCTTCTGCGCGAGCTCCTGCTCGGTGCGCATCACGCGGGCGCGAGCGCCGAGCGGGGCGGCCGCGAGCTCGCACATGGCAACGCGATGATCGAACGCGGCGAGCTTCTTGGCGAACGGATGCGAGTAGGTCGGCACGAACCACACCTCGTCGACCTGGGTCTCGAGCACGTAGAGCGCGACGAGCTGGTGCGCGATGTGGGGCGGATTGAAGCTGCCGCCGAACAGACCGATCGTGCGCATCACTCGTAGAGCAGAAATTCTGCTCTCTCCTCGGAAAACGCACCCTCGTCGCGCGGCCAACGCGCAGACAGCTCATCCAGGCTCGCGCCGGCCTCGATGCCCTTGCGGATCGCATCGGTGCCGCACAGCAGATCGATCGCGGGAATCTTGTCGACGAACTCGTACGCCTTCTCGCGCCACTTGAACTGCTCGGGCGCTTGGTCGTGCGCGGCCTTGAGGAACGCGATGCCGGTGCGGTACGGCCGGAACAGCTCTGGGTTGGTGACATGAATCTGCACGCCGCCGTTGGGCTTGAACGCGTGCTTGTGAAACGTGGGCGTGTACACGACCGGGCGGAAGCGGACGCCGGGGAGCTGCATCGCCTCGAGCGCCGCGGCGAGCTTGTACGCATCGAGGTGGGGCGCGCCCGACAGCTCGAACGGCCGCGTGGTTCCACGTGCCTCCGACAGCTCGGTGCCCTCGACGAGACACATGCCCGGATAGACGAGCGCGGTGTCGACGGTCGGCATGTTCGGAGACGGCAGCACCCACGGCAGCCCGGTGTGCTCGAACCACATGTCGCGCTCGTAGCCGCGCATCGTGATGACCTGGAGATCGAGGTCGAGCTTCTCGACCGAGTGGCGCCAGCGTGCAATTTCACCGGCGGTCATGCCGTGCCGGTTCGGGCACGACACGAGGCCAACGAACGACTCGTAACCCGGCGCGATCGCGCTGCCCTCGACGTAGGCACACGTGATCGGGTTGGGCCGATCGAGCACCACGAACGGCTTGCCCGCTGCAGCGCACGCGCGCATCGCGAGCACCATCGACCACACGAACGTGTAGTAGCGGCTGCCGACGTCCTGGACGTCGTAGATCATGACGTCGATCTGCTCGAGCATCGCGGGCGTCGGAGACAGCGACTCCACCGTGTGGCCGTAGAGGCTGTGTACCGGCAGGCCGGTGATCGAATCGGTTCCCGCCTCGACGCCGATCATGTCCTGCGCGTCGCCGCGCACGCCGTGCTCGGGACCGAACAACGCGGTGACGTTGAATTCGGTCCGCGCGCGGAACAGATCGATCGCGTGGCGCAGCTCGTGATCGACCGACGTCGCGTTGACGAGCAGGCCGATGCGCTGACCGTCGAGCCGCGCCAATCCCTCGGCCGCGATCCGTGCGAGCCCGGTCTGGGTCGTCATTACTACTCGAAGATCGGAACGGGCTTGAGCGAGACCTTGTTGTCCTTGGTCACGACGCGGAACCGCACGGCGCGGCAGTTGTATTGCGCCTTGAGCTTGCCTTCGTTGACCTTGAGCTTCGCGATGAAGTTCTCGAACGAGACATCATCGGGGGAGCCGACCGACTTGCGCGCGCTGACGTACTCGGTGAACACGCGCTTGTAGTAGTCGGGCTCGCCCTCCTTCGCGAGGTTCGCGAGATCGGGATCGACGGCGGGCTTGTCCTCGCCTTCCTCGAAGTCGACGCGGCCCGGAACGATCGGATTGCCGTCCTCGTCGAACTCCTCCTCCCCGGGCTCGGGCCGGCCGAGCAGGCGCGCGAGCATGACGTTGAGGCCGTTCGCGAGACCGTCGAGCTCGGGGCCGACCGGGCGGAACGTGCGGTCCACGTTGCCGTTGATGATGTCGGTGACGCCGAGCTCGATCTGGTCGACCTGCGAGATCAGGCGGCGGTGCGAGAGATAGAGGCCGAGCAGCGAGATGGCGAGTGCGCCCGCGCCGAGCAGGATGATGAAGATCTTGATCGTGTTGCCGGTGCCGGCGACGTCGGCGATCGGGGCGAGCAGCATCGCGCCGGAGGTCACCGGCGGGAACGCCTGCGGCATGCGCTTGGAGTTCGTGGTCGAGCGCGGCATCGGCACGGCGGCGGCGAAGTACGGGACGCCGTCGATCGTGACCTTCTGCTGGCCGGCGCCCTCCTTGACCTTGCCGCTCTTGACGAGGTCGGTGAGCTGGGCCGTCTTCTGGGTGTCCTCTTCGTTGGGGCCCTTGGTGAAGCTGGTCGCGATCACCTTGCCTGCATCGAAATAAGCGATGTCGGTGCCGAGCACGCGCTTGTCCTGGCGGGCCTGGTCTGCCGTCTGCGCGTACGCGACGAGGACCGCACCGATGATCACGACGCCGTCCGGGTTGTCGGCCGGTGCGATCGCATCAGGATCGACGATCGGGGCAACGCCGATCCGCATCATGCGTCCGCGGTCGTTCCAGATGTCGCTGATGATCACGCGGCTGGACAGCGCAACGTCGAGTGCCGGGATGATGGTCTCGCCGGTCGTGCTGCCGGGCTTGCTCCACTGCTTGGCAACCACCTGGGCGAGGTCGCTCATCGCGACGAGCGTGCCCTTGTTGGCAGCGCGCGCGTCGACGAGCGCGATCAGGTCGGGCTTGACGTCGCCCTCCTTCTCGTTCGAGGTGAAGTTCGAGAAGCCGATGCGAGACTGATTCGCGCGCTCCGTCGCACTCTCGCTCTTGAGCGCCGTGACGAACGACCGGTCGGCAGCGAGCCGCTCCGCCTTGTTCGCGACGTCGATCGCCTCGAGCTGAGCGAGCTGCTGAACAACTCCATAAGCCCGACGCAGCTGTCCTTCAGCGTCCTTGCGGACCTTGTCGGAAAAGCTGGTCGATGTGATGAAGAATGCGATCGCGGTGAGCGCCGCAATGACAACGGCGACAACAGCGGCAATAACCGTGCGGGACATGCGCCCTCCGGCGCCGATTATTCGTGCGGTTCCGCGGGGATGTCAATCACCTACGCACTGCCTTCGGCAGTGCTGCGCGTCCCGGCGAGCCGGGACGCGCAATCGCCTACGCACTGCCTTCGCGCAGCGTTCGGTAAGTGCGTCAGGTAGCGATCTACTTCGCCCGGAACCGCATGGCCATGCCACAGACCTGCTCGATCGCCTTGGCGCTCTCACGCTCGTCCGCGTTGGGATCGAGAACCGCGAAGCTGAAGTCGCAGGCGGCCTGCGCGACGCCGTGGCGCAACGCCGAGGCGAGCGTCTGTGGGTTGTCACTGACGAGCAGCTGGCGCTTGCTCCCGGCGAGCGCGGTCGTGAACAGGTCGCTCGCGGCGCATGTGCGATCGGGAGCGGCCCGCGTGATCGCTGGCAGGCACAGCGCCTCCTGCGGCACGACCACGATCTCCTCGATCACCGCGCGCTGTGCCTTCATGTTGGGCTCGAAGATCTCGAGCTCGGCGAGCGCGACCGAATACGCCGTGTAGACGTCGTCCGGAGTCACGGCCGAGGTCGTCTCGATGAACAGCTTGTCGAACTTCTTGCCCGCGGCGAGCTTCACGCCCGTGAGCCTGGTCTTCGCGCGGTAGCTGGCGGGCTCCTTCTTGTCGAGGAGCACCACCGCCGCTGCGGCGCCCGCGCCGCCGAGGATGAGCAGGGAGAGCACGATGTACGGCCACTTCGCACGCGTGGGTCGGACGATCGCCTCCGCCGAGGTGCTGCCCGGCTCGAGCTCGTCGGCGAGATCATTGGCGGTCGCGGCACGGCCCGTGGGCGCGGGGCCGCGCGAGCCAGGGGATCGTTCGTTGCGGGTCGGCTGGGCCGGGATGGGCGTGATGTCGGTGAGAATCTCGCGATTGATCCGCTGTGTCTCGACGAGGCCGACGTCGCCGTCCTTGAGCGCCTGCTCGAAGATCTTGCGCATCTCTCGCGCGCTCTCGAACCGATCGTCGGCCTTCTTCGAGAGGCTGCGCATGATCGCATCCTCGACGGCCTTCGGCACCACGACGCCGTGCGAGCTCGGCGGCTTGGCCACCTCCGAGAGGTGCTTGGTCATGATCTCGAAGTGGGTCGAGCCGTCGAACGGCGTGTCGCCAGTGAGCGACTCGTAGAGCGTGGCGCCGAGCGAGTAGAGGTCGGTGCGCAGGTCGACGTCCTGGCCGCGCACCTGCTCGGGCGACATGTAGCGCACCGTGCCCATCGTCTGCCCCGTCGCGGTGAGCTTGGTCGACTGCGCCATCTTCGCGATGCCGAAGTCCATGACGGTCGCTGCGCCGTCATTCGCGCGAACGAGCACGTTGCTCGGCTTCATGTCGCGATGAACGACGCCGCGGCTGTGCGCGTAATCGAGCGCCTTGAGCACGTCGATGGTGATGCGGAGCGAGCTCACCCAGTCGAGCTGCTTGGCCTCGAGGATCGCGCGCTCCCACGTCTTGCCCTGCACGTACTGCATGGCGAGCACGAAGGAGCCGTTCTCCTGGCCGAAGTTGTAGAGGTGAACGATGTTGGGATGGTCGAGCGCGGCGAGTGCCTTGGCTTCCTCGAGGAAGCGGCCCTTGACCTGGCTGTGCGCGGCGAGCTCGGGCGGCAGGATCTTGAGCGCGACCTCCTGGTCGGTCATCGCGTGGCGACCCTTGAACACGACGCTCATGCCGCCCTGCCCCAGCACGTCGACCAGCTCGTAGACGCCGAGGATCTTCTGCCCGAGCATGCGGTGCGCACCGGTCGCGCCGAGTGCGGCACCACAGTGCTGGCACTTGACGTCGATGTCGTAGACCTCGCCCTGGCAGCTCGGACAGTTCATGCGGTGGTCGCCTCCGCACGCCGTTCCCAGCCGGGAACTCGGTCGAGCAAGCGGCCAATCTCCTCGACGATGATCGTCGGGTACTCGACGGGCGTGTAGTGCGTGCCGCCCTCGATCACCACGAGACGCGAGCCGCGAATCGTGCGGTGCATGTGCTCGGCGGTTGCGGGTGGTGTCATCAGATCGCGATCGCCGGTGACGATCGTTACCGGCACGGCGACCCGCTCGAGGACTTCCTCTGCATCGTGCTCGTCGAGTCGGGTCAGGAGATCACTGTAGATCGCCCAGTCGATCGTCTGGAAGCCTGCGGCGACCGCACGAAAGATCTCGACGTCGATCGTGCGGGAGACCAGGCCAGCGCGCTTCATCGCCGCAATCATTGCGTCGGAGCCGGCGAGCCGCTTGGTTGCGAACCCGGCGAGCGCCGCCTGCGCCTTCACGAGGCGAAGCAGCATCGGGATGGTGCGCCCGACGAGGCGGCTGCCCATCACGGTGCGAAACGCGCGGCCATACGTGCCGTTGATCGCCATCATGCCGCGCACACGCGACGGGTGCTGGCGGATCGATTCGAAGCCGACCTGGACACCCATCGACCAGCCAACGAGCACGAAGTCGGTGACGCCCTCCGCCTCGAGGATCACCGTCAGATCGTCGACCTGATGCGAGAGCGTATTGGCGCGCGGGTCGCGGGCGACGCCGGAGCTGTACAGCCCGCGGTAGTCCCAGCAGATGACCTTGTAATCGCCGAGCACGTCGTAGAGATGGCGAAACGCAATGTACTGCCCGCCGAGCCCGTTCGCGAGCACGATGCACGGGCCGCTGCCGCGGACCTGGTACCCGAGCTTGGTGCCGTCGCGCGCCACGACGTCACGCTGGGTTACCCCGCAAGCCACGCGAAGCGCGTCCTGCTCCATCGGCGTGATGATACCGAAAACAAAAGCGGCCGGGGGTGAGCCGGCCGCGTGTCGAATCAGGTCGCTGTCGTCTAGAAGTAGAAGATCGCCGAGAGACGACCGCGGGTGTACTCCTCGCTCTCGTCACTGGTCTCGGTCGGCGGCGCGATCACGCGAGCGCTGGTGCCGTCGGGCGTGGTGGTCGCCCGCGTCGAGGATCCGGACTCCGAGACGGTGCCGCGGCTGCCGGCGCGGAGGTCGAACGCGAGGTGAAACTGGCGCGACACGGCCCAGCGAATACCGAGGCCGATCTCCGCGAAGTTCTGGGTGGTCTCGTAGATGCCCGCGACGTCCGCCTGCTGCACGCCGAGGCCGGCGACCACATACGGGGCCCAGCGGTTGTACGCACCGATCTCATAGATGAGCGACGCGCCGAGGCGGCGGTCGACGCGGACGTTGTCGAAGTTGCCGTCGTCGTATGACGTCTTGCCGACTTCGCCTTCGATCAGGAGGCCGGGGGTGATGCGGTAGCGGGCGAGCAGACCGACATCGTCGGAGTCGTGCATCGAGCCGCCGTCCTGCGCCTCGACCTGCGAGCCGCCGGCGAACAGACCGACACCGAGCCTCGGAAGCGGCTGGCGTGGCGCGGCGATGGCGACAACGCCGGGCGCGGACACCGGAGCCACCGGGTAGTAGTTGGTGTGGTAGTACGACGGGACGTACGTCGGGTAGTACACGTAGTACGGGCGCGGCTGGTACGTGTAGCGGGGCCCGATGTAGATCGAGCCGCCGACGCTCCAGCGGTGCGGGCGCCAGGCGGGGCGCGAGAAGCGCCAGGAGCTGCCGACGTTCACGTGGCTGCGGACGCTGACACCGCCGCTGAAGCCGCCGCTGAAACGGGCGCGGCCGCGGCCAGCCTCGGCGGCATTGCTTGCCGCGCCAAGGGTCGTGGCGAAGGCGACTGCACCGAGGAAGAGAGGTAGGCGACGGTTCACTGGGTATTGCCTTTCTAAGTAGCTGGGACGCGCGAGACGAGCGATCGGTTTAGTCTGCACGCGTGAGGCCAGCAGGAAATCAGCGCTGGCAGATCTGAAACGACCGAGAAACCGGCGGCTTACGCTTGTGTCCGGGATCAGCAGCTGTAACCAGTTATTCACGACTTGCGGATCTGTGGCGATGAGAAGACATCTGGGAAGCACGAGAGCCAACTCTCGGGCATCCTTAGGGTCCTTGACACTCTCGTCGGCTGCTTCATACAGTCGTGCCCCCGGAGGAAGATTTGAGCGACGGAAAGAAAGCCGGCAGCAGAGACATCAGTGACCTGAAGGCGCGCCTCGGTCTGAAAAAAGCAGGTGGTGGAGCCGCGGCCCAAACCGGTCAGGTTCCTGCCAACGGTGGTGCAAGATCTGGCGGTGTTGCTGCACCTCCGGGTCTGAACCTTCAGCCGCCGCCGGGCATGCCGCAACATGCACCGCCTCAACCCACTGGACCGATCATCCCGAATGCTGCGGATGATCCGTTCGGCGCAATGAACGCGATGGCTGCTGTTGCGCAGCAGGCACCGAAGCAAGAGTTCATCATCGTCAACGACGGCAAGCCCGTCGAGAACGTTGGTGCGGACTCTCGCGGCGCCTCGATCGCACGCATGGCCATTCCGGGAGTCATCGCGCTGATCGTCGGTCTTGCGATCGGCAAGATCGGTACGGGAGCGTCGAACTACAACGAGGGTCTGCGCGGTGCGCGCGCGATCCTCGGTGACAAGAACGCTACCTCGACGGTGGCAAACCTCAAGCGGTCGCTGTCGGAGCTCGACAACATCCTCGATGAGGCAAAGACCAAGAACGGCTTCAGGCCGAGCCTCGAAGTCGACAAGAAGCTCAAAGAGCTCGCCGGCAAGATGGAAGTGAAGAGCGACCTCGTGTTCCGCGCGAAGCAGAACTCGCTCGATCCAGTCGTGTCGGGTCAGATCCTGTCGTTCTACGCCGGCATTCAGGAGGTCAAGGACCTCATCGACATGCACAACAAGGCGGCGGCTGGCGACGACATCATGCTCAAGAAGGGCAAGGAAGCTGCTGACAAGGCCACGCTCGGCGACGACTCGATCCTCGCGGGGCAGCTGCGCTACGCGGTGCTGATGCAGGCGCCGTCCGATGGTTCGTCGGGTGAATTCGGCGCCAAGGTTGTCGAGATCGCCGGTGTCTATTGTGGTGCGTCGGGTAATCCGACGGCGAAGTGCCCCGAGGGCGAGTACCCGTCGGCGTTCGCGTATCGCAACGAGCCGGGTGGCACGCCGATCAAGGGTGACCTCGTCACCTCGGGCAGCGAATCGGTTCCCGCCAAGAAGATTGTCCCGCTCCTCCAGAATGGTGTGCGCGACGCGATGATCAAAGGTGGCGAGCCGACCGTCTCCGAGTTCTGGTACACGCGCCGCCTGCGCGCCCTGTACGACCGGGTGCACGGCAAGGTCGGCCAGGACGGCAAGCCCTCGGGCGGCCTCCTCGACGACGGTAACAAGCTGGAAACGCGGCTTCAGACCGAGGCCGGCAAGAGCACGCGGTTCTCGTTCTTCATGTGATGAATGTTCTGGGTCTCTTGAACGTCGGAGGACGTATGCGCCGGATTCGCTCTGCACTTCTATTGTCTGCTCTGTTCGGCCTGGCTGTGAGCCCGGCGGTCGCTGCCCCCAAGACGACCACGACCACCAAGAAGAAGGCTCCGGCCAAGACGGTGGTCAAGAAGCCGGCGCCACCGCCCAAGAAGGTCATCCCGCCGATGGTCAACGCGGAGCAGAAGAAGGCGCTCGTCGACAAGCTCGCCGGCTTCAAGTTCGGCATGACCAAGGACGAGATCCTTGGTGTGCTGCAGAAGCAGATCAACGAGCGCTACGAAGAGAAGATCAAGGCGACCACCGATGTCGCGATGCAGGACCGCTACCGCAAGGACAAGAAGGCGGACCTCGCGCGTGTCTCGCAGACCTACGTCACCTTCAATGGCAAGTCGTCCGGCTGGGACGTCTCGATCATCGAGGGTGAGTTCGCGCACAACACCGGCGAGTCTCTGATGGAGCGCTGGGAGAACGAGGGCGGCAAGAACAACCGCCGCTTCTTCTTCTTCTACAACGACAAGCTGTGGAAGCAGTTCATCTCGCTCGACGTGTCGATGATTCCCGAGGAGAAGCGGAACTTCGAGACGTTCAAGGCCGTCATGGAAGGCCAGTACGGCAAGGGTGCCATCGACGGTACCTCCATCTCGTGGCGCGCTGGTGAGTTCGATGCGCGTGCGGTCGACAAGCTCAAGGACTATGGCGCGCTCGGCCTCTCGCTCGAGGACGCCAAGGTGAAGGGCGAAATCTACGCACTGCGCGAGTCGAAGGCACCGGCGAAGAAGGAGACCCCCGCGGTCATCAAGGCGGTCCTCGATACGGACGGCAAGGACAAGCCCGACGTGAAGTCGAACTCGGGCGCGGTCGAGGGTGTGATTCAGGCGCAGGGCGGCAAGAAGTAGTTTCTCTCCCTGCTCTGTTCGATGACGCCGCGACCTCGCGGCGTTTTCGCTTTCGGCAGCTACTTCGCGTCGAGCCAGGCAGCCGGAACAGTGAGCGAGGCGGTCTGCTTGTCCGCGTTGGTGAGCTTCACCGGCGAACACTTCATCTTCGCGGTCGCGGGAGCGCGCGGGTCACCACCGACGACGCACATCGTGTGCGCACCGGGCTTCATGCCCTCGATCTGCGCAACGCCATCCTGGATGCCGCGCAGATAGATCGGGACCACGGTGTCGCCAAACGGCATGTTCGTTCCGTCGCGGAGCTCGTCGACCGACTGCGGGTTGATCGTGGCGGCGACCGTGATCAGCTGCGCCATCGGAATGGGAGAGCCCTTGTCGGTCTTCACCGTGACCGCGAGGGTGATCATTCCGGGCGTGGCGTCGATCGTGATCTCGGTCTTCTTGCCGAGCGCGAGGTCGACGCGGCGCGTGTACATGTCCTTCGGGCGACCGCCACCGCCGCCGAGCATCGGATAGACGACGTAGGCGCCAGGCGCGAGCGCATCGAGCGCAAACGTTCCGTCGGGGCCGGTGACCACGAAGAAGTTCGAGGCGACCGCACCGATCGGATTTGCGATCACGACGGTGTCCGCGAGCGGCGTGGTGCCCTTGACGATCTTGCCGGCGAGCGTGGTGGTCGGCGCGAGGATGAGATCGATTGTGGCGCTGTCGGGCGATGCCGGAAGACGGATCGATGCGGAGCGACCAACCTCGGCCTTGCCGGCGAGGATCGTGACGGAGGCCGGCGGGAAGCCGCTGATCACGAAGCGACCGTTGTCGTCGGTCAGCGTGTCGTTGGCGCCGATCGACTCGTCCTTGATGTAGAGGTCGGCACCGCCGCCGGTGAGCAGCATGCCCGCGGCAACGGTGGCCTTCGCGACCGGGACGCCTTGCGCGTCGAGGACGCGACCCGAGATCGAACGGCCAGGCTGGACGGTGATCACGCCGAGGTCCGTGTCCTTGCCCTCGTCGATCGTGATCTCCCTCGTCAGCGAGACGAAGCCGGGTCCGGTGACGGTGAGCGGATAGGTGCCGGCGGTCGCGGGCAGCGAGAACGCGCCGTCCTTGGATGCGAACGGAACACCGTTCGTGGAGCCGAGCTCGAGCATGAAGGCGACGGGCGCCTTGCCATCGGCGAGCAGGACCTTTCCGATCGCGCGACCGTCGGCCGGAACAACGACCTTGATCGGCGCCGCGTGCGGCTTGGTGGTCGTGCCCGGCGAGAGTGCGAGCGCGGTCTCGGGCGCACCGGGGCGAGCCGCGCGAACGCGATAGGTACCGTCGGGAAGACCGTCGAACTTGAAGGCACCGGCCTGGTCAGCGACGGTCTGCTGGACGCCACGGATCACCCACTGCGCGCGATCGGTGACACCACCAGACCAGTCGGGCTCGGCCACGACTTGCGCCTCGGCGATCGGCTTGCCCGCCTTGTCGACGACAGTGCCGGCGATCGAACCCGCGATGTCGAGGCGGAGCTCGAC
>JBBQFU010000093.1:0-29909 GCA_038322185.1 Haliangiales bacterium
CGCGGATGCGCGAGCCGACATGGACCATGCGGGCTGCGACCTCGTCGCACGCAAAGGTGTCGCCCGCCGCGGCGAGCGGCAGTCCGTCCCCGTCGGCAACGACCATGGCCTGGATGGAGCCGTCCCGACAGCAATCGTCGAGCTGATAGTTGAGGGCGAGCGTGACGGTCTCGGCTCGACGGATACGGCGTTCCTTGATCATGGTTAATTCTCCCGCGCCTACCGTGGCCGGGCAAAAAACCGGCTAATACTGCCTCGCGATGCGCAGCTTTCCCGTCGCCGTTGCGGCCTGGTGCGTCCTGGCGGCCTCCTGCGCCCCTGATGCCAAGCCCGCGCCCACCGAGACCACCCGCCCGATGACGAACACCACGACCTGGCCCGCCCTCGACGCAAAGCTCCTCGCCGACGCCGCGGCGACCTACAACTTTCGCCTCGGGGTCCCTGCCCCGCTCGCGGTCACTCCCGATGGCGCGGTGCTGTTCCGCCGCACCGGTGCCCGCGATTTCGTTGCGGATCTATACGAGCTCGACACCAAGACCGGCGCGGTGAAGAAGCTGATCGACGTCGCGGCCCTGCTCGGCACTGGCAGCGAGAACCTCTCGGATGCCGAGAAGGCGCGCCGCGAGCGCAGCCGCACCGCGACGCGCGGCATCGTCGATATCGACGTGTCCGCGGACGGCCGCTGGGTGATGGCGTCACTGGCCGGCGACGTCGTGATGGTCGATCGCACCGAGGGGCGCACCTCGAACATTGCGGTCTCGGGCGAGATGTACGACGCGCATCTGTCGCCAGACGGCACCAAGATCGCATTCGTGCGCGGCGGCAATCTGTGGCTGATGCCCGCGACTGGTGGCACACCCAAGCCACTGACGAAGCGCCCCGAAGGCTTCGAGTTTGGCGTGGCCGACTTCGCCGCACAGGAAGAGCTCGACCGTCGCCGAGGCTGGTGGTGGTCGCCCGACAGCAAGCAGATCGCGTTCCAGCGCACGGACAACCGGCCGATGGACACGCTGTACGTCGCCGATGCGCGCCATCCCGAGAAGGCGCCCGTGCCGTTCAAGTACCCGCGCGCCGGCCGGCCGAACGCCATCGTCGATCTCGGCCTGATTCACGTGAGCGGTGGAGAGCCACGGTGGTTCACGTGGGACCTCGCGAAGTTCCCGTACGTCGCACGCGTATCGTGGCAAACGCACGGTCCGCTGTCGCTCGTCGTGCTGTCGCGCGAGCAGACCGACCTCGCGCTGCTCACCATCGAGAACGACAAGCTGCGCACACTGATCGAGGAGCACGACGACGCGTGGGTCAACGTGCCGCGCGCACATGGTCTGGGCTACGCCGCGGGCACCCCACTGTGGCTCGCCGAGCGTTCGGGCTTTCTGTGGACGCACGAGGTCGACGACGGCTGGCAGGTCGAGCACCACGATCGCGATGGCAAGCTGACCGGCTCCCACGGAATCGTGCGCGAGCTGATCGGTCACGACGGCAAGGCAGCGTACGTCCTGAAGTCCGACGACGTGCTGAACAGCTACGTGATGCATGGCGACACGCGCGTGACCACCGCCCCCGGCGTGACCTCGGCCGATTTCAATCACGGCGTGCTCGTCGCGACCACGGCGCTCGCAGCGGGTGGCAAGAAGGTCGTCGCGATCGCGAACGGCAACAGCTGGGAGTTGCCGTCGGTCGCCGAGGTGCCGTCGCTGGTGCCGACCACGCTGCACGAGACCGTGCAGATCGACGGCCGCACGCATCACGTCGCCGTCACGCGCCCACGTGGCTTCGACACGACGAAGAAGTATCCGGTCATCCTCAAGGTCTATGGCGGGCCGCACGCGCAATACGTCGACGGCGCCCGCGACACCTACGTGATGGACCAGTGGTACGCCGATGCCGGCTTCGTCGTCGTGCGCAGCGACAATCGCGGCACGCCGCATCGTGGTCGCGTCTGGGAGCGCGCGATCCTCAAGGATCTGATCACGGTCCCGCTCGACGATCAGGTGCGCGCGCTCCAGGCCGTCGGCGCCGCGCACCCCGAGCTTGACATGTCGCGCGTCGGCGTCACCGGCTGGTCGTTCGGTGGCTACTTCGCGGCGATGGCCGTGATGCAGCGGCCCGACGTGTTTCACGCTGCAGTGGCGGGTGCGCCGGTCACCGACTGGACGCTCTATGACACCGCGTACACCGAGCGGTACATGCGGATGCCGGCGAACAATCCCGAGGGCTACAAGCACGGCAGCGTGATGACGCACGCGAGCAAGCTGTCCCGCCCACTGTTGCTCGTGCACGGCATCACCGACGACAACGTGCACTTCGCGCACACGCTCGCGCTGGTCGAGGAGCTCTACGTGCACCACAAGCGTGCCGAAGTCATCACGCTGTCGGCGACGCACATGGTGCCCGACCCCAAGCTCAGCCTCGCGAAGGAGCAGGTGCAGATCGACTTCTTCCGTCAACATCTTCACCTCGTGCTGACACCCTGATCCCGATCGTTCATCGCGACGAGCGCTGCGTCGCCGTCGACAAACCGTCGGGCGTGGCCACACATCGCGGCTGGGCGGACGACGAAGACGCGTTGCTGCAACAGGTCCGTGACATGGTCGGCCTCTGGGTCTACCCGGTGCACCGGCTCGATCGCGGCGCGTCGGGCATCACGCTGTTCGCGCTCGACAAGGAAGCGGCGCGCGCGTTCTCCGAGGCATGGAGCACCGCCGACAAGCGCTACCTCGCGGTCACGCGCGGTCATCCGCCGGAGCATGTCGTGATCGATCACGCGATTCCCAAGGCGCCGGGCGAGGCGCGCATCGATGCGGTCACCGAGGTCTGGCGCAAGGAGACGTTCGGTCGCTACGCGGTGATCGAGGCGCGGCCTCATACCGGCCGGCTGCATCAGATCCGGCGCCACCTCAAGCACATCGCGTGTCCGCTGATCGGCGACGTGCGCTACGGCAAAGGCGAGCACAACCGGCTGTGGCGCGATCGCTTCGCGCTGCACCGGCTGGCGCTGCACTGCACCGCGCTCAGCGTCGCGCATCCCGAGGGCGGGACGCTCAGCGTCACGTGCGAGGTTGCCGCGGATCTCGCGGCAGCCATCACGGCCGCGCGGACCGAGCTAGCTCAAGCGACGATCTGATCGTCGAGGTCGCGCACGCTGGCGTCGAGCACGGCCCAGATGATCGCGGCGATCACCGTGGCGACGGCGTCCTGCTCCTCGCGCATCAGCACCACCGGTAGCTCCTCGATCTGGTCGCGCAGCGATCGAACCATCGCGCGGTCACACCGGCCACCGCGCACCGCGGCCATCCCCGCCGCGAGCGAGCGATGGTCGAGCCGCAGCTCGCCCAGTGGCGTGCGGCCCCCGAGGACCCGGGACGCGAGCTCGAGGCCGGCCGCGAATGCATCGCCGTCGGCGGACATCAGCTCGTGCTCGAGCAGGCGCATCACTGCGGGTTGACGGATCGCGAGCCAGCTCACGTCGTGCTCGGCCGTCTCGAACAGATTGATCATGTGTCGACCCTAGGGACGCGCGCTCCTGATCGCCACTTTTCGGCTATGGTCCGCCCATGACCCGCCCCGCCTTCATCGTCGACGGTATCCGCTCCCCATTCGGCCGGTATGGCGGCGGGCTGGGTGGCGTTCGCGCCGATGACCTGGCCGGCGCCGTGATCGCGGCCCTCGTCGAGAAGACCAAGATTCCGGCCGACCGGATCGACGACGTCATCCTCGGCTGCGCGAACCAGGCCGGCGAGGACAACCGCAACGTCGCGCGCATGGCCGCCCTGCTCGCGGGGCTCCCCGTCACCGTCCCCGGCGTCACCGTCAACCGCCTGTGCGGCTCGGGCATGCAGGCGATCGCCGATGCCGCGCGCCTGATCGCGAACGGCGAGGCCGACCTCGTGATCGCAGGTGGCGTCGAGTCGATGTCGCGCGCGCCGATGGTGATGGGCAAGCCGACCGAAGCATTCCAGCGCGGCAACCAGACCATGTTCGACACGACGCTCGGCTGGCGCTTCGTCAATCCGCGCATGGAGCAGATGCACGGGACACTGGCGATGGGCGAGACCGCCGAGAAAGTCGCGGAGCGTTGCAACGTGTCGCGCGAGGCGCAGGATCGATTCTCGATCACGTCGCAGCAGCGCGCCGGCAAGGCGATCGCATCGGGGCGCATCGCCGAGGAGCTCACGCCGATCACGACGGGTACCGACAAGAAGACGGGCGCGAAGATCCAGGTCACCGCGGACGAGCATCCGCGTCCCGACACCACGATCGAGCAGCTCACCAAGCTACGTCCGGCGTTCGCGAAGGGACCCGGCGGAACGGTCACGGCAGGCAATGCGTCGGGTCTCAACGACGGCGCGGCCACGGTGCTCCTCGCGAGCGAGAAGGCGATCAAGGAGCTCGGGCTGACCCCGAAGGCGAGATACGTCACAGGTGCAGCCGCAGGCGTCGAGGTCAGCTACATGGGCCTGGGACCCATCCGGGCGAGCAAGCTGGCGCTACAGCGCGCGGGAGTGACCGCGAACCGCATTGATCTCGCAGAGATCAACGAGGCCTTCGCGGCCCAGGCAATCCCGTGCGTCGAGCAGATCGGCCTCGACCCCGAGAAGGTCAACGTCAACGGCGGCGCCATTGCGTGGGGACACCCGCTGGGCGCTTCGGGCGCGCGGCTGGTACTCACCCTGATGCTCGAGCTCGAGCACCGGTCCGCGGGCCTTGGACTCGCGTCGATGTGCATCGGTGTTGGGCAGGGGATCGCGGTCGTAATCGAGCGAGCTTCGTGAGATTGTTCCGGGAACTCCTGGGGTAGCTCAGGGATACTTACCGTGTCGGTTCAGGACCAAGTTCAGAAGTCACTGAAGCTTGTTGGCCGCGTTCTCGGCGACAAGTTCAAGCTGACCGCGTGCATCGGTATCGGCGGCAGTGGTGCCGTCTACAAGGCCGACCAGATAGCGCTCGGCCGCACCGTCGCGGTCAAGATCCTCAACGAGGAGCTGTGCGCCGACCCCCGCATGATCACGCGGTTTCGCGGCGAGGCGATGTCTGCGTCGCGCCTCAACCATCCGAACTGCGTCTCGATCATCGATTACGGCCAGTCGCCCGACGGCCTGCTCTACCTCGCGATGGAGTACGTCAAGGGCCCCACGCTGACGCAGCTGCTCGTCAACGAGAACCCACTCGGTGTCGAGCGTGTCCTCGACATCGTGAGCCAGGCGCTCGCCGGGATCGAGGAAGCGCATCTCGCGGGCGTCGTTCACGCAGACCTCAAGAGCGACAACATCATCGTCGACCAGCGTCGCGCGGGTATCGACTCCGTCAAGATCGTCGACTTCGGTATCGCGCGGCTCGTCACCGGCGTGCGCGAGTCGGAAGACCGCTCGATCAGCGGCACGCCCGAGTACATGGCGCCCGAGGTCATCAGTGGCGCGCCTCCTTCGTTCGCGTCCGATGTCTACGCCGTCGGCATCATCCTGTTCGAGCTGCTCGCCGACAAGACGCCGTTCTTCGCCGGCTCGACAACGGAGATCCTCACCAACCACCTCAAGGTCCAGCCGGCGCTGCTGACCGCGAAGCGCGACAACATCCCGCGCGAGGTCGATGCGGTGATCGCGAAGGCGCTCGCGAAGCATCCGACCGATCGCTACGCATCCGCGCACGAGATGCGCGAGGCACTGATCGGAATCCGCGCGCGCATGCGGCCTCTGCCGGCGACTGACAAGTGCATCTCGTGTGGTGCGTCCGTCACGCCGAGCTTCAAGTTCTGTCCCGAGTGCGGTGCGCCGCGAGTTCGCGTCTCGAAGACCTTCGAGGTGCCGGCGATCCCCGCGCCGACCGATCTCCTGCCGCTTGGGTTCACCGGTCGCTCGCGTGAGCTCGAGCAGCTGCTCGAGCACATGCGGCGTCCGCCGGGCTCGGGCAACGGAATGCTCGTCGTCGGCAATGAAGGCTCTGGCCGCTCGACGCTGCTGCGCACCGCGTATCCGCAGCTCGGTGCCGAGGGCCGAGTCATCTACCAGGTCGGTCCCGACCCGAGTGGCCTCGCGGCGCCGTTCTATCCCATCCGTTCGCTGCTCGCCGCGGTGCTGCAACTGCCGCCGGTCTCGAGCGAGATCGAGCTGCGTGACACCGTGCTCGGTCTCGGCCTCAACGAGCGTGACATCCCCGGTATCGCGCAGCTGTTTGGTCACCCGACCACGCTGCTCGAGCTCGAGCCGCCGGTGCGTCGTCGCGAGATGGTGTGGTCCGCGCTGCGTGCGCTCGAGCGGGTCGCGGTCGGTCAGCAAGTCGCGATCGTGTGCGAGGACGTCGACCGCTTCGACTCCTCGAGTGTCGAGATCCTTCGCCGCGCCACCGAGAGCGGCGAGCTCGCGCTCCCCGCGATCATCATGACCACCACGCCGTCCTTCGCGGGGCCGTGGCCGACCGGGGCCAAGCGCCTCATGGTCGACTCGCTCGAGGCTGCCGACCTCGACACCATTGTTCATTCCCTCACGAAGGCGGGTGTCCGTGGTCTGCCGCCGGTGCAGCAACTGTTCGAGACGACCCGCGCCATGCCGGGTCACGTCGATCACATCGTGCGTTACCTCGTCGAGGGCGGTAAGGCCGAGGACACCAAGGTCAAGCTTCCCGATCTCATCGCCGTCCGGCTCTCGATGCTCGCGCAGACCACGCGTGACGTTCTCCAGGCCGCGGCCGTCCTCGGCTTCGAGCCGCAGCTCGACCTCCTGCGCTCGATGATGCCGACCGAGACTCTCGAGCCGGCGCTCGCCGATGCCGAGCTGCACGGTGCGCTCATGCGTGACCCGTCGGGCGAGCTCACGTTCTCGAGTCGCCTCATGCGAGAGATCGTGTACGACGCGACGCCGGCCGATGTTCGCCGCTCGCTCCACGCGTCCGCCGCGGCCGCCGTCGCAGCCCTCTCGCACGATGTCGGGCTGCTCGGTCATCACCACGACCTCGCCGGTCACGCGCGAGACGCCATCGAGCTCCTGCGGAGCGCCGGTGACTACGCGGCCGAGCAGCTCGATGAATCCGGTGCCGGTGAGTTCTTCCGCCGTGCGCTCGTCTCCGTTCGCCAGGCCGTCCAATCCGGAGACATCGAAGACGGTGCCGAGCACTCCTTTGTCTCGCTCTCCGTCCGCCTGGCCGATGTCCTGCGCACCCGCGGCGAAACCGCCCTCGCACGCGGCATTCTCGCCGAAGCCCGAGACTGGTCGAGCGCGCCAATGCTGGTCTCGATGATCGATCGCGCGTCGGCCGCCATTGCCCTGTCCGAAGGCGACCTCGACGGCTCGATCACCGCACTGCGTCGTGGTGTCGGTCGCGCCATCGGCTCCGGTGACATGAACCTCGTCTGCGAGCTCTACCTAGATCTGTCGACCGCCCTCCAGCGTGCCGGTGACGCCGACACCGCGAACCGCGAGCTCGTCGAGTGTGTCGACCTCGCGACCCTGGGCGAGGGCTTCACCGCCACCGACGGGCCTGAGTCGTTCTGGCGTGTTCTCCGCGCGCAAGCCCAGCTCGTCGATAGCGCTGGTGATTCCTATCGGGCACTGCGTCTAGCCGAGGCCGCGCTGTTCCATGCGCAGCGCGTGCGCAGTCGACTCGGTGCGGCACGAGTCCAGCAGCTCCTCGCGTCGCTGTGCGACAAGGCGGGTCTTGGCGGGAAGGCCGAGCGCTATCGGCAGGCTGCAATCGCCGAGATGCGCAACCTCGGCGATCGACGAGCAACGGCCGAGCTTCTCCTCACGGATACGCCGTCGCGTGGCGCGGTTGTGATGCCGAACCGCATCCAGGACGCCATGACGCTCACCAAAGAGATCGGCTGGACCGAAGGGCACGAGCGAGCCAAGCGCAAGTCCAATCCGCCGGACGCGAAACCCTGATCTCGTTTTAGGCTCGCCTCCGTAAACATCGGTGCTCCTCTGCCCCCTCGACTTCGTTTGGGGGTACGCTTTCAACGTGGGCAGTATCCTTCTCGTCGAGTCTGATCCTGATACGCACGATCGGTTGGGGCAGACGATGAAGGACGCAGGACACGAGATCCTCGTCGCATCCACGCTCCGAGAAGCCTTCCTTCGCATCAGCGAAGGCGGCATCGATGCCGTGATCGTCGATTCCTACGACCCGCGCATCGGCGTGACCGAGCTCGCCAAGAACATGGATGCGCTCCCCGATTCGCCGCCGCTCATCCTTGTTTCGGCCTCGCCGTTCGCGCCCGGAATCTCGGCGCGCATCGGCGCCACCGCCTTCCTCGCGAAGCCCGTCGACCTCAACGACCTGCTGCTCGTCCTCTCGCGCGTCGTTGGCGAAGTTCGTCCCGTCCGCAACTTCGAAGACGAAGACCCGACCGGTCCCGTCCGCCACCTCGGGTGAAGGCCTGGAAGTACATCACGCTGCTCGGCGGTATCGCCGGGCTCGTTGGTTTCTTCCTCCCGTTCGTCGCGTTCGCCTCCGCCGATCATTCCATCACCGGCACGGTCTCCGCCTATCAGATCGTTCGCGGCATCGACAGCGTGAACGAACTGATGAGCGGGGTAGCGCCTGCCCTGCTTCCGAGCGAGCAGGCCACCGCATGGGCCGGCAACTTCAACACGCAGATCACGGACTATCGCGGCGCGATCGTCGGGTTCTTCATCCCCGCCGTCCTCCTCGCACTGCTCGGCGCGCTCGCCGGCGTCCGTCGCCGCATGGGTCGCCTCGCCGGCCTCTTCGCTCTGCTGTTCGGCGCCGGCAACGTCGCCGTCTGGATCCTGTTCAAGACCATCAGTGACGAGCAGTCCTCGCGCGATGTCGTCACGACGATGGGCATCGGCGTCCACCTGGTGCTCGCCGCCGGCTGCGCCGCCGTCCTCGCGGGCCTGGGCGCCATGCTCTCGCCCGATCGTGGCACTGCGCCCTGACGCGTTACAGCTCGTACGCTTCGGGCGGCAGGTCCGCGACAGCGTTCGACGTCAGGCGCTGCGCGCACAGCCGGCAAAAGCAGCCGTCCTCGTTGAGCGACATCGAGTTGTACGGCACGAAGGCACTGCAGTGCGCGCACTCGACGAAGCCGCGCTCGTCGATCTCGGGCGCGCGCGTTTGATCGGCGTTGCACTCTCGAAGCGCAGCTTCGGCGTTGAACGGCGGCGGTTCGATCTCGGGGAGAAACAGCGCCGGGATGCGGAGGATCGAGAGGACGGGCTCGATCACCAGGGCAATCGCGAAGAGGCCAACCCCCGCGGCGATCGTGCCCGCCGTTTGCGGAGCCGTTGGCGTCTCGGTAGGGGGCGGTTCGAAGGGAAGGCGGGTGGTCAACGCCTACCAAGGTGGTGACGCGCGAAGAGGCCGTCAACGCTAGAACGGACTGTCAGTGGACGAGCAACATACGGACACCACGTGCCGGCATCGGGATCGTGGCCCGACCATCGGCGATCTTGAAGGTCTCGGTGCCGAGCGGGTCACGCAGCGAGGCGCCATCGGCGAACAGCGTGGCCGATACGGCACGCGGCGCATCGGACACGAGGAAGACGACGCGCACGGCTCGAGCAGCATCGGCGAAGGCGAACGCACGGACATCATCGGGACGCTCGATCTGCCACGAGCTCGGAAGCTCGCCGGCGAGCGACGCGAGATCGTCGGCGAGTCCCGGGATGTCATCGAGCGAGCCGGCCTTCAACTTGCCGACACGCTTGGGTAGCGGATCGGCGTGCGGTTGATCGAGCTCGTCACGCGTGGGCGACTGGGGGCCGACTACGACGACCGCACGCTTGTGGTCGGCGAGGGCACGCAGGCGCTCGAGCAGGCCACGATCGATGCGATCGAGAGTCGGCGCGATCACGGCCCGGTAGGTCGCGAGGTCGGACTCGGGCGTCGACTCGTCGACGATCGCGTACGGAACCTGCGCGAGCTCGAGCGCGCGAGCGATCGCGGACTGCCAGCGACGCGCGGCGATCGCGGCTGGGTCCGTGCCGAGCTCGGCAGCACCGGCCGGGCCAAGGCTCAGGGCCTCGGCGAGGACCGGCGTGACCGGATCGATCAGATTCGTGAGCAGGCCGAAGCGCGCATCGGCACGGGTGTCGACGAGCGCGATCGAGGGGGGCGGGAAGCGGCTCAGCGACGGCCATTCGATCTCGGCGAGCGCGGCGAGCAGCGGCTTGATCCACGTGGCTTCGATCTGGCCCGAGCGCGTGATCGCAGCACCGTAGAAGCGGTCACGCTCGACTGCCATGTAGAGGTTGAAGCCACGAATGCCCGAGGCGAGCAGTGTGAGGAGATGGTCGCGCTCGCGCGTCGGATCGTCGGCATCGTCGAGCGGCGGCAGCCACGGGGTGAAGCCGATGCCGACTTGCGGTGCGAGCGGCAGCGGGGAAGCGTTGCCCACGAGCGACGCAATGCGACGGCGCAGGTCGGGGAAGTGAGAGCGCGGTGTGGTGGCGTCGGTGCCGACCGGGCCGCCGATCGCGTGCTGCAGCTGCGTCAGGTCGGCGTGCTGGTAGTGACCCGGCGGCAGGTTGTGAAAGCGCGCGATACCAGCGAGACCGACGTCATCGAGCATCTTCGAGAACGCGCTCAATGCACGCGCGAGGTACTCGTCCTTGAACTTCAGCCACAGCGCGCAGCGCGCGGCATCGGTGGGCGCGTATTCGAGCGGCGGCGCCTCGAGGCCCGACGCATCACGCCACCAGGCGAGCGCGTCGGGGTGGTAATCGAGATCGAAGGCAGCGGTGCGGAAGAACAGCTGAGCTTGGTTGTCGACACCGAGCGCGACGACCGGACCATCGGGCGCGAGATGCGGACGGATCACGTCGGCGACGGCCTCGAACCAGGCGCGCACGAGAGTGTGGAATTTCTTCGAGGCGTAGGACGGGATCGGGAAGGCGTGCGGCGGTGCGGGAAGCCAGGCGGGCGTGCCGCGAGCGGTCCGCGCTTGCACGTCGGGATCGGCGAGGACCCAGTCGGGGAGACCAAAGCCCGCGAGCTCGGCGTTCACCGTCGGGCCCGGGCGCAGGATCACCGAGAGGCCCGCGGTGCGCGCAGCCTCGAGGAAACGTGCGAGGTCACGCTCGCCGGTCCACGCGTGAGTGCCGGACTCGGGCTGGTGGATGCGCCACGGAATGCACGTCTCGACACAAGTGAGACCGAGCGAGTGGAGCGCGCGAAGGGATGCGCCCCAGCGGATCTGCGGGATACGCCAGTAGTGCATCGCGCCGGCGAAGAACGGCAGGTGCCGCTCGCCGGTCGGCGCAGCGACGACTAAACCGCGCGCGTCGAACCAGGTGCGGCGAGGTGCTTCCACGCGCGATCCTCCAGGACGAAGCGGCTCGGGCCGATCGCCCACGACGGCTGATAGGTGAACGGACGACTCTCGCCCTGCCCCGCAGTCTCGTACTCGGGATCCCACGGCAGCAGCAGGCAACGCGAGTCGGCCCGCGCAGCGAGCCGCAGCAGAATTGGATGCTGCTCGCTCGCACGCTTACGCGCGGTCTCGAGCACGGCCTTGATGGAGACATGACGCGCGAGCTCCCAGCACGTGCGCACGAGGAGCGGCGACAGCGCGAGCTCCTCGGCGAGCGGCTCGGCTGATGCGGGGGAGATCCAATGCTCGGTGACCGACTCGGTCTTGTCGAACGCGGTGCGCATACCACCGGGAAGCTCGGTCACGTAGACGCGCGTCGAGGTCTGCACGGCCTCGGCAAGCCGCGGCTGTGCTGGGGCGCGAATCGACGCGACTGCGTCGAGCAGATGGATCGACGGCGTGAGCCAGTGCGACCACGGCAGCATCGTGTCGCTCGACCAGGTCAGGCCGTGAGTGCGAAGGATCTCGGTCGCATTGGCACCGCCGAGAATCTTGCCACGCAGGGTCGCGAAGGTCGGAACCTCGAGGGTCTCGGCTTGGCCGCCGATGTCACGCGCGAGCAGGACACCGCAATCTTCAAACACGGTACGCGCCGCAGCGACGCGCGCATCTTCACCGTCGTGAACGCCGCCACCGGGAAGCTGGGTCTCGCGGCGGCGGACCAGCAACATCTCGTAGCCCGCGGGCTCCGGGTCCCTCGCTTTGCTCGGGCCCGTTGCACGGGAACCTCGGTCCAACCCCTCCACCTTCCCGCCCGATGCCGAGGGGGACGAGCGCAGCAGCACGACGCGGGCATGCTCGATCACGTGGGCGCCTCGATGTGGCTCCACGAATCGCCGTTGCGCACGAACCTCGACGGGCCACGCGCCCAGCTCGGGTGATAGGTCAGCGGCGTGCTCTCACCGGTTCCCGCGGTCAGATACTCCGGGTCCCACGGCAGCAGCAGTGCCGGACCTGCGGTCGGGGCGAGCCGCGGCATGATCGGATGCGGCTCTTCACTGCGCGTCTTGCCGGCATTGAGCACCGCACGGATGGAAGTGTGCTCGGCAAGCTCCCAGCACGTGCGCACCTGGGGCGGCGGCAGCTGCAGCTCGCCCGCACGTGCGAGCGCATCGGTTGGCGAGATCCAGATCATATCGACGGTCTCGGTCTCGTCGAAGCTCGGCTCCTGTGTGGCCGGCATCTCGACGACGAAAAAGCGCGCAGAGAATCGCTTTGGCTCGATCGACGGCGTGATCCAGTGCGACCACGGCACGAGCGAATCGGTCGCCCACTGCAGACCGCCGAGCTCGAGAACATCTTTCGCGCGCGCACCACCGAGGATGCGCTTGCGCATGTCGGACTGATCGGAGAGCAAGAGCGTGCTCGAGTTACGGTTGTAGTCGTCGGACTTCTTCGCGAGGAGTACGCCGGCTTCTTCGAACAGCTCGCGTGCACCTGCCGTCCGCGCATCTTCTCCTTCGTCGGCGGCACCGCCCGGGAACACATAGGCCGACGCCATGAAGCTCGAACCCTTGTGACGGCGCACGAAGAACACCTCAAAGCCCGTCGGTGAGCGACGCAGCAAGATGATCGACGCAGCTTCGCGAATCACGAGCCTGGTCGTATCACGGAAGTCCTGCGCGATCTCACTCGGCGAGCGGAGCCTCGCCTCGCACCCGCTCGTCACGCAGGCCGAGCCGATCCTCGATCGCGCGCTCGACATATCGCGCCACCCGACCGTCCGGAGTTTCGACGAGCAGGCGGTCAGGCAGACCGTGGCGCCGCGCGAACACGCCAAACCACGTGAGGAATCGCCAGGCCGGCGGCTGCCGCTCGACGACGAATAGCTGATCGATCGCGGTCACCGCGAAGCAGCCCCGATGGTCGAAGACTTCGACGGACGTATCGTCGACGTCGATCCGCACCTCGCACGGGTTCAGCCCACGCGCGGCGATCGACACGGTGAGCCGCAGCGACGCCCGCCCAGTCGCGATGCCCCGGTACGGCGTGCGCAGACGGGCATCGCTATCGATGGTCTCGGTGCGAACGTGCTGCGGTGGCGGCACCGTTCGATTGTAGCGCCGGCCGCTCTATGGGACGACGACGAACTCGCGCTTCATCAGCTGGATGACAGTCTGCGCTGCGTCGAGGTCGGTCCCCGGAAAGTTATCGAGAACTTTCTGGAGCTGACCGTGATCGAGGACAAGCTGGAATGTGTCGAGCTCCGACGGCGTGAGCTCACGCAGCTTGCCGGCGAGCGGAGTCGGTACCGCGAGCGGCGATCCCAGCGGGGGCAGCTGCTTCTGGAGGTTGCGGAACTCGTCGAGCTGCCGCACGCCTTCCATGAGCAGACCCTCGGTCGACTCCTGCACTTCGTTCATCACCTGCATCTCGCCACCGGGCTCGAGCTCGAACGTGCCCGTCTCCCAGGTCAGCATGCGGTAGATGGCTTTTTGCGGACTGACCGCGAAGTCCTCGTTGATCGTCGAGAAGTAGATCTGGCCCTTACGCAGGAAGATCTTACCGATCGAGACGCCGTTGTTGACGGACAGCACGCCGGACTTGCGGCTCGTCGAGAGGAGCTGGAGGAGATCGGGGAGCGGAATCTCCTCGATCACACCGGACATCGGGCGGCCCTGGGTGGCCTGACGCTGCTGCGCTCCGGCTTCGAGCCGGCGCCGCGCCTCGGCCTCGGACTGCTGGGCGACCTGCCCCTCGACGCCGACGACCTTGATGATGGAAGTCCCGACCAGGATGCGGTCACCCTCGTGGAGCAGGGCGCGACCGGCGATCTTCTCGCCGTTGACGAACGTGCCGTTCGTCGAGCCCATGTCCTGGATGTAGACCTCGGCGTCGCTCGAGCTGATCTTGGCGTGACGACGCGAGACCATGTCCTCGACGAGCACCATGTCCAGGTCGCTGGAACGACCGATGATGATCTCCCGGTTCATACGAAGCGGGAACTCGCCCCCTTGGTACTTGCCCGAGATGAAGCGCAGCGCGAAGCGGGGACGGTCGTTCATGGAAGTCACGCCGGTCACCACCGGAGACCGACTACAAGGACTCGAAAATTCTAGTGCCCAAGTAATAGGAGGCGCAAGCAATCGGACGATGCTTAGTCGTCATCGCGGTCACTGTGCGGGGGGCGCAGCGTGTGAACCACGCGCCGGTAGACCTCTTCGGACACTACCAGGCTGGAATGCCCCAGGGGTACTGTCATGGCGGAGACCCCTTGAAGCCGCGTCGTGGTCAGCGGAACCACCCAATCGCGGGCTGCGGCGATGGTCGAGACGTCCACGCCAGGCGGGATCGGCCCCTGCGCGAGCTCGTCCAGGAACCGGCTTCGCGGCAGGAGCTGCCAGGACGAGGTTGACCACAGGCCCAGGGTGAGCACGCCCGCGAGCGCGCTCCACGTGCCGCGCAGCGGGGTCCCCATCATGATCAGCTTGCGGACCCGCGTGTGGCCACCGAGCTTCTTGACGTAATAGAGGCCGATCAGGCCGCCCATCGAGTGGCCGATGATGTCGATCTTCTGCGAGGGGGTCTGCGCCAGGATCCGCTCGATCTTGCGGTGGATCAAAAACGCCGACCGCCGGATGTCGCGAACGTTGAGCGTCCCGAGGTTGAACGACACGCACACGAAGCCATCCTCGACGAGCCGGCGCTCGAGCAGGTACATCGAGCCGCGGGTACCGAGGAAGCCGTGGATGATGAGCACCGGGGGCGCATCCGGCGACATCTCGGCGAACGCGTCGCGCCGGCGCAGGCGGTTCCCACGCACGAGATGCCGCAGATACGAGAGCCCATCGGCGCCACCGACGACATCCTGGCCGATCGTGCTGCGCTTGCCGAGCCAGCGCTTGGGTGCCTCGGTCGCCCATCGCATGAGCCACGACGATCGCTTCTTGTCGTCGTCGTCTACTGCCACTTCACTCACGATAGTCCGAGAACCCCTCGGAGACGAATCGCGAGCACTCCTTCGCATAGCTGTTCGAGGCAAACGTCGATGTCGGATAATCGACTACCCGCCATTGGCCGCGGGTCCCGATGCGCCCGGATCGGGTGATCACGCAGGTCCCAACGCGATAGATCAGCGCGAACTCGTTGTCCCGACGCAGCGATCGCGAGTCGCCCGGCGGCACCTGGCCGGGGACCGGCGCAGGATCGTCGGGGTTTCCGCCCGGAATCTCGAGCGGCCCCGGCATATGCGCCGGGTTCTCGACGTCCCCGAGGACGAGCGGTGGGAGATTTTCTTTGCCCGGCATGTCGGGTGGGCGGCCAAACGGCGAGGCGTTCCCGGCGAGGGTCTCGGTTCGCAGGCGGCCCGCATCGTTTGGAGGCTCGACCGGGCGCATCGGTGGCGGCGTCGCGTCGGGCCACGGCTCGGCCTTCGGATCCGGTGGATCGATTGCCGGCAGGTCCTTCGGATCGGGCCGCGTCGGCGTATCGGCGGCCGATGCTGACTCGTCGTCGAGCGCCTTGAGGTCGGTCTGCGTCAGCGCGGTCGGCTCCGCCGTTGGCACGCCGCCTTCCTTGGTGTCCTTGGCGTTTTCGACGTCCTTGGCGGCGTGCTTGGCGTCGTCGTCCTCACCGCCGTCAGGCCGCTGACGGCGTGACGGGGCCGGCGGGTCACCCGCACGCACGAGCCTCGAGCGTTCCGGCGTCCGTTTGCTCCTACCCATCCTTTCGTTCGTGCCAGCCTTCGCCGTCGAGAGCAAGTTAGAGGCGCGATGATCGATCCCTTGACCAACGCATCGCGTCATCGGCCCCCTATCAGGTAAAGTCGACCCTCGCGTGAAGGACTCCTCGACCGCGACCGAACGCGTCGGGCGTTATCAACTGCTGGAGCCCATCGGTGGCGGCCCCAACGGAGTGGTCGCCCGCGCCAAGGTATTCGGCGTCGCCGGCTTCGAACGTCAGTTCGCGGTGAAGCGATTCCTTGCCGAGCTCACCACCGGCCCGTCGGCGCAGGCACTGTCTGCGGCCGCGCGCTCGTACGGTAGCCTCGAGCATCCGCGCATCGCACGCATGTCGGAGTTCGGCGTTGCGCAGGGGCAGACGTTCACGGCCGTCGAATTTGTCGCCGGTCTGGATGTGTTCCGCTTGCTGCAGGAAGCGAAGCTCGCGAGCGTCGCGATCGCCGCTGGCGGTGCCCTCGCACTGGTCTCGCAAGCTGCACGCGCCGTGGGCTACGCGCACGGCCGCGGCCTCTCGCATCTCGGACTGTCGCCGACAAACGTGATCGTCACCGCAGACGGTGATGTGAAGGTCACCGACTTCGGCATCCTCGCCGCCACGATGCCCGCGCGCCCCGCGGAGTCACCGCGTCTCGCGAGCCGCGTCCCGTATCTGGCGCCGGAACAGATCGCCGGCGAAGCGACGTCGGCAGCGACGGATGTCTTCGTCCTGGGTGTCATCGCGTACGAGCTCGTCACCGGTCAGCGCGCGTACCGCGGCGACTCACCGGCCGCAATCGCGCAGGCAATCCTCGGCGGTCCGCCGATCGAGCCCGCATTGCCGCGTCCGATCGTCCGCGTGCTGCAGCGCTGCCTGGCACGCTCCCCGTTCGAGCGCTTCCCCGATGCACGCGCACTCGCTGATGCACTCGATGCAGCACTGCGCGTGGCCCCGGTTCCCGGCACGCGTAAAGATGTCGGCGCGCAGGTCAAGACCACGATCGAGCGCTACGCGTTGCTCAACGAGGGCAACGTCTCTGGCATGGTCGCGCTCAACCTCCACGGCGCACCCACGTCCGAGGATCAGGCAACGCAGCCGATCGCGCGTCGGCCCGAGGCGCGCACCGAGCCGTCGGCAATGCCGACGTTCAGCCCGGCGACCACGCCGATCCCGCGCACGGGGGGCCTTGCGACGCAGAAGCCGCCCGCCGCGACGATGATGGGGATGACGCCCCCGCCGATTCCGATCCCGCCGGGCGTCGTGCCGCCGCCGGGCTCCGGTGGTGGCACCAGCACGATCCCCGGTATGAGCGCGGCGAGGATGCCGCCGCAGATCCCGTCGGTCCCCAAGCTCACGCCGACGTCCAAGGTCAGCGCCCTGACGCAGGGTTGGGACGCGATGCCCGATCCGACCGAGGATCGCGCGGCCGAGTACGGCGCCGGACCGCCGTCGGGACCGACGACGATTCCGGATCCGATCGCGATGCTCAGCGACGAGCCCGAGCTCGAGCTATCGGATGACGACGGGCCCGCGCTCGCTGTGCCCCCAGGTTCTGCGCCCCGCAACGCGCCGCGCCCGACGCCGGGCCACAACTTCGAATCGACGACCGGCGAGATGTCGATGGGGCAGCTCGAGGCGCTCACCAAGCGCGCGCAGCTCGCGACCTCGGATCTCGCACCGCTCCAGCGTCCCGAGCTGCATCGTACCGGCGAGCCGCTTCGCCCCCAGGACGCGATCACCGCACCTGCGATCTCGTCGCCGTCGAGCTCCGACTCGCTCAACGACTTCTCTGCGGATCCGCCGCCCGCTTCGACGCCGCTCGACGAGCCCGATCCGTCGGGCACGATGCCGAGCCTGGCACCGCCGCCGCCCGCGCGTCCGGTGAGCCAGCCGTCGATCTCGGTTCCGAACATGGCGGCGCCGTCGGTGTCGGAGCTGCCAGCACCGTCGCACCCGACGCTGCCGACGACTCCATCGTCGAGGCTGCCTCGCATCGCGGCGATCGTGATCGCCCTCGGTGTGCTCGGCGGCGGCGGTTACTACGCGTACAACGAATTCGTCATGAAGAAGAACGCGGAGCCCACGACCGTCGCGATGGGCTCGGACACCGGGTCTGCAGCGGACGTGGGATCGAACCTCGTCGGGTCCGCTACTGCAGGCTCCGGCGCCGGATCGGAATCGGGCTCGGGCTTGGCGAGCGACGTGGGCTCGGGATCCGCAGCGCTCGCGACGGGCAGCGACGGATCGGCCGGCTCGGCCGCAGGCTCCGCGGAGGGCTCGGCGATGGCCGGCAGCGCGGGTTCAGCCGGCTCGGACGCGGGCTCCGCCGTTGTGGTCGCGGAGGGATCGAATGCGGCCAGCTCCAACGCGGGCTCCGGTGCGGGATCAGCCGCCAGTAGCAACACCGTGCAGTCCGCGCAGAAGTCCGATCAGTTCGAGGTCACGAGCACGCCGTCTGGTGCGCGCGTGTTCCTCGACGGTGCGGAGATCGGCAAGTCGCCGCTGAAGCAGCCCGGTAGCGCCGATCGCCACACGCTTGCCGTGCTGCTCCCCGGTCACGCGCTCCACATCGCGGAGGTCGACGGTGCCGGCGTCTACAACATCGCGCTCGATCCCGTGAAGCCCGCGAAGTCGGGCCCGGGTATCAAGATCGAGACGTGCAAGGCGAAGAACCGTTACTACATCTACGTCGACGGTCAGCCGAGCGGCCAGACCTGCCCGACCGCGAAGCGCATCGTCACGACGATGGGCGCGCACGTCGTCGAGGTCTACGACATCGTGACCGAGACGCGGAAGAAGTACGACGTCGACATCAAGGATGATCGACTGTCCGTCCGCGTGAAGATCGACGAGTAGGCCAACCTCGTAGCCTACGCGAGCTACTCGAGCTCGTCGTCGGCGCCGGTCGCGCCCTCGGTCGGATGCCGCGGGTCGAGGCCGTACTTGCGGATCAGCTCGCGCAGGTGCTTGCGGTCGATCTGCGCCTCGCGCGCTGCGGCCGACAAGTTCATCTTGTGCCGGCGCATCAGGTCCTCGATGTACTCCTGCTCGAAGCGCTCGACGAGCTGCCCCTTGGCTTCCTTGAACGGCAGATCGGTCCGGATGCCGAGGCTCGGCGCCGCCTCGCTGACGAGCGCGTCCTCGAGGTTGATCTGGTTGCCGCGCGCGAGCAGACACGCGCGCTCGATCACGTTACGCAGCTCGCGCACGTTGCCCGGCCAGCTGTGGCGGACGAGGCGCGCCATGTCATCGGCCGTGACCTGCAGGTTCGGACCGAAGTTGTTGACGAAGTGCTGGATGAGCAGCGGGATGTCGCTGCCGCGCTCGCGCAGCGGCGGCACGCTCACGCGAATGACCGCGAGGCGATAGTAGAGATCCTCGCGGAACGCCTTCTTGGCGACCTCGGCGCGCAGATCGCGGTTCGTCGCCGCGACGACGCGGACATCGATCTTCTCGTAGGTGTTCGAGCCGACCTTGCGCACCGCGCGCTTGTCGAGCACACGCAGCAACGACGGCTGCAGGTCGAGCGCCATCTCGCCGATCTCGTCGAGGAAGATCGTGCCGCCGTGCGCCTCGGCGAATGCGCCCCTCCGATCGGTGAGCGCACCGGTGAAGCTGCCCTTCACGTGGCCGAACAGCATCGACTCGATCAGCTCGCGCGGGACGCTGCCGCAGTCGAACACGACGAACGGACCGTCCTTGCGCGGCGAGTGATTGTGAACCTCTTCGGCGATCAGCTCCTTGCCGGTGCCGGTCTCGCCCTCGATGAGCACGGTCGCGTTGGTCGCGGCCACGTCCTCGAGCAGCGTGAACATCTGGCGGACCTTGGTGTCGCCGCCGACGATCGAGCCGAACGCAGCCTGCGCCGACGGCTCGGGATCGACGATCTCCTCGTCGGGAAGGAACTTGATGACCGTGCGTCCGAGCTTCACCTCGGCGCCAAAGCCGATCGAAATCTTCTCGAAGCGCGAGCCCTGGATGAACGTGCCGTTCGTCGAGCCGCAGTCGGTCATCATGACCTCGTCGCCGAGCAGTGACGCTTCGACGTGCTTGCGCGACACGGTCTTGTCGGTGAGCACCAGGCTGCACTGCGGGCCCGAGCCAAACGACACGGGCTCGCCCGTCAGCCGGACGGCTTCGCCGCGATCAGGGCCCTTGATGACGACGAAGATGCCACCCGCGTTCTGCCGCGAGTAGGACGGAGCGTCGTCCAGGAGCGCGGTGACATTGGAACGGTCTTTGGTCATCCGACGGACAGGATGGTAGACCGCACGCGGCCCTGGTGTCTAGACCCCCACCCCCTTTGATTGACGAGTGATCGCGCTAGTTTCCGCTCGGCACGTTCGGACCCGACAGCGCGACGACGAGCGCGGCGACGCCGGCCACGATGATCAGCGCGACAACGACCATCCACGGCTTGAGGGCGAACGACGATGGAGCTCGGCGCCTCGACACGGACGTGGAGTCGGGTGGCGGCCGGTACGGCGCTTCAGTTTGCACGCGGCGCGGCGCGGTCGGCATCATCTCTGACGGGTCGAGCGGCGGCGGCGTGTATGGACGCTCGTTCGGAAGCATTGCGTGGCCCGGCATCGGCGGCGCGACGTTGCGCATCGTCGATGGGATCGTGTCGGGCGGGTGGCTCAGTGACGACACGAAGGAGCTCAGGCCCGGATCGGAGTCCAGCGTGCGCGGACCTGAGCGCTGACCCGAGTCCATCAGGCGCGGACCCGAGTCGAGCGTCGGCGCGACGTTGAGGTCGACGAGCGGCTTCGAGCCCTGCTCGTCGAGATCCATCATGTTGATGATCGAGGTCAGCTCGACACCCGCGAATCGATCGACCTCGGTCTTTGGAGGCGCGAGCCCCGGCGGGATCAGCGACGGCATCGGGCTCGCTGGCTGCGGCGAACGAGCGCGTGCGGCGATGCTGTGAATCGACCGCGGCCCCGAGGGCTGGACCGGTATCACGTCGTCGTTGTCATCATCGTCGTCATCATCATCGTCGAGCGCGTCGTAGACCTCGGTGCCCGCGCGCGGTGCCTCGCCTGGCTCGTCGTCGTCGTCGTCGCCGCGCCACGCCTCGGGCGGGCCGCACAGCTCGCGCAGCTCGGTGGCAAGCTCTGGCGCCGACATGAGCAGACCGTTGCGATGGGCGCAGCGCATGAGCGCTTCCTGCAGCTCGCCGGCGGTCTGGTAGCGCTTGTCCGCGGACAGCGCGAGCGCCTTTTGCATGATCGCGTCGAGCTCCGCGGGGAGCCCGCCGACCTTCTTCGAGATCAGCGGAACCGGCTGCGAGTAGATCTCGTCGGCAGAGGTGGTGAGCCCCGCGTGCACGAACAAGCGCTCGCCGGTGAGGATCTCGTACATGCACACGGCGATCGAGTAGAGGTCGCTGCGGTGATCGAGCGACTCGCTCTTCGCCTGCTCGGGCGACAGGTACCCGATCTTCCCCTTCACCTTGTAGAACAGGGACGTGTGCGTCGCCGCCTTCGCGATGCCGAAGTCGGTCAGCTTCACCTCGCCCGCGTGGGACAGCAGGACGTTCGAGGGCGACACGTCACGATGGATCAGCTTGAGCGGGTTGCCGTCGAAGTCGCGCTTGCTGTGCGCGTAAGCGAGCGCCGACAGGATCTCGCGACAGATGTAGATCGCGGCCGCTGGCGAGAACCGCTTGCCGCGCCGCTTCGCCTTCTTGAGGAGCGTGCGCAGGTCACCGCCCGGCAGGTACTCCATCACGATGAAGTACTCGCCGCCGGCGGTCACCAGGTCGATCGTGTGGACGATGTTCGCGTGATCGAGCGTCGCGGAGAGCTTGGCCTCGCGCAAAAATAGATCGATGAACTCTTCCTGCTGTGTGAACTCGGGCAGCAGCTGCTTGAGCACGACCTCCATCTCGAAGCCGCCGGCGCCCATCTTCTTGCCGACGTAGATCGCACCCATCCCGCCCTCGGAGAGGTGCTCCAAGACGACGTAGCGGTCGATCGGCGCGCCGCCCGCGTGGACCATGCGCCGGCAGTGTAACACCCGGTGCGGGTCAGAACTGGCGGGACAGAATCAGCGACTTGCCGCCATCCGCGCCGGCGGAGACCGAGGGCACGACCGGGAGCCGACGCCAGCCCTTGGCAGGCACCTCTCGTCGCGCGAGGAACAGGGCATCGACGAGCAGGACCGGGATGATGGCGAGATTCATCAGCATCATCGACGGGAGCGGGAAGCAGAAGAACTCGGCGCGTTCGCACTCCGCGCGAATGGACCGACCGGCGAGGTAGACGCCACCGAGCATCAGCGACCGCAGGCCGACGCTGATCAGCGCCCTCTCGCCCTCGCCGTGCAGCGCGTGAATCAGCGGCGGCAGCAGCAGTGACGGCGCAGCGTAATAGGCCTTCTCGGGATAGAACGCCCAGTAAGTGAGCGGGATCACCGAGGGTAGATCGGCTGCGATGATCCACCCGAAGTAGCGCTCGTGCTCGACGGGCGCCTCGGCGAGCTGCGGCAGATCGAGTGGTCGTTGCGGGCTGGCGCCCGGCGGGGTCTGCGGCTGCTGAACGCGACGCGGCGGCAATGGGCGCGGCGACGTCGCGCTACACGCAGCGATGCACGCCGCGAGCGCGAGGCTAGCGGAGGCGGACCGCACGTCCATGACACCGGAGCTCGTTGTAGCTCCACAGGCTCGACCCGAGCTGACCGCACTCGAACAGGACGACGGCGTGCGCACCGAGCCGGCCCGAGCGTTGCTGCAGCGTGCGAACCACGTCCTCGCGCGTGGGCACCTGACCAAATGCACCGCGCTGGCGCGCGACGACCTCGATATCGCCGAGCACGTCGTACGCCTCGATCAGGTCGGTCTCGACGACGCGGATGAGGTCGGGCGGCGTTTGAAACTGCGCGCGCGCATTCGCGTGCTGGAGATCCACACCCATCGACATCTCCGCGGCGCACGCTGTGAGAGCCAGCGCGGCGACGATCGCCCTGCCCACTCGCGCCGTGCCCGTCCCCATGAGCCGCAGTGTAACATCGCGGCGTGGCCGACCAGGGACGCTACCGGCTCGCCGCGGTACGCGACGCACGTGAACGGGCAGAGCGCGGCAAGCGCTCCGAGCTCGCCGACGCCGTCGGTACTGCACGCGAAGCGCAGGCGCGGCTCGATGCGGCGCGGGCGCGGACCCAGCTCGCGCGCGAGGTGCTCGCGAAGGCGATCGCGGCACGCGAGGCGCGGGTCAGCGAAGGCGCGAGTGTCTTCGCGGTCGCCGAGCAGTACATCATGCGGCGGCGGCGTGAGCTCGAGGCCGCCGTTGGCGAGGAGCTCCGCGTCGAGGCGGCCCTCGACGAGCACCAGCTTGGGGTCGGTGTCGCACGCCGCACACTCGCCCGTGCACGCGCCGACCGCGCCGTCATCGACCGGCACTTCGCGCAGTGGCGCGAAACCCGTCGCAAGCAGGCGGAACGCCGCGAGGACTGAGCCGCAACCAGCCCCTCCGCCCCGTGTCTTTGGAGCATGCGCACTCTCTTTCTGTCTGCCGCCCTGCTCCTCGTTCCCGCTGTCTCCCATGCCGATTCGTCTAAGACGACCGACGCCACCAAGATGGCGAGCGACGACTGCGCGCGGGCCCGCAAGAACAACAAGACCTGCGTCCTCGACATGGGCAAGGAAGAGGTCACCGGCGGCGTCGTGACGCCGACGGGCACTGCGGTTGGACTCCTCGCGTTCGGCAAGGCGACGAGCCTCATCCGCGTGCGCAAGGACTTCATCGTCGAGATCCTGAAGTCGGCTGAAGATCTCGACTGAGCTACTCGAGCTGCTTCACGGACACTCGAGGACCGCCGGGCACGACGTGGCATTCTTCATCACGCACTCCTTGTGCTGCTCGACCTTCGCCAGGTTCTGCTGATCGCCACGAAGCACCTCGCACGCAGCGACGCACTCCTTCTCGTCGAACGGAATCTGGCTCTGCGTCGCGGTCACGCAATCGTTCTCGCGCGAACAGATGTCCGTGCAGGTCTTGCTGCGCGGCTGGGTGCAGCCGGCGAACAAGACGAAGACAAGCAGCGCGCGCATCACCGTGAGTCTAGCCGATCGTCTTCCAGGTGATGTAGCCCGTCATCACGATCAGCACGACCATGAGCGCGCCGAGCGCGATCATGCCGAGCCGCGGGATCCGGGCGCCCGGTGGGTACGGCAGCTCCCGGCGGGTCTGGCCCGGGTCGATCGGAATCAAGAGCAGCGTCACGACCAGCTGCACGCTGCCGGCGACCAGCCAGATGTGGCTGAAGCTCGACCACTTCATCGCGGTACCCGCGAACTGGTAACCGAGCGAGGACGAGAAGTTCGACAGTGCCATGTACGCAGTGAACTGCGAGCCCGCGACCTGAGGCCACGACAGGTCCATGCACAGCGTGATCGTCGCGACCGATAGCGTCGCGATGAACGCTGTCTGCACCAGCGCCATCGCGTAGATGTAGACCTCATTCGTCCACCAGCTCGTGGTGTTCGCGAACACGAACCAGGTGACCGCGAGCCCGACCGATGCGATCGCCGCCATGCGTCGCCGGCCGACGTGATCGGCGAGCGCGCCGGCGGTTGCAGCGACAATGCACCCGACGCCCAGGCCCCAGCCGCCGGTGAGCTCGGAGTACTTCTCCGCACTCCAGCCCAACTTGTTGATGAACAGCGGGTAGCTAGCGCCACCGACGAGCGCGACTCCGAAGTTGATGCTGAGCATCAGCAACGCGGCGACGAGCGTCGAGCGCAGCGAGAAGGCCTGGCGCAGCGCCGCGACGCTCTCGCGGGCGGGCTGGCGCGGCGGCGGATCGCCGTCGCGCTCGCGCACGAGCAGAGGCACGAGCATGATCGCGAACAACGTCGACGCCTGCGCGATCAGTGCGAAGTCGAGGCCCTGCCACGCGATCAGCTTCGCCATGCCAACGCCGCCCACCGCACCGCCTCCGTACTTGGCGGCGTACATGAGACCATTCGCCTGACCGCGCTCGTCGTCGGGGAGAAGGTCCACCGCGAGCGCGTCGACGGCGACATCCTGCAGCGCGTTGAACACCGTGTGGATGAAAATCATCTGCGCGAGCAACTTCACGTGCGTTGCAACGTCGAACGTCACCATCGCGATGACGGTCAAGCCCATCATCGCCTGCGCGAAGATGATCCACGGTCGCCGCCGCCCGAAGCGGCGCCACGTGACCGTGTCGATGATCGGTCCCCACACCCACTTGAACGCGTAGGGCAGCGTGGTGAACGACAGCGCCGTGGTCACGAACTCGGCTGGGAGCTTCTTCTCGATGAGATAGCCCGGCAGCGTCGTCGCCATGAATCCCCACGGAATGCCCTGCGCGACGTACAGCACGCACAGGGTGAAGATTCGCAGCGAACGCCGATCCGCGAGGCTCATGAATCACTCGTTCGAAGCAGCGCGACCGAGACCGAACGCGACGGACAGCGACAAACCGATCTTGTAGTAGTTGCCGGTGCCGTTCTCCTCGCCGTTGAGCACGAGCGGCATCTGACCCGCGGTACCGAGGAGCGCGATGCGCAAGCTGTCGAACACGCCGACGTGCTTGCCGACGTCGACGGCGAGCGTCGCGGTCGCCGAGGGGTAGAAGCCCACGAACTTTCCGGAGATGACCGTGTTGTTAGCAGGATCTTCATCGCAATCGATCCCGACGCCCTCGGAGTCGACGCAATAGACGCCGCTCGCGAGGTCACGCGCGACCTGCACTGCGCCTTGCGCGTGGATGCGCGACCACGGGTTCGGCGAGTACAGCTCGACATCGAGCAGTGCTTCACCGCCGAGGCGCACGCCGTGATAGTTCGCGTAATTCTCGGTGCGCTTGGTCGAGCCGAAGAACACCGCACCGACCGAGATCGCCTCGACGAGCCGGCGCCGGTAACCGATGTACGGCTCGATCGGCCGGTCTCCTGACTGCCCGAACATGCGGCCACCGACGAGAAATCCCTTCACGCCGAGCCAGCGATCCGGATCGAGCAGAACGGAGAGCGCGCTGATGCTGTCGCCTTTCGCCTCGTTCTGCGCCGACTGACTCGCATGAAAACCGGGGATCACGCCGACCTGCGCCTCCATGCCGGGCCGACCGATGGGCATCGCAGAGATTCCGGTCGTCGCGGGCATCGGACCCAGCGTGGTGCAGGCGCTGAGGAGGAGGGCGAAAGCGGCGCGTTTCATGATCTCTTGATAGTCTCATCGACTCCCCTTGATGACCGAGAAACCGAAGCACAAGTCGAAGCACATGACCAAGGCCAGCGGCCTCACCGAGTGAGCCTGAAGCTGCGACTCCGGCGCTGGCGCGCACTGCGTGGCGTGCCGGAGCTCACCGCGAGCTCGCCCGATGGTGCGGTGGTCCGGGCAACGGGCATCGCGCGGGCGACCGCCGACGACGACGTGATCGTGCCACCGCTCGCTGGCGTGCCGTGTGTGGTCGCGTGGACGAAGTTCTTCGCCGGGGCCACCAACTCTCTGACCAACCCACTGGTGCTGATCGAGCGCCTCGTGATCAAGCCGTTCGTGCTGGAGGCATCGCGGCTGCGCGTGCTCGTGGATGCGAGCCATGTCGAGCTGCTGTTTCCGATCGTCGAGAACGGCCGCATGCACGAGATCAGCATCGCGGTCGGCGCCACCGTCACCGTGATCGGCAACGTGCTTCGCGATGGCATCGAGCGTCCGACCGACGAGCTGGTGTTTCGCGACGCGCAGTCCACGTACAAGCTCGTCGGCAACAAGGCGCATCCCGTGGTGATAACCGCTTCCGTAAGCGACACGCACGCACGCTGAAATCTCGCCTTCACCGTCGGCGAGCGTTACGACCGATCGTATGCAGCGCTTTGCTCTCGCAGCGGTCGTGCTCACCGGTTGTCTCTCGAATCCCACGGTCGAGGTCGATCAGGAGTCGCTCGACATTCCGCGCGGCGCCGCGACCGATCTGCTGGTGTCGATCGATGGCGCGCCGGTGTGGGAGCTCGGCGAGGTCGCGTGGTGGGTCGAGGACGAGGAGCTCGTGTCCGTCACGCCGTCCTACGACGGCTATCACCTGCGCGTGGGCGGGAACTACGAGGGCGAGACGGTCGTTCACGTCAATTCGTACGGCCAGGATGTCGCGATTCCGACCCGCGTCGGGCCGCCCGCGATCGTGATGATCTGGACCGAGCCCAGCCGCATCAGCGTCCATGTCGGGAGCGAGATCCAGGTGCGGGCCAAGTCGCTGGACACCCTGGCCCGCATCGAGGACGTCACGTTCGCCAGCCGCTGGGTCGTACGCGACGAATCCATCGTCGACCTCGACGCATCCGGCATGATGCTGCATGCGAAGATCGATGGTGAGACGACCTTGCACGTCGGCCACGGCACGAACCGCGCAGTCGTACCCGTCGCCGTCTTCAAATGACGCGACGGGTCCGGTAGGGTCTCAGTTCGATGTCCTCTGCCGAGACCGCCGTCGAGTACCTGCGGTCGCCGCTCGCGATTCGCGCGCGATGCGAGAACATCCTGGAAGCCGGCGTTGCGGGCAAGCTGGCGCACTTCGCGATCGACATGGCCGCCATGCCCAAGGTCATCGACGAGGTCATCGCGGTCACGCACGCGCAGTACCCGTCGCTGGTGATTCCGGTGCATGGCCGGATGAATCACTTCCGCGCCGGCGGCATCGATCGCGTTGCGACGCTGGACACCAAGCTCAACGCGCTGCCCGAGGACGAGCGCGCCCGGTCGTGGATCGACCTCGTGATGGTCAGTGTCCTGCTCGATGCAGGCGCCGGCGATACATGGAAGTTCCGCGAGGTCGGCAGCAACCTGTCGCTCGGCCGGTCCGAAGGTCTCGCCGTCGCGAGCTACTGGGCGTTCCGTACCGGCCTGTTCTCGTCCGAGCCGCAGACCCATCCGTTTCGCGTCGACGCGAGTGCGCTCAAGGCGCTCGACCCCGCGGCAGTCGGCCAGGCCTTCCAGGCCACCGCCGCCAATCCGCTCGTCGGGCTCGACGGTCGCATCGGCCTCATGCATGCGCTCGGCGATGCGCTGATCGCCGCACCCGACATCTTCCCCGGCGAGCGCCCCGGCGGCTTGCTCGATCATCTGCAGTGGATCTCGATCGAGAAGCGCGCGCCCGGCGGCTCGGCGATTCGCAAGATGGTCACGAAGATCGACGCACCATCGATCCTCAGCGCGCTGCTCGAGGGTCTCGCCCCGATCTGGCCCGGCCGCATCGAGATCGGCGGCTTCAACCTTGGCGATGTATGGACGCATCCCGCCGCGGAGGGAACCGGACCGTCGGCCGGGATGGTGCCGTTTCACAAGCTCTCGCAGTGGCTCGCCTACTCGCTGTTCGAGCCGCTCGGCCGCGGGGGGCTGTCGGTCACGCTTCCCGGCGCACTGACCGGCTTGCCCGAGTACCGCAATGGCGGCCTGTTCGTCGACCTCGGTGTGCTCGTGCCCAAGCACGACGGCGTGCTCCGCGATGAGCATGCGCCGGGTGACGAGGTGATCGTCGAGTGGCGTGCGCTCACCGTCGCGCTGCTCGATCGCGTGGCCGAGGGCGTTCGCGAGAAGCTCGGCAAGTCGCCCATGGATCTGCCTCTCGCGAACATTCTCGAGGGCGGCACTTGGGCCGCTGGCCGTGCGGTCGCCGCGCGCCTTCGCGCGGGCGGCGGCTCACCGATCCGCATCAAGTCCGACGGCACCGTCTTCTGATCGTTTGGCGGGGCGACCGTCGCTGCGACACCCGGTGCGACAGGGCAAAGCCGCGTCACCGACCGGTAACTAGCCGGAATCCGGCGGCAATCAAGTGGCATCCCAGTCGCAGTACCGGAGCTCGCCTTTGCCGAAACAGGACGCTCCCATGATCACCACGACCAAGACTTCCAATCGCCTCGAGACCATCGCCACCCGCCAGCGCAAGAACCGACTTCGGGACGCATTGTTTGCAGCATGCGTGACCCTCGTCGCGGCCCTGTCGATCGCAACAGTGAACGCCGCGTCGCATGCGGCCAGCACGTCGCAGGTGGCGCAGCGCTAGTGATACGTTTGCCGCGCGCATGACCGGCAAAGTTAACGTCATCGATCACCCGCTCGTTCAGCACAAGCTGACGCTGATGCGCTCGAGGGATACGAGCACCAGCTCGTTCCGCGCGCTGCTGCGCGAGATCAGCATGCTGCTTGCCTACGAGGTCACGCGAGACCTCCCGACGACGAAGGTCGACATCGAGACGCCGATCGCGCCGATGACCGGCACGCTGCTCGACGGCAAGAAGACGGTGCTGATCTCGATCCTGCGCGCGGGCAACGGAATCCTCGACGGCATGCTCGACATCTTGCCGTCGGCGCGCGTCGGTCACATCGGGCTCTATCGCGATCCCAAGACGCTCACCGCGGTCGAGTACTACTACAAGGTGCCCGACACGATGGCCGACCGCGATGCGATCGTCGTCGACCCGATGCTCGCGACCGGCAACTCCGCCGTCGCCGCGATCGAACGCATCAAGGCGAGCGGCCCGCGCTCGATCAAGTTCGTGTGCCTGCTCGCGTGCCCCGAGGGGCTCAAGGTCTTCCACGCCGCGCATCCGGATGTCCCGGTCTACACGGCCGCGGTCGACGAGCGCCTCAACGAGAAGAGCTACATCGTCCCCGGTCTGGGCGACGCCGGCGACCGCCTGTTCGGCACGAAGTAGCTTTTTGCGAGCCGGTTACCCGCCGGAAACAAAACCCCGGTCACAGTGTCGGGGATGATCGACGGCGATACCGCGTGGCTCCTGATCTCCGCCGCCCTCGTCATGCTGATGACGCCGGGCCTGGCGTTGTTCTACGGAGGCATGGTCCAGGGCAAGAACGTCCTCTCGACGTTCATGCACTCGTTCTTCGCGCTGGGGGTCGTCACCGTGCTCTGGGCGGTGGTGGGCTATTCCCTCGCCTTC
>JBBQFU010000094.1:0-29594 GCA_038322185.1 Haliangiales bacterium
CTGGCGAAGAATGGTGGTGGTGATCTCGGAATCGGTCATCGCGCTACCTCCTGATGGTACCGCGCACCGTCAGCAAGCCCAACGCCAATCTCAACCAGGCGATTTCCCTCGACCAGCGACACCGTGTCCGGCCGGCATGGACGACGGGCGGACAATGCCGGCCGATACGCGGACAGTTACGGCACGACGGTCGAGGCGTTCCAGTCGGTATTGAACTGGGTCTGGATCGTCCCGAACGCCGACGGCTCGAACACGAGCGCGCCGACCTCGCGGTTCTTCGACAGCGACGTGAACGACATGTTCTCGCTGCCGACGAACGCGACGGCGTCGGCGATGATCAGCTTGGCGTGCAGAGAGAACGGCCCCGGCTCCTTCACCGGGATGCCGGCCATCTTCATGGTGGGGACCGAATCGTCGGCCGGGTCGCCGATGAGGAGACGCACGGTGACGCCGCGAGCCTTCGCCGCGAGGATCTCGCTCTGCACGTTGGTCTCGGAGATGTACATGAGCTCGAGATCGAGCGTCTGCGTCGCGCTCTTGATGTGATCGAGGATGCGGACCTTGGCGTTGGTCGGGGACACGATGAGCCGCGTGCACTCGAGGTTCGCCGGGTTGAGCGGCTGACCGTTCGAGACCGCCCAGTCCTGATCGAAGATCGCCTGGAGGTCGGCGATGTCCTCGGGGTCGCGATCGACGATGCCGTAGTTGCGCTCGCTGCTCATTGCGTCGATGTTCCAGTTCGCCGACATCACCACGATCTGTGTGCGGTCGACGATCAGGTACTTCGCGTGGGAGAACGTGTAGAGCGACGGTGCGGGCTTCCAGTTCACGCCGCCCGACGTCAGGATCGGCGTGACGTTGATGTTGCCCTCGTGATCGGGATCGAGCAGCACGCGTACGGTGACGCCACGGTTCTTCGCCGCGACGATCTTGTTCGCGATCGGTTTGACCGTGAACAAATACATCGCGATATCGAGTGTGGACTGCGCGCCATCGATCAGCGCGCCCATGCGTGCCTCGAGGCCGGTCGGTCCGACGAAGCTCTCGACCGCCTGCGTCCGCGGCGTGAGCGCGGTGCAGCCAATGCCGTCGGGGCCAACCACCGCTCCGTCCGGCGTGTCGCTCGGCTCGTCGGTGCGGCAGCCTGCGGCGAGCAGCGTGGCGACGAGAGCGGCGGGGACAGACCACTTCATTCGCGCGGACTATGCCGGACCCGGCTCCAGTCCACCAAGCACTAATTAAACTGCGCATCCCGGCGCGCCGGGGTTTGCGGCCCTCGGCGCCAAGCGACTGCGGCGACTGAACAAAGAGCTGCGGCCTGTCGTGGGCAGCGTCGAGATCGGCTGCGCCTTTACGCGGGCTTCTTGGCGCGCTCGTTCGGGCACTGACCGCCCGCCTCGCCGGCCGCCTTCGGGCACAGACCGTACAGCTCGTGGCGGTGGCGCAGCACGGTGAAGCCACCGAGGCGCGACGCGATGCGATCCTGCAGGCGCTCGATCTCGTCGTCCTCGAACTCGAGGATGAGGCCGCACTTCACGCAGATGAGGTGATCGTGATGATCGCCGACCACCTCGTAGCGCGCCTGGCCATCACCGAACTGGCGCTCGACCGCGAGGCCGCTGTCGACGAGCAGCTTGAGCGTGCGATAGACGGTGGCGTAGCCGACGCGCGGGTGACGCTTGCGAACCTTCGTGAGGAGCTCGTCGATCGACACGTGATCGCGCGTGCGCAGGAACTGCTCGACGATCGCCTCGCGCTGCGCCGTGGTGTTGAGGCGCCGATCCTGGATGTACGTCCGCCACCGGTCCTTGAGCTCACCGGTGTCGGGCGGACGAAAGTCCGAGCGCTCCCCCATCTGTTTGCAGCTTCCCTGCAACTGCTCGGTTCGTCAAGCGTTCCTGGCGCAGTGACTTTTCAGTTTCAAATCGGTAATGTCGGCGCGTGCCAGATCCCGAGCCAGGGTTCGACGCAGTTCTCGTGCGCTTGCGCGAGGTCGTGGGCAAGCTCGAGTCGGGCGAGCTGTCCCTCGAGCAGTCGCTCGCCGTTTATGAAGAGGGCGTGCAGCTCGCGCGGCGTGGCCAGCAGCTGCTCGCGTCCGCGGAGAAACGCGTCGAGATCCTCGTGAGCTCCTCGTCGGGGATCGAGACCCAGCCGTTCGACGACCGCACCGAGACGAACGGAAATCCATGAGCGCGACGCTGTCTCCGTCGAGCGCGCCTGCAGGCCTCGCGGCGTTTCTCGCGGAGGCGCGCATGGCCATCGACGTCGAGCTCGGCTCGCGGTTGCGCGTGACCGGCGACGATCCGGGCCGGCTGCTCGAGGCGATGCACTACGCGGCGACCGGGCCCGGCAAGCGGCTGCGCCCTGCCCTCGTGCTCGCGACGGCCGAGGCCTGTGCTGCGGCGTCGGGAGCGGCGATGCCAGGCGCGTCGCTGCCCGCGTCGGCGTCGGCGTCATCGATGCCGGCAGCCGCCGCGTCGGCAGCGGCCGCGATCATGCCCGTCGCCGTGGCGGGTGCAGCTGCGGCCGCACGCGTGGCTGCGCGAGTTGCTGCGATGCCGGCGGCCGCGGCGATCGAGATGCTCCACGCGTACACGCTGGTGCACGACGATCTGCCCGCGCTGGACGACGACAAGGAGCGGCGTGGCAGGCCCACCGTCCATGTCGCGTTTGGCGAGGCGATTGCGATCCTCGCCGGTGACGGCCTGCTGACCGAGGCGTTCGCCACGCTTGCCGAGCTGGGGCCCCGCGCAGCTGCTGCGGTCCGCGTGCTCGCGCGCCGATCAGGCGCTCTCGAGCTGCTCGCGGGCCAGGCGATCGATCTGACCACGCCCCGCGAGTCGCTCACCACGCTCGAGGCGATCGAGCGGATGCACGCCGCCAAGACCGGTGCGTTGTTCGCCGCAGCCGCGGAGCTCGGTGGGATCGCAGCGGGAGCGTCGGCTGAGACATGCGCTTCACTTGCCCGTTACGGCATGGCGATCGGCATCGCGTTCCAGCACGCCGACGATCGCGACGACGACGAGCTGACCGAGCACGCCGCCTCCGCGGCAGCGCGAATGCGCGAATTGTGTGACGAGGCGCTCACGGCAGTACGGCCACTTGGCTCGTCGACACTCGACGAGCTCGCGCGCTGGATTGCATCACGAGCGTGAGTCATTGCGCCGCGGGCGCGACTGATCGTACACATGGGCGTGGCCGACGACTGGGAAGAAGAACTGACGTCCGCTACCGCGATCGAAGAGATCCGCGAGATGACGGGCGTCGGGTCGGCGAACGCCAAGCCGGTGCTCACCGTGCTGACGGGCGGCATGTCGGGCCAGCTCTTCAAGGTCAACAAGGGCGTCGCGGTGATCGGCCGCGCGAGCAATGCCGAGGTCAAGGTCGAGGACGACGGCATCTCGCGCACGCACGCGCGCATTCGCTCCGAGACCGGACGCGCGTGGATCGAAGACATGGGCAGCCGCAATGGCACCTTCGTCAATGGCTCGAAGATCGACGTCGCGACCGAGCTGCGCGAGGGCGACAAGATCCAGGTCGGCCGCGGCACCGTGCTGCGCTTCGGCTTTCAGGACGACCTCGACGAGTCGTTTCACGAGAATCTCTTGTCGTCGGCGATGCGCGACGGCCTGACCAAGCTGTTCAACAAGCGCTACTTCATCGAGCGTCTCGACAGCGAGATGAAGTTCGCGCTGCGCCACCAGACAGCGCTGTCGCTGCTGATGCTCGACCTCGACTACTTCAAGAAGATCAACGACACGATGGGGCACCTTGCCGGTGATGCCGTGCTCGTTGCCATCGCGTCACAGATCAGCCGCGCGGTCCGCAACGAGGATGTAGTCGCGCGGTTCGGCGGCGAGGAGATCGTCGTCGTGCTGCGCGCGATCAACCTCGAGAATGCCGTGCTCATGGCCGACCGCCTGCGCCGCCTCGTCGAGGGGACCGTGATCCCGTTCGATGGCAAGGAGCTGCAGGTCACGGTCTCGATCGGTGCCGCCGGCTACCCGACGACGCCCGCCAAGACGCCCGATCAGCTCCTCGAGGCCGCCGACAAGGCCCTCTACCGGGCCAAGCACGGCGGTCGGAATCGGGTCGCTCAGTAGCGATGGCGGGAATTTGTCCCGGTCGATCCGCATTGCTAGCTTCTGAGGATGCGTATCGTCCCGTTGCTCGTACTGGTCAGCGCTTGTTCGAGCAGCTGCTCGGGGGATGACTCGCACCGTCACACCCGCCCCCCCAAACAGTCGCCGACCCTCAGCTACTCCGATGCGGGTGCCGGCTCGGCCTCGGTGGCCGTGGCGATCCCCGCCGGCGCGGTCCCCCTGCAGGAGTCCGCAGCGCAGTCGTACTGGGTGTCACCCGACGAGCTCGAAGCGAGCACCAAGTTCGCACTCGAGGACTACGCGGCTGCGGCCAAGGCGTGGACCCGGGCACGCGCGGCCACCAAGGACGTCGATCGCCTGGCGCGGATCGATCTCATGCTCGGGCTGTGCGCCGAGCGCCTCGGCGATGCGCCCAGGGCCGTGCAGCACTACACCGCGGCGAACGCGAAGCTGCCGCTGCTCGCCGACTATATCGGCTATCGCCTCGCGCGCGCGCTGTGGCTCGACAAGAAGGTCGCCGAGGCGATGACGCTCGCGCAGAAGATCGCGCGCGACTCGATCGTTGGTGCCGATGCCGAGCAGCTGATCGGTGAGCTGCTGCGCGGCAAACCCGACTGGCCCGCGGTGGTCGCGCACTACACGGACTACCTCGCACGCCGGCCGAAAGGACCGTTTCGCAGCGAGGCGCGATTCAATCTCGCCGATGCGATCGAGAAGACCAAGGGCGATCAGGCCCAGGCGATCAAGCTCTACCGCTCGATCACCGTCGACGATCCGCTGTCGTCGTGGACCGTGAAGGCCAAGGCGCGGCTGACCGAGCTCAAGGTCCCCGAGACCTACACTGCGGCCGAGCACATCGCGCGCGGCATGGAGCTGTTCGATGCCATGCGCAACCCGGAGTCCGAGGCGGCGTTCGATGCCGCGCTCGCCGACCCGAAGATCTCGCCGGCCGACCAGTGCATCGCCGCGTATCACCGCGCGCAGAGCCGGTTCAAGGCGCGCGATCGCAAGGGTGCGGCTCCGATGTTCGACACGTCGGCGAGCGCGTGCGCCGGCGTCAACATGGACCTGCAGGTCAAGAGCGTGTACCAGGCGGGCCGCTCGTACGCGTTCATCGGCGATCACAAGACCGCGATCGAACGCTATCGCACGACGCAGACGCTCGATCCCAACCACAGCTACGCCGACGACGGCCTGTTGCGCGAGGCCGAGGAGTGGACCTCGCTCAACGACGGCAAGAAGGTCGACGAGACCCTGTCCTCGCTGCCGCAGCGGTTCCCGAAGGGCGACAACGTCGCGGAGGCGATGTGGCGCATCGGCTGGCGCGCGTGGAAGGACCAACGCATCGACGATGCGATCAAGTGGTGGCAGGAGCAGATCCGGCTCGTGCCGCGCGACGACAACTACTTCGCGGAAGGCCAGGCGCAGTACTGGCTCGCGCGCGCATTCCTCGCCAAGAGCGATCTGCCGAAGGCTGTCGCACTGTGGCAGGAGGCCGTGCGGATGTACCCGGCCGGCTACTACGCGCTGATGTCGCTCAACCGGCTGCGCGAGAATTCGCCGAAGGACTACGAGAAGCTGGTCGCCGAGATCAGTAGCGACCCCGCGGGCTTCGATGCGAAGGCGCCGGCCTTCACGTTCAAGCCGCGTGTCGAGTGGGGCGCGCCCGGCTTTCTGCGCGCGATGGAGCTGCTGCGTCTCGGGCTTGGCACCGCCGCGGAGTCCGAGCTCAAGAAGCTCGGGCTGACCGCGCCCGACGGCAAGAAGCGCGTCGACGATCCGGATCAGGTCGACAAGCTGTGGGCGATGACGTTTCTCTACGATCGTGCCGGTCGCTATCCCACGTCGCTGTGGCCGACGCGCTGGCACATCCTCGACTACAAGAAGTCGTGGCCGGTCGGCGCGAACAAGGCGCGCTGGCTGATCGCGTATCCCAGGGGTTACTGGGCGATCCTGACCAAGCACGCGGCGATCAACAACGTGCCGATCGCGATGCAGATCGGCATCGTGCGCGAGGAGAGTGGGTTCAACCCACTGACCGAGAGCTACGCCAACGCGATCGGGCTCACGCAGATGATCCCGCCGACCGCGAAGGACTGGGCGAAGGGCACCGGCATCGACCCGACGCGCGAGAGCCTGCGTGACCCCGAGAAGAACGTGACGATCGGGTCGCGGTTCCTCGGCTCGCTGTTCAAGCAGTGGAAGAACTTCACGCTGCTGGTGCCGCCCTCCTACAACGCGGGGCCCGGCGCCGTGAAGCGCTGGCTGCGGCTGCGCGGGACCTGGGCCGCGGACGAGTTCATCGAGGCGATCGTCGACGATCAGGCGCGCAACTACTCCAAGCGCGTGCTCGGGAGCTTCTTCACGTACACCTGGCTCTACGAGGGCAAGGTCCCGGAGATGCCGAACACGATCCCGACCGACATCCTGCCGAAGTGATGTAAAACCGTTACATGAGGCAGCTGTGGATCCTCGTCGCAGTGATCGCGTGCAACAAGCCAGGCGGCGGTAGCGAAGGCGGCGCCGGTGGCGGTGGCGTCGGCGGCTTTGGCCCCAAGGAGACGCCGGACTGGTCGAGCAAGAAGCTCGTCCCGATGGAAGGAACCATCGACGGCCTCGCGTTCAAGATCACGATTCCCGAGGGCCTGCCGCGCGACAAGCGCCAGGGTGGTGACTGGGAGGATCCGGATCCCAAGTACGACCACGCGCCGAAGGTCTTCACGCAGACCATCGAGATCAAGCGCATCCAGGATCTCAAGCAGGCGAAGTACCACGCGACCCTCGATGCAGCCGCCAAGACCTGGGTGCGCGAGCAGTCGCGGCCCGATGCCTGGGCGCTGACGATGGCGGAGCCCGACAAGACGCGTATCGAGGCGATCACGTACAAGCAGGCCAACGACGACCTGTTCATCAAGTGCAAGGCGGTGCAGTCGACGGACGAGGGCGCGCTGCCGAGCTACGCCAAGACGCGCGAGATGCTCGAGAAGATCTGCGACTCGCTCAAGCCGACGGGGGACGCGCCGAAGGCGCCGGCAAACCCGGAGGGTGAGGATGCCGTCAAGGAGAACACCGAGGCCGAGAACGCCGCGGCCGACGAGGCGCCCGAGCCGAAGCCCGCGGGTCCGAAGGGCAAGCTGCAAGAAGCCGCGGAGGACTAAGAGCGACGTTGTCGGCTATTTCGGCGGCATACGCAGCGAGCCATCGAGGCGGATCGTCTCGCCGTTGAGATAGCCGTTCTCGACGATCGCGGCGACCAGGGCACCGTACTCGTCGGGATTACCGAGGCGCTTGGGGAACACGACGTCGGCCGCGAGCGCCGCACGCTTCTCCTCGGGCAACGCGCCGAGCATCGGCGTGTCGAACAGGCCGGGGGCGATCGTGAGCACGCGAATGCCGGCGGGCGCGAGGTCACGAGCGGCGGGCAGGGTCATGCCGGCAACGCCTGCCTTCGAAGCAGCGTAGGCGATCTGACCGATCTGGCCATCGAACGCGGCGACCGAGGCGGTGTTCACGATCACGCCACGCTCGCCATGCTCGAGGATGGGAGCCTTCGCGATCGCGGCGGCACCGAGGCGCAGCATGTTGAACGTGCCGACGAGGTTCACGCCGACCACGGTCTTGAACAGCTCGAGGTCGTGCGGCTTGCCGGTCTTGTCGAGCGTGCGCGCGGCCCAGCCGACACCCGCGCAGGACACGACGATGCGCACGGGCCCGATGGCCTCGGCCTGCGCGATCGCGGCCTCGAGGTCCGCGGGATTGGTGACATCGGCCTTGGCGAACACCTGGCCGAGCTCGTTGGCGAGCGCGGTGCCACGCGCTTCGTCGCGATCGACGATCACCGCGTGGGCACCACCGGCGACGAGACGGCGCACCGTTGCCGCGCCGAGACCCGACGCACCACCGGTGACAAGAGCAACCGATCCGGAGAGCTTCATGCGGGCGAGGGTAACGGATCCTCGCGCGCCAGCCTTAGTACATCTCGCAGATGTTGCCGGTGAACGCGTAGACGCCGAGGTCCCGGAAGATCAGGGCCGAGTTCGCATCGGTGTCGAGCGAGATGAGCTGCGTGCGCTTCTCGCCCTTGACCCACTGGACCTTGGAGTCCGCGGTGTCGCGCACGATGCGCAGGTCGCCAGTCTTGGTGCCGAACACGTCGCCGCCGGTATCGGTCGCGATATCGGTGAGCGGGCGCTGCTTCATCGCGCCCTTCTTGCCGACGAACACGCGATAGCCCTTACCGCCGTACTCGTTGCGGATCACGTCGACGTAGTAGTAAACGCCGGCATCGTCGCGCGCGAGCATGTGCGGGCGGCGGATCATCGCGGTCGACATGAAGATCGACTTGTCGAGGATCGTGCGCGCCCCGTCGCCGGTGAGCTCGGTCAGCGTCGTGTAGTTGTCGCCGCCGCAATACCGGTAGTAGGTACCGTCTTCCTTGCGACCGACGCTACCCGGCTGGAAGTTCGGCACGCGCGGCGTGTGCGCCGAGAGGTCCCACCTGCCCTTCGAAGTGTCCGTGGACCGGCCGGTGATGATCTGCTCGTAGACGTTCTTTGACTTCGGGGGCCCGTAGAACAGGCGCCCAGCGACGCCGGGGTACGCGACGTAGATCGCGCCATCGGGGTCCCTGAACACCTGTAGGTGCTCGCGAATCGTCTTGATGTCGACGGGCTTGGGCTTGGGCTCGGCCGCAGCAACGCCGGTTGCGAGGACGGCCATCGAGATGGCGACCATGGACGCAGCTCGTGCACGCATCGGTGACTCATTATACGCTCGATACCCATGCAGAATTCACCCGCTCGCCCGAGCATCGACGTGGGGTCGGTCATCGCCGGCACCTACACGATCGAGGCGCTCATCGGCCGGGGTGGCATGGGTGCGGTATTCCTCGCAAGTCACACGCGGTTGCCCGGCAAGAAGGTCGCGATCAAGGTCCTCCACGACGACCTGGGTAGCGACGAGATCCAGCGTCGCTTCAAGCGCGAGGCGAACATCGCGGCGCTCCTGTCGCATCCCAATATCGTCCACATCGAGGACTACAACGTGACGGCAGAGGGGATGCCGTACCTCGTGCTCGAGTACCTGCAGGGCGAGTCGCTCGCGCAGCGTCTGAGCAAGGGGCCGATGTCGGTCGACGCGGTGTTTCCGATCATCCGTCAGGTCGGGTCCGCGCTCGCGGCCGCGCACGGCAAGGGCATCGTGCATCGCGACCTCAAGCCGCAGAACATCTTCCTCGTACCGAGCACGATCGACGGCCGCACGATGGAGATCGCGAAGGTCCTCGACTTCGGCATCTCGAAGATGCGCGACTCGTCGACGCTCAAGACGCAGGAGAGCGCGCTGCTCGGCACGCCGCAGTACATGGCGCCCGAGCAAGCGCTCGGCAAGCACGAGGAGGTCGACGAGCGCAGCGACGTGTTCGCGCTCGGCTCGATCGTGTACGAGATGTTTGCCGGCCAGGCGCCATTCAGCGGGCAGACGATCCCCGAGGTCGTATTCAAGGTCGTCTACGAGCCGCAGGTTCCGCTCGAGACACGCGTGCCGGCGCTGTCCGGTCAGGTCACGTCCGCGGTGGCGCGTGCGCTGGCGAAGAAGCCTGATGACCGCTTCCCGACGGTGACCGCCTTCATCGAAGGACTCACCGGCTCACCGGTCAGCATCATCCGCAATCCGCCCGTCGGCGTGTACAACCCGAATGACACCGCGACTGCGAGCGTGACACCGCCGGGGTTCGATGCATTCGCGCAGACGCTCGGCTCGGGTGACCACGGCACCTCGCCGCTCACGCGCACGCCAACGCCCGCCCTGCCGATCATCGACGGCGACGCCGCGACGGTCGCATCGCAGGATGGCCACGCGCCCGCGCCCATCCTCGTGGCGCCGGCGACGTCGAAGCGCACCGGGCTCGTTCTCGGTGGTGTGCTCCTTGCTGCGGCAGCCGCGGCCGCCGTCATGTACGGCGTGATGCGCACGCCCACCCCGCCCCCGCCGCAGCCGCCGGACGTGGTGGCAGCCGTCGTGCCGCCCGCACCCATCGTCACGCCCGCGGCCACGCCCGATGCTCCTCCCGTCGAGCACGAGCTCCTCGTCGCGCCGACGGGATCCGGATCGGGGTCCGCCGCGGTCGTCAAACCCGTCGTCGTCGACAAGAAACCACCCAAGCATGTCGCCGAATCAGCCGACGACAAGCCCGCGATCGACGACACGCACGCGGGCCAGAAGCTCGGCGAGGCGTTCACCGCCATCAACGACAAGCGCTGGCAGGCCGCGCGCACGGCAGCATCGCTCGTGATCACCGCCGAGGACGCGCTACCGAAGCATCGGCTGCAGGCGCAGATCGCCCTGGCGATCGCGGCGTGCCACCTCAACGATGAAGAAGCTGCCGCTTCGGCGCTGCGCAAGATTCCTTTGCGCAATCCGTTGATGCGCTCGCGGATCCTCACGGAGTGCCACAGGGTCGGCTACCTCGAAGCGCTGCAGCGCTGAGCTACTTGGCGGCGAGCACGAGCACGCGACGCGTCGCGCCGGCATCGCTCGCGATGTGGACGTCGACATACTGGCGACCGTCGAGCGCGAGCGCGCTGAGTGCGGCGTGACCATCGCGAACCGCCACGTCATCGATCGCGGTGATGCGCTCGTTTGAAGCGAGCGCGATCAGCTGCGCGAGCAACTCACCCGTCACGCTCGGCGCGACGTCGATGACGGTGACCCCGGGCGCGCTCGGTGGCGCGTCGCACGTGGGCTCGTCCGCCGCTGGCATCACCAGGATCGGCGGCGAATTCGCGAGCACCACAGCCGTCTGTGGTCGCGTGGCCAGCAGCAGGCAGCAGGCGCCGATGAGACCGACAGACAACGACCGGAACAGGAACATCTCTGTCGCTACTGCAACGCCGCGGCCAGGTGCGCGGGCCTGCGGGCATCCGGCATCTCCACGTACTTAGGCGCGCGCCACCGACGGGCACGCTGCCGCTTTGGCACTACTTCTTGATCTGCTGCGTCAGGTAGTTCTGCTCGCCGATCTGGCGGATCAGCTCGAGCTGCGTCTCGATCCAGTCGGTGTGCTGCTCCTCGGAGACGAGGATGCGCGTGAACAGATCTTCGGACGCGTTGTCAGCGGCGGCGCGGCACGCCGCAATTCCCTGGTTGAGGAAATTGATCGCCGAGTACTCGAGCTGGAGATCGCTCTCCATCTGCTCCTTGACCGTCTCCCCGACGCGGAGCTTGCCGAGCGCCTGGAGGTTTGGCACCCCCTCGAGGAACAAGATGCGGCTGATCACCAGATCCGCGTGCTTCATCTCGTCGATCGACTCCTCGCGCAGCTTGTGAGCAAGCCGCTCGTACCCCCAGTTCTCACACATCTTGCTGTGGATGAAATACTGGTTGATCGCAGTCAGCTCGTTGAGGAGCAGCTGGCCGAGGAGCTTCAGAACGTCATCGTTCCCCTTCATGGGAAGGACGTTACCCCGTTCGCGCAATCAGCGGGCGCGAGCGACGAGCAGATCGGGCGAGATGAGATCGGTGTTGCTGGTGCGGAGGTCGCGATTGCACGCGTTACCACCACCCTTGGCCTGGAGCCGCTCGTGCAGCTCGCCAAGGCATGCGCCACAGCCCGTACCGGCACCGCAGCGACGGCTGATCTCCTCGACCGTGCGCGCACCGTCATCGATGATCGCGTCGACATCGCGGTCGGACGTCGGGTGGCACAGGCAGACGATCATCGGGTGAATTTGATAATGCATTTCAAAAGCAGTTCCGTCAAGACACATCCGACAACTGCGGTGCGTCCCTCACACGAGCGAGAACTGGCGCGCAACCAACCGGATTTACTATACTAACGACATGAGCCGGCGTAACCCCTGGTGGATCCTGGTGATCGCGCTCGCGTGGTCTGGCTGCAGAGATCCGGCTCCAGCTCCCACTCCCGTGTCGCCGCCCGATCTCCAGCTGGTGAGCGCGGGCAACGAGCCCCGCCAGATGCTGCGCTACCGGGCGCCCGCAGGCACGCGCCAGCGGCTGGAGGTGTCGATCGCCGCCGAGCTGTCCGCGGGCACGATGGGAGGGCCGATGCCGACGCTGGTCCTCACGATGAGCTACGCGGTCGATGCGGTGATGCCGACCGGGCAGATGACGCTGAGCGCGACGATCGACAACGTCACTGCGGTCGACACTCCCGGGAGCAAGGTTCCCGCCGCGTCGCTGAGCACTCCCCTCGCGACCCTCAAGGGTCTGGTGATCCACTCGGTGCTGGCGCCGAATGGACGCGTGACCGGGTCGACGATCGATCGCGGCACCAGGACGATCACGCCCGACATGGAGCAGCAGCTGACGTCGCTCGTGGCGAGCTTCGAGTCGACGATGATGACGCTGCCCGACGAGCCGGTCGGCGCGGGTGCGGTGTGGCGGAACTCCCGCCCCGTCAATCAGAACGGCCTCGAGCTCAAGGCGGTGAGCTCGGTGACGCTCGTCGGCGTCGTGGGCGATGTGATCACGTACAGCCTCGACACCGATATCCACGGTCGCGATCAGTCGATCAAGCAGAGCGACATCACGATCGAGGTCAAGGACATCGTCGGCAACGGCGGCGGCAAGGGCACCGTCGATCTCGCCAAGCTCATGGTGACATCCGAGCTCGCGGCCGAGTTCCGCAGCGAGATGCGGACCGAAGGCGACATCGAAGCGACGAAGATGGAGATGGCGACGCTGATGAAGGTGCGGCCGCTCTAAGGAGCGCACAGCGCGCCGTAGCGCGAGCACGTGCCACCGGAGACGGCCTCGCACGTGTGATGGAGCCCGTCGGTCGCAGAGAACATGCAGCCATTCTTCGGCGCACACGCTGCGCCCCACTGCGTGCACTTGCCCTCGATGATCGAGGTGCACTGCTTGTACGTCCGATCGGCAGCGTCGTACATGCAGCTATCGGCAGGCGCGCACGGCGCACCGAAGTGAAAACAAGCACCCGCGCCACCAGCCAGACACGCGTAGTACGTGCTCGTGCCCGTGTGGTACGCACAGGTCGGCGTGAGACACCCGACGTCGGGCGCGCTGCCCACGACGCCCGCGCCACTTCCCGTCGAGGCGCCGCTGCCCGAGCCACTACCGGTGCCCGTGACCTTGGTGCCTCCCCCTCCGCCCGTCACCGGCGGCTTGGGTCCGCACGCGAACACGACGCTGGCGGCGATCACGGCGATCAGGAGCACGCGGGACACGGCGAGAATATAGCGCGGCAAATCGTGAAATCCCGCTAGAGCTGGGTCGCGATGATGAATCCGACGCTCGCGGCGACGGCGAGCACGATGATCCAGACCAGACGCCGGATCGCTGCATCGCGCGCCGCGATCTTGCCCATGTCGTAGGCGGCCGTCGGCGGCCTCGCGCCACCGAACGGCGCCTGCGCCTCGAACATGCCCGGCGTCGTTGGAATGGGATGCGGTATCGGCGTGGCAGGAATCTGCGGGAACGCTCCCGGTGCGGGCGTCTGCCCCGCCGGATAGCTGTAGCCAGGCGTGGTCGGGAACGGCGCCATCTGTCCACTCGGTGTGCGCGGCCGATCGTGCGGCGGCATCTGCCCGCTCGGTGACTGCCGCGGATCGACGGGTGGCGGCGTGCGATGCGAAAACGGCGCTACCACGACCTGCGGCACCGGCGTCGCGACATGCCGCGACTCGAATGGGCGGACCGGTGGACGCTCCGGGACCTTCGCCCGCGCGGACGGCGTCTCGTCGTAGCCGTCGGGCCTCCGCGTCGTGGTCGCTGCGCGCTCGTCGTCGTCGTCCCACTGGGGCACCGGCTTGCGCTCGACCCTTGGCGTGTTCATCGCCTCGAGGGTCGGCGTGTGCCGCTCGATTCGTGGCGTCCGCGCCACATCCGGCCGTGCCGTGATCTCGACGCGTGGCGTGCGCCGGACGTCGTCGGTCGACGGGTCCGCATCGTCGTCGACGATCGGCACGCGCGCGAGGTCGGTCTTCGCGAGCGCGATGTCGAGCTTCGGCGTGCGTGCTGAATCGAGCGCCGGCCCGCTCGGGCGCTTCGTCGCCGTACGCAACGCATCGAGGATCTTCTCGGGCGGCGGCGTCACCGTGGTCTCGTCGTCGCCGGTGTTCTCGAACACGCGCTTGGGCACCATCACGGTCGCCGTCCCGCCGGGCGCCGCGTGGCCAACAGCGCGCTCGAGCTCGGCACGCAGCTCGCCGACGCTGCGGAACCGCTTCTGCGTCTCGCGCTCGAGGCACTTCATCACGACCGCGTCGAGGTCGCGCGGCACGGGCGCGCGCAGGTACAGCGGCTCCGGCGTGGTCTTGAGCATCGCGGCGAGCGCCCCGGTCGCCGTGGTCGACTCGGGGAACGGGCGTGTGCCCGCGATCATCTCGTACATGAGAATGCCGAGCGTGTAGATGTCGGTTTGCCCGGTCACCTGCCCGCCGACCATCTGCTCGGGGGACATGTAATCGAGCGTGCCGATCATCTGGCCGGCGTTCGTGATGTCCTGGCTGTCGTGCTCGCTACCGCGCACGATCTTGGCGATGCCGAAGTCGAGGACCTTCACGTAGTCGGGATCGCCGCCGACTTCCTCGAGGTGGATATTCGTCGGCTTGAGATCGCGATGCACGATGCCTTGTGCGTGCGCTTCCTCGAGTGACTCGCACACCTGCGTGGCGATGTGCACCACGCGCCGCCACTCCATCGGACCGCTGACGCTGTAGTGCTCGAACAGGCTCTCGCCGTGGAGCAGCTCGAGCACGATGAACAGCGTCTTGTCGGCCTGACCGTACTCGTACGCGGTGATCGTGTGCGGGTTGCGCAGACTCGTGAGCGTGGTGCCCTCGCGGCGGAATCGCGCGAGCACGCCGATGTCGGATGCGAGCGTGGGATGCAGGACCTTGAGCGCGATCTCGTGACCGCTCTTGACGTGGGTCGCCTTGTAGATCGCGCCAAACCCGCCCGCCGCGAGCCGCTCGTCCACGCGAAAGCGCTTGTCGAAGATCGTGCCCACCAGCGGATCGACGAGCTCGATCGCGGTGACACTCTCGTCCGAAATCGCCACGTGTCCAGTGTACGAGGCCAGGCCCGCTTTGCACAAATACGTGATTATTTGGCAAGAACTCGCAAGACGCGGACCATGGTGGCCAGCTCCTTCGCGAGGGCTCTCAGGGGCGGGCGCTGCGCCCCGGTATGCCCGTAGAGACCGGTCACGTGGGTCCGGACATCCGCATGGATCAGCAGCTTGGCCAGCTCGTGGGACTGCTCGAACGGGATCACGTCGTCGTCGACGCCGTGGACCAGGTCGACCCGGTTGGTCACCCGGGGCAGGTACGGCTTGGGGTCGAGCGCCGTCGCGTCGAAGTCCTGGAGGGCCGGCACCGCGAGGTCCCACGCCCCCGGCCGCGCTCCGATCCCGATCAAAAACAGCTCCCGGATGCTCGGCGGGACGCCGGGCGCGAGCTCCTCGGCGATCGCGACGAACCGCTCGCGCGCCTTCATCTCGGGACGACCCCACGTGCGCGTGACATAGACACGCCACGTCTCGATCAGCGCGTCACGCTGGGCCGAGTCGTGCGCGATGTGGTCGAGCAGATTCATGATGACCACGGGCTGGTTCAGCGGATCCCGCGTGGCCTTGCGACCGGATGCGACCTCGCCGGTCAGGCTGAACCGCAGCGTGTCGTGAAAGTCGGAGTAGCCGCCGAAGATCACGAGGCTGTCGAGCGCGTCGCCACGCTCTGCCGCGAGCGCGAAGGCGAGCAGCGATCCGAACGAGATCGAGAACACCACCGGCTTGTCGGCACTCCAGCGCGGTAGTGCGTCGGCGATGCGCGCGAAGTCGGTGATCGCGCGTGCGTTCGGCGTGAGCGCGAGATAGCTCGGCACGAACGGCGCGACGACCAGGTGCCCCGCGGCCGCGAGGATCCGGCAGAAGCGATCCATGCGCGGATCGTCGGGCCCGGCGTAGTGCAGGCCCGGCGCGATCAGAAACGTCTGTCGGCGCCCGCGGCCGTAGAGGCGCACACGTATCCCGTCCACGTCTTCGTCGCGCGACACGACGGCCGGAACCTTCGTCGGGTTCGCCCACGGCCCGAGCCAGCGCGCGAGCTCGAGCATCCCGATCATGCGCCGCCGATCGTGACCACGAACGCGTAGTGATATCGTGCCGGCACGGTCGCATAGAACACGGCGGTACCAAGGCTGCGCGGACCGCGCCCCGTGGCCGACGTGGCGACGCTGCTGCCATTGCGAAACGTGCACTGACTCTCGGTGGCCGTGGTGCTGCCGACGATATCGATCACGTCACCGACCGCCGTCGCGAACAGCGTGGGATCGCCCGTCTGCGGCTGCCCCGGCCACGCGCTCACTGCGCGCGCCTGGGTCCCGCCGTACACGCCGCAGCAGTAGTACTGGATGCCGATCGGCACGTCGCTGCCGCAGAAGCCGACCTCGTTCGCCGTGGTCACCACATCGAGGCGGGCCTCGAAGTACACGTCGAAGTACTGCAGCGGTGAATCGAGCAACGCGAAGGCCGTGTTGCTCTGCACGAGCTTGTGATTCTGCACGGCCCACGCGCCGGTCCCACCGGTGTTGGTCCAGCCGTTGATATCGGTCCCGTCGTAGAACGCGATCCAGATCACGCGCGCGTCGCCGTCGAGCAGCGGCCGCGGATCGCACGCGTCGCCGACACCATCGCCATCCCCATCGGGATCCGTCACCGACGCGACGTGCGGACAGGCGTCGCACGCATCGCCATGCGCGTCGCCGTCGAAGTCGCGCTGGTCGGTGTTGGCAACGTCGACGCAGTTGTCAACATCGTCGACGATCTGATCGTTATCGATGTCGCTCGTCGCGTCGGTCCGCGACGCGTCGTCCGCGGGCAACGTACCGGGTTGAAAGCTGCACGCCCCGAGCACAGCGACGAGCGCGAGCAGGAGACGTAGAGCACGCATCAGGGGAAGATGCCGCGCTCCTTGTAGCAGTGCTGCAGGCGCTCGAGACCGATCGCGTAGCTCGCGGTACGCCAGTCGGTCTTGTTCGCCGTCGCGTACTGCCGCACGTTCGCGTAGGTCTGCTTCATGCGCTTCTCGAGACGCCCGAGCACGTCTGCGATCTCCCACTGCTCCGAGCGCTTGTTCTGCAGCCACTCGTAGTAGCTGACGATCACGCCGCCCGAGTTGCAGAGAATGTCGGGGATGACGTCGACACCCTTGTCGATCAGGATCTCCTCGGCCTCGGGGTACGTCGGGCCGTTCGCTCCCTCGACGACCATCTTGACCTTGAGCGCCTTGGCCTCGGCGACGCCGATCTCGAGCTCGAGTGCGGCGGGCACGAAGATGTGCGCGTCGAGCGCGAAGAACTCCTCGCGCGTGATCTTCGAGGCGCCCTTGTAGCCGTTGACCGAGCCCGTCTTGTGCACGTGCTCACCGAGCTTGTGCGGGTTGATGCCCTCGGTGTTCGCGATGTAGCCGCCGACGTCGCCGACGCCGATCACGACGGCGCCCTTCTGCGACAGCAGGCGCGCTGCATAGCTACCGACATTTCCGAAGCCCTGGATGATGACGTGCGCGCCATCGAGGTTGAAGTTGCGGTCCTTCGCCCACTCGGTGATGCAGTGCACGACGCCCTGGCCCGTCGCCTCGGCGCGGCCGTGGCTGCCACCCGCCGAGACGCTCTTGCCGGTGACGACGCCGCGGACCGTGTTGCGGTCGCCGGCGCCGACGATGTTCATGTACGTGTCCATCATCCAGACCATCGTCTGGCTGTTGGTGTTCACGTCGGGCGCCGGGATGTCGAAGTCCGGACCGATGTTGCTACCGAGTGCCGCGGTGAACCGGCGCGTGATGCGCTCGAGCTCGGGCCGGCTGCACTGGCGCGGGTCGAACTTCACGCCGCCCTTGCCGCCGCCGAACGGAATCTCGTGGAGCGCGCTCTTGTAGGTCATCCACGACGCGAGCGCCTTCATCTCATCGAGGTTCGCCTCGTGGTGGTAGCGCATGCCGCCCTTGTAGGGGCCGAGGATGTTGTTGTGCTGGACTCGGTAGCCCTTGAACATCTCGATCTTCCCGTTGTCGCGACGGACAGGGAAGTTCACGATCAGCTCGTTCTTGGGCTGCCCCAGGATCTCGGCGACGTCGTGATCGAGGTTGATCAACTTCATCGCCTTTTCGATCTGCTTGGTCGCAACCTCGAACAGGTTGCCGCGATCCTTGAGGCTGACTTCGGTCTTGCTCGGCGCCGGCGCAACCGGCGGCGTGGCTGCAGTACTCATTGACCGGATGCGTACCGCCGCTCCCCCGTAAGGGGCAATCAATTCCGCTAACCAATTGACCTTCGCAACGCCCTCCGGCGTTGCTGCGCACCCCGGCAAGCCGGGGTTTGCAACTTCCCGCATTACGCCCCGCGTCAGAGCGCCGTTCGCGCCACGCGCGTGTATATAAAGCGCGTGGACGATCGCCAGCTTGCCGCGCAGATAGCCGACGGCGGCCGTCTGCGCGCTCTGCTGCTGGAGCTGTGGCAGCGGACGCGCATGGACTGGGGGTTCGTCACCGACCGTCTGGCGGTCACGTTTCGCAAGGAGAAGTGGATTGGCTCGCACGAGCGCCGGTTCGTCAGCGAGACGCTCTACGGCATGGTCCGCCACCTGCGGCGAATGGACCTCGCACTCGAGCGCGCCCGCCGGGTGAAAAAGCCGCCCCGCGATCTGGAGCGTCTGCTGGCGCTGCTCGTGCTCGAGGGGCTGCTCGAGCCCGCGCGTGCCGCCAAGGTCGAGAGCGATCTCGATTGGGCCGCGGCGGCCGGGGTCGACGACGCGATCGCCGGCGAGCGCAGGCTCACGACACGCATCGCACTCGCCGCCTCCCTGCCCGACTGGCTCGCCGCCAAGCTTGTCGCCGACTGGGGCGACGAAGCCGAGGCACTCGCACTCGCGCTCAACCAGCGCGCCCCGATGACCGTGCGCGCGAATCTACTGATGACCGATCGCGACGCGCTCGCCGCCGAGCTCGCGAAGGAGAGCGTACAGACGCATCCTGGCGAGCACGCAGACACGGCGCTCGTCGTCGACAGCCGCATGAATCTGTTCGGGCTCGGCGCATTCAAGCGCGGCGCGCTCGAGGCGCAAGACGAAGGCAGCCAGCTCCTCGCCGAGCTCGCACATCCCGAGAGCACCAAGGGCCTCGTGATCGATTACTGCGCGGGTGCCGGCGGCAAGACGCTCGCGATCGCGGCGCGCCTCGGTAATCGCGGCCGCGTGATCGCGACGGACATCGACGGCAAGAAGCTCGAGGAGCTTCGCCGCCGCGCGCGCCGCGCGACCGTGAGTAACGCACAAGCTGTCGAGCTGCCCGGCGCCCAGTGGCCGCGCGAGCTCGACAACGTGCGCGGTAAGGCCGACGTCGTGTTCGTCGATGCACCGTGCTCCGGCATCGGGGCCCTTCGCCGCAATCCCGAGGCGCGCTGGCGACTGCGCGAGACAGACATCGCCGGGTTTGTCGCCAAGCAGCAGGCGATCATGAAGGCCGCCGTCGAGCTCGCCGCGCCAGGCGCGCGGGTGATCTACGCGACCTGCTCGCTGCTCAAGGACGAGAACGAGGGTGTCGCGCAGCAGATCGCGGGGGTTGTCCCGATCCCGCTGAGCGACGTTCTCGGAGACGCGCGAGCGCCAGCGCTCTCCCGCGAAGGTGCGTTCACGGTCGCGCCCCACCGCCACGGAACCGACGGTTTCTACGCACGCGTGTTCAAGCGCGTATGAACGATCCGGGCATTAGGCGTGCATTACCCTGGGTATGGACGGTCTCCAGCGGGATGCAGCGGACGCTGTGACGTCTTCGTCAACAACGGGCGTTGCCAACAGCAACACGCAAGCGCTGTTACGGCGTGATACGTTCGAAAAGCGAATGGCGATCGATGTCAGTGTCGTCCGCGATCTGACGGCGCTTCGCGCTCTCGAACCGGAGTGGCGTGCGCTGGCTGGGTCGGGTGCGAACAGCCTGTTCCGCGGCCCCGACTGGCTGATCCCGTGGTGGCTCGCCTACCACAACACGCTCGCGGCCGAGCTTCACGTGATGATCGGTCGCGCCGCCGAGCCCGATGCGTCCGGCATCGCAGCCGGCGACATCGTCTGCCTCGCGCCGTTCTATCGCCGCACCGTCAGGGTCGCGCTGCTCGAAACGCGCGAGGTGCGCATGATGGGTGATGCCGGCCCGCGCCCGCCGTCGCTGGATCTGCTGTCGCGCGCCGGCTGGGAAGATCGCGCCGGTGCCGCGCTCGCACGCTCGCTGATCGAAGACGCCGCGAGCTGGGACCTGATCGAGCTCGAGCCGCTCGCCGATCCGTCACGCATTCGCGCGAACCTCGTGCAGCGCATCGCGCCTGCCGGGTTCACCGTCGAGAGCTCGCCCTGTGCCGGTGGAGCGATCCGCATCGCGCTCGCACTCGCGCCGGCGGATGCCACCGACGCGACCGGTCTCACCACCACGCATGGCGATGACCTCGGTGCGCTACGCAAGGGGATGAGTGCGCTGCGCCGCCTGTCGCGCCTCGAGTGGGCCGAGCGCGATGAACCGTCGCCGCTCGCCGACAACGAAGCCTCGTCGCTGCTCGAGGAGGTCGCGCTCGAGCTGGGCAAGACCGGTCGCGTTCGCCTCGCGCACCTCGACGATGCCGCCGGTGAAGCGGTCGCCGCTGTACTCGTCGTCGACGACGCGGATCGTGCGGTCGTGCTCGCGATGGCCGTCGATCCGCAAGTACCGCCCAAGCGCGCCGCTCGCCTGCTCCACGCCGAGGCCCTCGCCGCGCGCTCTCGCGGCTGCATCGCGCTCGATGTCGTGACCGGCGCTGCCGAGTATCCGATGCCGCAGCTGCCGACCTCGAAGCAGCAGTCGCTCAGCGTTCGCATCTGGGGTCACTCCAAGACCGCGTCCGTGGGCCGCACGATGACCCACGTCGCCAAGCGCGCGCGTCGCGCTCGCGAGACGCCGGCCGTCGCTGCCGCGCAGGCACGCGCCGCGTGGACGAAGATTCGCTCCGCGGCCGCGAGCGTCGCGCACTACGATCGCTATGGCCTCTATCGCGGCCAGCTGTGGACGCGTGGCATCGCGGCGCCCCCGGGCCTCGAGCTGATCGCGTTCCCCGAGTCCGAGTTCGACAAGATGGACGAAGCGCGGCGCGCCGAGGTCCTCGAGCAGCTGCTTCTAGACGAGGAGACCGCTCGCAAGTTCTGGCGGCGCGGCGATAACGCCGTGCTCGCGACGCTGGGCGTTCGCCCGGCCGGTATCGCGTGGACCGCGCGCGGTCCCGTCGAGGTTCCCGAGCTGGGCCGGACGCTGCGGATGTCGAAGTACGACGCGTACATTCACAGCGTGTTCGTGTCGCCCGCCGCTCGCGGCCGCGCTGTCGCGCCGGTGATGCTCGAGACGCTGGCCAAGCATCTGCGCGCGACCGACGCATATCGCAGCTGGGCGCTCATCGAGTCCCACAACCAGGCGTCGATCCGCGCGTTCCAGAAGGCGTCGTTCACCCCGGTTTGCGACGTCATCCACGCGAAGATGGCGACTGTCGATCGCGTGGTGTGCCGGCCGCCCGATCCCGAAGCCCAAGAGCTGCTCGGCCTCGTCGACCCGTAGCCTGCCTGCGGTTAGTGCGTGATGACGAACTCGCGGTCGGCGTTCGTGACGTCGATCTCCTCGACCGCGACGCCGGTCACCCGTGCCGACGGCGGCCCCTGCTCGCACCAGTCCAGGAGCGCTGCGACCGCCTCGGGTGACCCTTCGGCTTCGAGCTCGACGCTGCCATTGCGCAGATTCTTCACCCAGCCGCCGAGCCCGAGGCGGCGTGCCTCGTCCGCCGCCGACGCGCGATAGGACACGCCCTGGACTCGGCCCGAGACGATCGCGCGGATGCGTCGCATGCGTGGACTCTACCCCTCGCGCACCACCCTGCATCTGGAGCGTGTTACGTTCGTTGTCCGATGGCACGCGTGATCAGGCTCCCCGACAAGGGTCGGCTGCTCGTGTGCACGGATCTGCAAGGCTGCATGCGCGACTTCCAGCGCATGGTCGAGGTCTTCGAGCAGGCACTCATCCAGTACCAGGGTGACTGTCACCTGATCATCACGGGTGACCTCATCCACGGCCCGCACATCGATCCCGAGGACTGGCCTGACTTCCTCGGCGAGTACTATCGCGACCAGTCGGGCGAGGTGATGATCGCGTACGCCGGCCTCGCCGCGCAGTACCCCGGTCGCGTGCACGCGTTGCTCGGCAACCACGAGCACGGTCACGTCGGCGGTCCGCACACCGCGAAGTTCGCCGCCGACGAGGTCGCGCTCCTCGAGCACATCCTTGGCCCCGCGGGCACCGCTCGCATGCGCGGCATCATTCATACGTTCGCGCTGGCCGCCGTCAGTAAGTGCGGCGCGGTGTTCACGCACGGCGCGCCGGCGGCTCAGTGCGACTCGATCGCCGATGTGGAGGCGGCCGATCTGTCGGGCGCTGGCCTATCGAGCCCGCTCGATGTTCTCGACACCCCGATCGTCGGCAAGATCCTGTGGGCTCGCTCGGCGACCGAGCACGAGGCCCGCCGGTTCCTGAGGGCGATGGGCGGGACCATGTCGATCTACGGCCACGACGTGATTCCCGAGGGCTACGAGAAGGTCGGGGATGAGCAAATCATCGTGTCGACCAGCTTCGGCCTGTTTGACCAGAACAAGGTCTACCTGTCCCTCGACCTGTCCGCAAAGTACCGCGGTGTCCACGACTTACGCGTCGGCCACGAAATCCTGCCGTTCTACCCGGACAAGGCCCCTGCCCGCCTCGGCGGTCGGGCCAAGGCCTCCTAGGCCGGGCAGCCCGCCGTCCGGGGGGCTTGCAAACGGGGACCTAGATCCCTATACCTACGCGCTGCCATGAAGGACACCGTCGCCCACCCGCACTACCGCCCGGCCAAGATCTCCTGTGCGTGCGGAAACGTCCACGAGACGTTCTCCACGCGTGGCGACTTCGGCGTCGACATCTGCTCGGCTTGCCACCCGTTCTTCACGGGCAAGCAGAAGCTGATGGACACGGCTGGCCGCATCGATCGCTTCAACAAGAAGTACGCGAAGGCCGGCGCGCCGATGCCCGACGTTTCCGGCCCCGTTGGCGGCCCCGTCGCCAGCACCGAGCCGAAGTCGTAACTGTCGGGCCGCGCGCTCTACGCGCGTGGCCATCTTTCCAGCGCCTGCGGCGCTGGTGGCGCGATGTTCGATTCAGCCAATTTCAAAGAAAAGATGACGACGCTCGCGCGTCGTCATGAAGAAGTCGCTGCGCTGCTCGGCCAGGCCGAGGTGATCAACAAGCGCGCCGAGTTCATGCGGCTCTCCCGAGAGCACGCGGAGCTCGGCCCGTTGGTCGAGGCGTGGCGCAACTATCACAAGATGATCGGCGATCTTGCCCAGGCCAAGCAGATGGTCGAGGCCGAGACGGATCCCGAGCTGCGCGAGATGGCGCGCGACGAGGCCAAGCAGCTCGAGGAGAGCCGTGCGGCGCTCGAGCACGAGATCATGATCCTGCTGCTGCCGAAGGATCCAAACGACGGCAGGAACGCGATGCTCGAGATCCGCGGCGGCACCGGCGGCGATGAAGCCGCGCTGTTCGCGGGCGACCTCTACCGCATGTACCTGCGGTTCGCCGAGCGCCAGGGCTGGAAGGTCGACACGATGTCGATGTCCGAGGGCGGCGCAGGTGGGGTGAAGGAAGTCATCCTGATGATCGAGGGCAAGGACGTGTGGTCCAAGCTCAAGTTCGAATCCGGCGTGCACCGCGTGCAGCGCGTGCCAGCGACCGAGGCCCAGGGACGCATTCACACGTCGGCAGCGACGGTCGCCGTGCTCGCCGAGGCCGACGAGGTCGACGTGAAGATCCGAGAGGAAGACCTCAAGATCGATACCTATCGCTCGAGCGGCGCCGGCGGCCAGCACGTCAACACGACCGACTCCGCGGTGCGCATCACGCACATGCCGACCGGTGTGATCGTCGCGTGTCAGGAAGAGCGCAGCCAGATCAAGAACCGCGCGAAGGCGATGAAGATGCTGCGCTCGAAGATCCTCGACGCCGAGCGCGAGAAGCAGGCAGCTGCCGAGGCCGCGTCGCGCAAGTCGCAGGTCGGCTCGGGCGATCGCTCGGAGAAGATCCGCACCTACAACTTCCCGCAGGATCGCGTGACCGATCACCGCATCGGCCTCACCAAGCACAACCTGCCCGCGATCATGGAAGGCGCGCTCGACGACATCATCGACGCGCTCCGCGCACACGACCAGGCCGAAGCGCTCAAGGCGCAAGCCGGGCTGTGATGCGGCTCGCGGTGGCGGCGATCTTCGTCGTCGCCTGCGATCGCCCCCCGATCTCCAGCTGCGACGACAAGCTCGCCGGTGAGTGGATCGCACCCAGCGGACGCTGGATGGTGATCGACAACGGGCCGACGCTCGAGGTCTACCCGCTGTTTGACGACAGCGTGCCCGACGGTGCGCCGCGGCTCATCGACCTGCGCCGCGATGGCAAGCTGGCCGGTGACCTCAAGCGCCGGTTCATGCGACGCGCGGCGATCTGCGAGGCGCGGGCACCGGTGCGCGTGACCGCGTGCAAGGACGACACGCTCCAGCTCGTGATCGGCGAGGTGCACCCGCCCCTGAGCTACGAGCCGTGTTCGTGGCCGCAGGCGCTCACGCACGTCGAGCAGTGGCGCCGCGACTGAGCAGGTCGAGCAACTGAGATTTTCTAGCGGGGTCGGCCGCAATTCGTCGATTGACCCGGCGTGCCACGCCCTGCAACCATAGAGGCGCCGCTTCGGGACGTGAGGTTCTAGGATGTCGAAGGATCGCCAGCACAATCAATCCGCCGGGGCGCGTGAGCCTGCTGGTGCGACCTCCGCTCCCAGCGTCGGTAAGCAGACCCGCGTCGGCCAACAGGACGCGAAGGCTGGCAGTGGCCCGTACAAGGGCGGCAGCGTCTTCAGTCCGGGGCAAGACAAGGACAAGCCGGAGGGTAGCGGGCAGCTCCCCGAGGGACTTCGCTCGAAGTTTGAAGGCTCGCTCGGCGTCGACCTCAGTGGTGTTCGCATTCACACCGACGCGGCCGCCGGGGCAGCGGCGAGCGGAGTCGGCGCGCGAGCGTATGCGGAAGGTCAGAACATCTACTTCGGCGACAAGCAGTACGATCCGTCCTCGGGTGACGGCGAGCATCTGCTTGCACACGAAGTCGCGCACACGGTTCAGCAGTCGGCCGGGGGTGGGTCGCGCGTCCAGCGCAAATCGGCGATGACCGAGACGGGCGATCGGTTCGAGGTCGAGGCAGATCGCGCGGCGGACGCGATGGTCGGCGCACGTTCATTCTCGATCGGCGAGCAGAGCGCCCCGCAGATCGCGCGCCAGAGCTCCGGCGAACGCGTGTTTCTCGACGCACTCGCCGTCCTCGGCGCGTTTCCGAGCGAAGGCATGGTGGCCACCCAGACCGCGAGGGTGAAGAACGAGTTCCCGCCGAAAGCGCACAAGCACATCTACTACCCGCTCAAGAACTTCATGCTCACGCGCCTCGGCCACATGGAGACCTACCGGTACTTCCAGGACAACGTGAACATCCTCTTCAATGAGGGATGGATCGGCCCGGATTGTCGACGCAAGGCCCTCGGCCGCGGAGAGGACAATGCCTCGGTCGGAACGCTCGTCGCCGAGGGCAAGGCCCCGGCCAAGGTCGCGCTCAAACACGCGGTCGCGCGCAAGAAGGAAGCGGACGCGATGGATCTTGCGCCGCAACGTGCGAACGCGAAAGCGTTGATGCGGGCGCTCGAGAAGGTCGCGCAGAGCCCGTTCAAGTCCACCGCCCAGTTCGAAGGCGAGTACGTGCGCCTCCAGGACGTGGGCAAGGCGACGACGGTCGCGCCACTACGCTCGTACGTGAAGCTCGTCCTCGAGAAGTTCGCCGATGCTGTCGAACAGAACCAGGCGCGGGTGTTCCCTCGGTCGCTGTTGGTCGGCTTGGTTGGCCTGATCGGAAAGAACGGTTCCGACGATGTGTACGCCCGCGCCAAGGCGCTCATCGCGGGGAAGGCGAAAGGAACCACGAAGGAGCTCCGCGATCCCTCCAAGGCCGAGGCGGGCCTCGACAAGCGCGAGCTCGCGATCAAGCTCCTCGAGAAAGCCAAGGACATCCCGAAGGTCGGTCCGGCGTTCGAGTTTCTCGCGAATGCACTCAAGATCGCCAAGGACACCGATCCGGGCGACATCGTCGGTGACATCGCTGGCATGGGAGGCGCGATCTTCAATGCCGTGAAGAGCATCGTCGAGCTCGCAGGGGGCGATGAGAAGCTCGGACTTCAGGCGGCCGAGCAGCTGAGCACCGTCTCCAAGTACCTCGGCTATGTGGGCAGCGCGGCCTCCGCAGGCAAGCACCTCGGCCAGGTGTTCAGCGCGACGAACCCGCGCGCACGCACCGAAGCAATCGTGGCGTTGCTCGGTGACGTTCCCGGCCCGATCGGCGACGGGCTCAAGGTGAGCTTCACGGTCCTTCGCTGGCTGGGCGAGGAGACCAACAAGATTCGCGTCGCGTCGAAGGACATCGCCCTCAAGGAGTTCTTCTTCGGGAACGCGCCCATCCCTCCGGTCAACGTCCCGGCGTTGCTGAAGGCCAAGGTCCGGATGATCAGGGAGATGCCGTCCGATGCGGCGAGTGCACGCCGCACGTTCGGTTACCTCGCTCCGAACCCCGCCGATCCCACGGGAAGCTGCCAGGAGCTGTTCCCCGGCCTCGATGCGCGGCGCGAATGGGCTCGTGTGGCCCGTCCGCTTCACGACAAGTACGCGGCAGGCGCGTTCACGATCGACGGCGGGATGGACTGGAAGTCCAGACCCGGAAACCGCACCATCGACGAGTACCGCGTCGAGGCAGTCAACGAGATGAAGCGCGCGGCTGCCAACTTCATCGAGCGCAAGGTTCGAGAGCTCGTCAAGCAGACTGGTGCAACCGAGTAGCAAGCGGTCGTAACTTAGCCTGCCTTAGTACGTGCGTTCTCGGAGGTGATGGTTAGGATGACCGCGTGCGCAATCGGGTCGTCGTTGCCCTGGGTGTACTCGCCGTCGTGGTCGCTGCGCTGATCGCGTGGCGATCCTGTGACAGCGGGTCGAAATCTGGCTCCTCCTCGACGGCCGGCGGCAGCGCGAGCACGGGCGGCGATACCGCGGGCACAGCCAAGGCGAGCAAACCGCGCGGGGCGATGAAGCCGGCCTCGGTCGCGGGTCGTGTGATCGACAAAGCAAACGGCCGCGGCATTTCCGGCGCCGTCGTGTCGATCGCACGCGCCAGCCTGATGCGAGAGATCATGCCGACCCCCGAGGCCTCGCTGGTCGTCGTCACCGATGCGCAGGGTGCGTGGACGTTCATGCCGGTGTTGCCGGGTACGTACTTCCTCGCGGCGACCGCGACCGGCTTCGTGCCGGGGGTACGCGAGAAGCACGTGGTCGGCAGCGGCGATGCACAGACCGGGATCGAGCTCGCCCTCGATGCGGGCGGCACGTTCGTCAGCGGCACGGTGAGTGACGTGGGTGGTGGCGGAATCGGCAACGCGCGCGTCACGGCGCATCGCGAGGATGTGTTCGACCTCGCCGGCTTCCCCGACCTGGTCGCGATCACCAAGGAGGATGGCACCTATCAGATCACGCTCGCCGAGGGCGAGTACGAGCTGAGCGCGAAGCACGACGACTACACCTCGTCCGATGCGGACGTCCAGGTGGAGACCACGCCGATCAAGCGCGACTTCGTGCTCACGCCGGGCGCCGGCATTCGCGGCCAGGTGGTCGCACGAGACAGCGGCAAGCCCGTACCCGGTGCGTGGCTGCTGGCCGACGGGGCTGGCGACGCCACGGCGCGCGGCGACGACGACGGGAACTTCGTGTTCCGTGGGCTGCGCCCCGGCGCGGTCTCGCTGCGCGCGCAGGGTCCCGGCTACGCATCCGCGACACCGACCGTCGTGGAGCTCGCGATCGGCGAACAGGTCGATGGCGTGAAGGTCCTCGTCGATCGCGCGTTCTCGATCTCGGGCAACGTCGTGCGTAAGGGCAAGCCGGATCAGGGCGTGCCCGGTGTGCAGCTCGGTGTGTTCTCGCTCGCGACGCAGCAATACGGCATGGCCCTCGAGCCGACCGACGACACCGGCGCGTTCGTGATCCACGGCGTGCGCCCGGCGACCTACTTCCTGTTCGCCGGTGGGGAAGGCAACGTGCCCGAGCTGGGGACAAACGTCGATGTCGTGGACAAGGACATCACGGACGTGAAGGTCGAGATGTCGACGGGCGTCACGCTCGCAGGTCGCGTCGAACCGCCGGTCGCCGGTGCGCGCATCACGATCTCACTCGATGTGAAGGGGTTCGACATCACCAAGATCTTCGACGCGATGAAGACCGTGCTGGTCCATGGCGAGACCGATGCGACCGGCGCGTTCACCGTCGCGAACGCCCCGACTGGCACGTTCACGCTGACCGCTGCAGCGAAGTCCGGCGATACCGGGACGCTGCCGATCGTCGTCGGTGATGTCGATCAGAAGGGCCTGGTCGTGAAGCTCGAGACGCGTGCATCGATCAGCGGACGCGTCGTCAACGACAAGGGGGCCGCGGTTGCCGACGCGACGGTCACCGCGCGTAACAACACGGAGGAGCCGTCGTTCTCGATGGGGAGGGAGCGGCGTGGCGGCACGACCCGCCCCGATGGCTCGTTCAAGATCGTGGGTCTAGAGGTCGGAGAGTATTCGCTCAGCGTGCGCGATAACGAGCGCGAGCAGTCGCTGAAGTTTACCGGCGGCGGCAAGTCGCCGAAGGTCCCGCTCGCGAAGGCGCAGGCGGTGACAAACCTCGTGCTCACCGTCGAGTCGCGCGACGGCGTCATCCGCGGTGTCGTGATCGGTGGCGACAAGAAGCCAGTCGCCGACGCGTGGGTGACCGCGGAGATGGCGCGTCCCGACTTCACGAAGATGAAGGAAATCGCGGAGGACGAAGCGAAGCGAGAAGAAGCCACCGAGTCCTGGCGCGACTACGAGGGCCCGAGCAAGCCGGTGCTGACCGGGGCTGACGGCCGCTTCGCGATCGAGCGCCTGCGCAAGGGCACCGCGTACAGGCTCGTCGCCGAGGGGCCGCGTGGCGCGTCGCACGGCGAGGTCAAGGACGTGAAGGCCGGCTCGAGCGTCACGATCACCTTGCTCTCACTCGGCACGCTCACGGGCACGGTGACCTCGGACGACGGAAAGCCCGTGGCCAAGTACGACATCGAGTGCGATGCACCCGACCAGGACGACGATCGCAAGACGGTCGATTCTGCAGACGGCGCCTACTCGTTCGAGCGGCTCGCACCCGCGACCTACGAGTGCAACGTCACGAGCGACGCGGGCACGGGAACCGGCAAGGTCGACGTTCCACCGGGTGCCGCGAAGCTCGACCTCAAGCTCCAGCGCTGGGGCGTGGTGACCGGCAAGGTCGTCGACGTGCTGTCG
>JBBQFU010000095.1:0-29457 GCA_038322185.1 Haliangiales bacterium
GAGCGAATCTTCCAGGGGATGATCAACTCGATCGCGCTCGAGCAGCTGCTACGCGGCAAACTGGCGACCGAGCTACTCGTCGACGGATCGAGCGCCTCGATCGTCGATACTTCGCGGATCTACTACCTCGGCATCTCTCTCGGCCACGTGCTCGGCGCGACGTTCTTCGCGTACGACCCGTTCATCACGCGTGCGGTGCTCCACGTCGGTGCGGCGAACTGGGCGCTGATGTTCGAGCGGTCGAACAACTGGGCGGTCTACGGCATACCGCTCAAGAACACCTACGACACGCTGCTCGAATCGGTGATCATGGAGCAGGTGCTGCAGATGGCGCTCGAGGGTGTCGACGGCGCGACCGTGGCCGGCGTGACGCTGCCCGATACGCCGCCAAAGCAGCTGCTGATGCAGACGTCGCTCGACGACACCCAGGTGCCCAACCTCGCCAGCTTCTTCCACGCGCGTTCGCTCGGCGTGCAGCTCGTCGAGGGCAGTGTCGTCACGCCCTACGGCTTCGCGCCGCCGGTCGCAACGGTGACCGGAAATCCGTGGCTGATCGTTGATGAAATGCCCGCGCAAAAACCGCCCGCGACCAATGAGGTCTTTGCGTATACGAATGACGCACACGAGAACGCGCGCCGGCGCGCGCAGGTGCAGCGGCAGATGCAGACGTTCTGGCAGACGGGCGCCGCGAGCAACCCGTGTACCGGCATCTGCGACTGCGCTGCAGGCAATTGCGGCCCGTTGCGCAACTGAGCCATTCACCGGCGCCGGTGGCAACGCGTGCTAGCCTTTGATCGTGGCGAAACTGCGAATCACCTATAACGCGCCAGTCGTCCTGACCTTCGCCCTTGCTGCGGTGGCCGTGTTCATCATCACGAACGGCGCCGGCGTGGCGAAGACGTGGTTCGTGGCGTGGCCCGAGATGCACGACGCACGGTCCTACGTCGGCCTGTTCTCGCACATCCTCGGGCACGGCAACTGGCAGCACCTGATCGGCAACTTCATGCTGATCCTGCTGCTGGGGCCGATCCTCGAGGAGCGTCATGGTTCTGGATCGCTCGGGATCATGATCCTGATCACGGCGCTCATCACGGGCCTGGCGAACCTCGTGTTCAGCGACGGCGCGCTGCTCGGCGCCAGCGGCATCGTGTTCATGATGATCCTGCTCGCCTCGATGGCGAACGTTCGCGGCGGCGAGATTCCGCTCACGTTCATCGCCGTCGCGACGATCTACATGGGCGGCGAGATCGTGCGCGCGTTCCGCGAGGATCACATCTCGCAGATGGCTCACCTCGTCGGTGGCGTCGCCGGCGCAGCGTTCGGCTTCCTCACCGCGAGCGGCAAGCGAGCCATTGCGAAGGGCAGCACGACGGCTGGTCTCGACAAGCTCCTCGGCGGCGCGAAGCCGCGGAAGTAGCTCAGGGCGCCGCGCAGCTCGCGATCTGGATCAGCTCACGCCGCGCGCGTTCCCAGTCGCTCTCGTCGGCCGACCACGACTGCGCGGACTTCTTCGGTGCGTCGCCGAGCGCACGCGGTACCACGCGGGCCGCGAGTGCCTCGGTCTTCGCGCGATCGCAGGTGGCGGCCTTGTCGAGCAGGGCCTTGTCCTGCTGGCCGCGCCGGATCGTGGCGAGGCGCAGCGTGCGCAGGCAGCCGCCTTCGGTCGGTAGCGTGAGCACGCCGTCGAAGTTGCCGTGGTCGCCACCGTCGTTGAAGCTCGTCGGATCTTCGGCGGCGATGAGCGGTTTGCCGGGAAGCGGTGCCCCCTTGCGGTTGTGACGGTCGTGCCAGTACAGCGCGTCCCACACGTACCAGAGGCTGATGTTCCACCGCCACGCGATCCAGCCCCACGTGCGTGCGCCGGGGCTGACGCCGTCGAGGAGGAACGAGCCTGCGTGCGGCGGCGCGCCGTTGTACGTCCAGCGCGGGACCTTGTCGTCGCGCTTCGCGTAGAGCGTGATGTAGTGGTCGATCAGATCGCCCCACTGCTTGGTGTCGATGTCGGTGGTCACCGCGAGGCGGAACGTCGTCGGGCCGCCGCCGGCCGCGCGCACCGCGGGTGCGAGGGCCTTGAGCTTCTCCTGCTTCTCCTTGTTGCGGGGCTCGTCGATCGGGATCGCGAACGGCAGCATGCCGGTGCCCTGGGTCCGCTGGATCCAGCCGCGCACCGCTTCGGCCGCCGCCGTCGGCTCGCTCGGGATCCACACCGGCACATCGCGCATGCCGGTCATGAGGGCCTTGCGCGTGTCCCACCACTCGGGATGGATGTCGGGCGACAGCAAGATGCCGTGCGCGCGGAACATGTCGATGCAGCTGCGCTCCATCGGGGATGCCTCGGCGCGCGGCGGATCGCCGGTCGGGCTCGTCGCCCATACCAGCTCGCGCGGATCGCCGTAGGCCCACACGCCCACCGCGAGGGGCGGGAGCGTCACGGGTGCGACCTGGAGTGTGACCGGCACGCGCTGCGCTCCCGCGACGAGCTCGCCGTTGTACGTCGCGGCGGGGACGTTGGGACCGACGACGATCTCGAAGTAGCCGGGATTCGTCGTCGACGTTCCGGGCGTGGCGCTCGGCCGCAGGACATCGGGATACGTGCCGCGGCCCTGCGTGCTGCCGTACATCGCGGTCGATGGGCGGACGACCTTGAAGCTCTCGACGTCGAACGCCGATGCGGTGATGCCGTCGACGGTGTCGAGCGTCAGCGTGATCGGCGCCGGGGTGCGCAGGACCACCTGAAAGCCGAGCGTCTCGCCGCGCACAGCGACGAGCGAGACGCGCGTGCCGTCGAACCACGCGGTCTTCGCGGCGCGTGGGCCTTCCATCCGGATGCGTGTCGACTCGCCGACCACGGTGAGCTCGGGTGGTGGTGGCGGCACGCTCGGACGACACGCGATGACAAACGCGGTCGCGAGGAGGCTGCAGCGCATGCTGCGAGCTTAGCGTTAGACGAAGAAGTCGGGCATCAGCTGCGCGCCCGGCGTGACGCTGTACTCGGACAGATCCGTCTTACCGGCCGACGCCATCACTTCGTCGTCGATGAAGAAGTTCCCGGTGGTCTCCTTGTACGGGCGATTGAAGATGACGTACGCGGCGTCGCCCATGATCTCGGGCTTGCGCGAACCCTTCATCACGGCGTCGCCTCCGAGGAGGTTCTTGATCGCGGCGGTCGCGATCGTGGTGCGCGGCCACAGTGCGTTGAACGCGATCTTGTCCTTGAACTCGCCCGCCATGCCGAGCACGCACATGCTCATGCCGAACTTCGCCATCGTGTAGGCGACGTGGGGCTGAAACCAGCGCGTCTCCATGTTGAGCGGCGGCGACAGCATCAGCACGTGCGGGTTCGCCGCCTTCTTGAGGTGCGGGATGCAGTGCTTGCTGCACACGAACGTGCCGCGCGTGTTGATGCTGTGCATCAGGTCGTAGCGCTTCATGTCGGTCTGCTCGACACCCGTGAGGCTGATCGCGCTGGCGTTATTCACCAGGATGTCGATGCCGCCGAACGTCTCGACCGTCTTGGCGACCGCGGCGGCGACCATCGCTTCGTCGCGGATGTCGCACGCGATCGGCAGCGCCTTGCCGCCGGCCGCCTCGATCTCCTTGGCCGCCGTGAAGATGGTGCCCTCGAGCTTGGGGTGCGGGTCGGTGGTCTTCGCGATGATCGCGACGTTGGCGCCGTCGCGTGCTGCACGCAGACCGATCGCGAGGCCGATGCCACGGCTTGCGCCGGAGATGAACAGAGTCTTGCCCTTCAGCGACATGCGCGGAAGCTACTACAAACCGCTGCCGCGACTGGGCGTCATCTGGGGCATCACTTTGCCCATCTCGACGTATTCGTGGTGCGCGCCAGCCCACAGGTCCTCGGACTGCATCTCCCTGCCGGCGCGTGCGGCGATCACCGCAGCTCGGACGATCGCGTTCTTGATGTAGCCGCCGGTCATGTCGAAGCGCTCGGCGAGCGAGAGGAAATCGACCCCCTCGTGCAGCCCGGTCGCAGGCGGGAGCAGCTGCTTCCACAGGCGCTCGCGCTCCTCGATCTCGGGCTCGGGGAACCGGATGCGGAAGTTGAGGCGGCGCTGCAGGGCCGGGTCGATCGAGTTCTCGGCGTTCGTGGTCAGGACGCTCACGCCGTCGAACGTCTCCATGCGCTGCAGGATGTAGTTGACCTCGAGGTTCGCGAAGCGATCCTGCGCGCTCTTGAGCTCGGTGCGCTTGCCGAACAGCGAGTCCGCCTCGTCGAACAGGAGCATCGCGTGCGAGTCCTGCGCCTCGTCGAAGATGCGGCCGAGATTCTTCTCGGTCTCGCCGACGTACTTCGACACCACGGCCGACAGATCGATGCGCACCAGCTCGAGGCCGAGCTCGCTCGCGACCACACTCGCCGCCATCGTCTTGCCGGTGCCAGGCTCACCCGAGTACAGCCCGGCCACGCCGCGCGAGATGCCGAGGTGGCGCTGATAGCCCCAGCGCTCGAGAATCTGCGCGCGCTCTCGCACCATCGCGATCATGTCGCGCAGCGTGTCGATCACGTCGTCGGGGAGCACGAGCTCGTCCATGCGCGCTTTGCGTGACACCACCGCGCCGAACGTGCCGAGCCGCAACGACAACCGCCGGCTCACCGCGCCCTCGAGTGTATCGAGGTCGAGCTTCACATCGGCTGCCTTCGCAAACCGCTCCGCCTCGGTCACCACCTCGACGATCGCGCCGGGGCCGATCACGTATCGCGCGCCGAGCTCGTCGGCGTGCGTCGCATCCGCCTCGCGTGCCTCGAGTGCGTGCTGCCATGCGCGCTGGCGATCCGCGAGCTCGGTCCTTGGCATCGCGACGATGAACTGTGCCCGCCGCAGCTCGAGGTGCCCGCCGCGTCCGCTCGATCCGACGATGACAAGCCCCTTCACGCCAGCCACCGCATCCGCGTGCTCGGCGGCGATGTTTCCCGATTCGTCGTAGAGCGAGTCCGCCTCGGCGATGTACGGCACTGCACCGCGAAGTCGTGCAGCGGCCAGTGCGGTGCCGAGCAGATACACGCGGCCGGCCTTCTCGGCCGTCAGCATCGCGGGGACCGGGATCACGAGTACCGAGCGTCCGAGCGCCGCGGCGAGCCGATGTGCAGCCGCCCGTCGGCCGGACCCGCGCGGTCCCTTGAGCACGACGGCAACATCGATCCCGGTCCTGGCTTTCTCGACGAGCGCATCGAGTGCCTCGGCTACCGGGGCCGGGAGCACCACGCCGGGCTGAACGTCAGGGTGCACGAGATCGCACAGCCCCGAGATCGGTGCGTGCAGGCCCTCGTCGCCGAGCAGCCACGCGAGGGCAGGGGAGTGAATCTCCACCGTCCCCGACAGATCATCGGTATCGATCGCCAGCACGCGTCCGCGTCGCAGTGGCGAGCCCACCGCGATCGCACGCAACAGTGCTGCCGGCTGGAGCTGAAGGATATCCGCGCAGGTCTCGACATACAGTGCCGGCTTGCGCCGCGGTGCGAGTGAATGCACGAGCTCGCGCATGTCGAGGTCGATCGCATATGCGAGCGCGCACATCACGAGCCCCGTTCCCACCGCGTCGATCCCCAGCCGCTCGACCATCACGTCGAGGCGATCCGGATCCCGCGCGCGCGGCTTCGTGACGCCGGAGATCTCGACTTCTAGCTCGACGACGGCTTTCTTGTGCGTCCCCGTGGGCCGCAGCGTTCCGCCCGTAATCCGTGCGAGCGCCGCGTGGTCGCGCAAATAGATCTGCGACGCCAACCGGCTATCGGCAAACCCAGCGCCGGCGTTGAGCCGGCGCAGCAATGCCGCTTCCGCGTGCAGCCGCACCTCGCGCACCACATCGTCGGGCCACGCTGGATCAGCCATCAGGCACACCCCATCACGGCGAATGATAACGGCCGTATAACGGAACTGCGATCCCCACGTCCGACGTGCTCGGTGAGGGCATGTGAACCGTGCGAGCGCAACCGTCTCGCCGTTATACGGTCGTTAACGTCGGCGTCGCGAAGGGACCGCTGTGTCTCAAGCACCCGGGCGCCTCCACCGGGGCTCGTTCTCCGCGACCTTGGAAATCTCGTCTGGGTCCCCGAGCGTCGTCGGTCCCTTCGGCTCCTGCGGCCGCTCGGGACCGTCCAGCGACAGATCCGCGTCGTCGGCCTTCTTCTTCGCTTTTGGCTTGGCCGTCCCGGGCGGCTTCTTCTTCGGATCGTCGAGGTCGCTGTTGTCGGGCTTGTCGTCCGTCTCGTTGCCGTCCTTCACCGCATCGAAGGGGCGTTGCTCGAGCTCCGACTCCTCGGCGTCCTCGAGCGTGTTGAGTCTGTCGCGCAACGTGCCGACCTTCGAGAGCATGTCCTCGAACTGACCGCCGGCTCCCTGCATGCTCGCGATCTCCGGCTGGAGCACGGCCAACGCTTGCTCGAGCAGCGCGCGGCGATCCTCGGCGTAGACCATTCGTGACCCTTGCTGGTCCTTGCCGTCGAGGGCGGTCCTCAGCGCCTCGAGCGCGACGATCTGCCGTTTCGGAAGCTTGAGGTCATTGATGACCACCTGATCCCCCGCGAGGATCTGCTGCATCGCGGCGAGCACAGCCGTACTGTGCTCGCCATCAAGCGTGGTCTCGGGCAGACCATCGAGATCGTAGAGCTCGTCTTCTTTCTCCTCGACGAGCTCGTTCTCGCGCTTCCGCTCCTCGGCTTGTTCGAGCGCGGGACCGTCGAGCTCTTTGTCTTCCTGCCTCAACCGTCAATCTTCTCCCACCACTGACACCACCACTCGAAGCCCACCAGGATGCGGAGCTTGGGGTGCCAGCAGTAGGCGATGTCGTCGTCGGTGTTGAGGTAGTAGAGGCAGTTGCCGCACTTCTCGTCGCCGTACGGCTTTCCCTTGAGGACGCTGTCCTCGGCCATGTGCTTGAGCTGGAGGCTCAGCTTCTCGTCGATCTCTTTGGGCTCGGGCTTCGGCAATGTGTCGTCGTCGGCCATTACGGCGACGAGCATACCGAATTCGGTGGCCCTGGGCCGCGTCGACGATCAGGGATCGGGAACTACTACAATCGCTGGCGACGTTGTCACGCCCGTGATCGGCCTGTTCGATTGGATATAGCCAACTGCGCCCCCGCCGCCGCCACCGCCGAGGTTGACCGAGGCACTCCCGCCCGTCTGCGCGGCGGAAACAACAGTGGCACCTGTGCCGCCATCGCCGGCATCGCCCAAATGCATTCCGCCGGCGGCAAAGGCCGCCGGCATCGTCGGATCCGGATCATCACCCGCGTCAGCGGCAGTCGAATCGGTGCTGCCACCCTCGGTCCCAACGAGGAAACACACGTCGGCGGGCTGGCCGTTCGCAACCCAGTCGTCAGGTGCAGGATGGCAGTTCGTGTTTGCTGAGCTCGTGTCGATCACGCCCGCGCCTGTAAAGATGATGGGATCGAGCGGTGGAGTTTCGAAGCAGAACGCGTAAGCCCCGGCGCCGTAGCAAAGACTGGGGGCCGGCGCGTCGGGGGGCTCAAAGTGTGAGCAGACACCAGGCACGTCAGCCCGTGAGTGCAATCGGTTTCTGTGTCGCAGTACGCCGGATTCGGCTTGGTGCAAGCTGTGGCGGTCAGGCTCGAGGCGCACACGATCGCGACCGACACCTGCTGCAACCTTGTCGCTATACGTGTCCGCGTCATGCCGCAGCGAGCATAGCGAATTCGGCCGCGCCCATCAGAGATTCGCAGCTCAGGCGCTTAGGCTCGATCCAATCAGAGGACGTTGGTTGCGGGAGACGACGTCGCGGCTGGATCGATGGTGGCCTGGATCCAACCGGCTGCACCACCGCCACCACCGCCGCCAGAATCCGTGCTGCCGAGCGTGCCTTGGGGCGCTTGAACGTCGCCAAGCACCCAGCCATTGCCGCCGGCTCCCGCATTCGTGGGCGCAGTGCCACCGGTTGCGGGGGTCGTGGGCTGGCCGGCGATGGGATCCTCGCCGTCATCAGAGTTACCGCCGCCGGAATTATTGGCGCCGGATGAGCCGCCGCCGCCATTCGCCATGAGGAATGCGCCAGTCGCAGTGATAGTGGGTGCGTTGAGCAGGATCATGCCGCCCGAGCCGCCACCGCCACCACCGGCATTCTTGCCCAGTGCCCTGCTCGAGCCTGCACCCGAAGCGTTGATCGTTACACCAGTGGCAATCGTGATCGATTGGCCAGCCAGCAAGTAGATGGCACCACCGCCCGCTCCACCAAGCGCCTGTGCGCCGCCGTTGCCCGTACCACCGGCCTGGCCACTACAGCCAGCGCGAAGGATCAGGGGATTCGCCGTTTCCTTGGGAGCAGGGGCACCATTCGCGCCGGCACCGCCGTTTCCATCGCCACCCGTACCACCGAGCTCCATGAATGAGCCACCCGCACCACCACCCGCTCCGGTGTTTCCATTGGCAGGCGTTGCCGCGAATGCACCGCACTGCGTGGCAGGTGCGCCAGGACCCGTCTTGCCACCGCGATGACTCGCGACGTCGAGGTCCGCATTCACTGTGATCGTCGTGGCCGACAACAGCACGAGTGGTCGGTTGCCTTGAACGTTGAGGACGCCGTTGATCTGAATCGACGATCCAACGATAAAGCACGCATCTGGATTGTTGTTGGTCTTCCAGTTCGCAGGCTGGGTCGCCAGACAGATCGGGTTCGAGGACACATTCTCAGTGGTGTCGAACACACCGCCCGAGAAGATGACCGGGTTTTGCGGACCCTGCGTCAGAGTCACCGCGAACGCCCCTGTGCCGAACTCGAGACGCGCGTCGATGCCGGGATTCCCGTCCATGCCGTCGGTCGCGTCGTCAGCGACGACGTCGCCATCGACGCGCGGGCATCCCGTCGCGCCCGGGTTCTCCGTGCAGAACAACGGGTCGTTCTTCTCGCAGCCAGCGGCCGCGAGAAGGAGAAGGCAAGCGAGGTAGTTCGAGCGCATCAGAAGCTCCCAGCCCAACCGACGGTACCGCCGCCAGGCGTCATGGATACAGTGGGCCCGGTCGTCGACTTGGTGGCAAGGATGATGATCACACCTGTGATCAACAGCGCACCTCCGCCCGCCGCCACACCGAGTCCGAGATTCTTGGTGTCGCGATAAGTCCGCCCATCGCCGGTGGGTTCCTGGCTCGTGAAGTAGAGCGCGGCACCCGCACCGACACCGGCGAGACCGATGCCGATCATGAGACCCGGGACCAGGCGTGACCGACGACCAGGCGCCGGCAGGTTCGGCGGGTTCTCACCGGGACCCCCGGCGCTCGACGCGGCTGGTGCCTCGAGCACGATGTCGACGGGCTTGTCGCCGTCGATCTCGACGGTCTTCTCGGGGCCCATGCGACCGTCGCGCGCGACCCGGAAGGTGTGCTTGCCGGTCGGGATGCTCTTCTCGACGGGCGTGACGCCGATCGTCTCGTTGTCCATGAGCACGGCGAGGCCGGCGGGGGTCGAGGTCACCTTGATGGTGCCGGTGAAGCCGGGCGCATCCTTCGCGAGATCGGCGAGCATCGAGTCGATCGTCGAGCGCAGGACGGGCTCGGTACAGCCATCGCAGTTGCGCCGCGCGGTGATCGGGCTCTGACCCTTCGTGAACCAGTCGATGGTCAGGCGGACGTCGCGGGCTTTCTTGGAGGACAGGTCGATGCGAATCGAGACCGTGATCGAGGTGGTCGAGCGCGCATCGACGACACCGCGCATGCACTTTGGATCGTCGAGCACGAAGCAGTCGAGCAGCGTCGTGACTGCATCGGCCGGCATCGGGTTCGTGACGACCTTGTGGCCCTGGTCGCGCAGCCACGCTTCGACCTGTTGCTGGGTCGGCGTCTTGAGGTAGTCGCCCGTGACGAGCACGCCGACGCTCTTTTCGGCAGCTGCGACACGCGGCGCACCAAGGATGGTGACGACCGCGAAGATCAGGGCAAGGACGCGCAAGCGGGGGATATCGTATCCCAAGGATACGCGCCGCTCACGTTTCGTACGGGTAACTCGGGTAGGCCTAGGTGCTCAAGACCGGGCTTTGGAGAGCCGCTGAGCGAACCAGTTCACCGTTTCGGCCATGCCATCGGCGACCTGATGTGTGGGCTCGTAGCCTAGTGCGGCCGTGATCTTGTCGATGGCGGCCTGCGAGTGCGGGATGTCACCGGCACGCGGGGGCTCGAACACGGGCTCGGCCTTGGCGAGATCGGGGAAGTCCTTCGCGAGGTCATCGCGGATCATCGCGAACAGCTGCTTGAGATCCGTGCGGCCGTTGCAGCCACAGTTGTAGACAGTGCCGGTGACCTCGGGATCGGGCGCGGTACCCGCGAGCAGGTTGGCCTGCACGACGTTGTCGACGTAGCAGAAGTCGCGGCTGTTCGAGCCATCGCCGAAGATCACGACGGGCTTCTTCTCGAGCAGCGCCGAGATCCAGCGCGGGATGACGGCGGCGTAGGGACCATTGGGATCCTGGCGCCGGCCGAACACGTTGAAGTAGCGCATCCCGATCAGCTGCATCTGATAGGAGTCCTGGAACACCTGGGCGTAGATCTCGTCGACGCGCTTGGTGGCGGCGTAGGGCGAGAGCAGCTTGCCGATGCGATCCTCGTGCTTGGGAAGGCCCGGGTGATCGCCGTAGACCGAGGACGACGACGCGTAGACCACGCGCTTCACGCCGGCTTCGTTCGCGGCCCACAGGACATTGAGGTACGCGTCGACGTTGTGCTGGTGCGACGAGATCGGATCCTTCATCGACCGCGGCACCGAGCCGAGCGCGGCCTGGTGCAGGATGACGTCGACGTCCTTGCACGCCTTGTTGGCGACGGCGGGATCGCGGAGGTCACCCTCGATGAAGGTGAACTGCAGGCGCTCGTCGGGGTTGATCGACAGAACGTCGTCGAGGTTCCGCTTGTGGCCGGTGATGAAGTTATCGACACCGACGACCGTTTGGCCGAGGTCGAGCAGCTTCTCGAGCAGCGCCGAGCCAATGAAGCCCGCGACACCGGTCACGAGCCAGCGGCGCGGATTATTGATCAGGTCCTCACAGACCTCGTCGTAGCGCGTGCGGTCGGGCACGACTCAGAGGCTCCAGAGGCGGATGCCGCGCGGCGGCTTGATGCCGGTGATCGCGCTCTTGACGTCGATCACGACGCCACCGTCACGCACGCGCGCGAAGATGTCTTCGAGGTTCGAGGTGTATTCCTTGTGAGCGACGGCGAGGAACAGCGCATCGAGGTTCGTGAACCGATCGAGCGACGTGATGTTGATGCCGTATTCCTCGTGCGCCTCGCGCGGATCACCGAGCGGGTCGTGGACCATCGGCTCGATACCGTACTGGGCGAGCTCGGTGATGATGTCGGGGATCTTCGAGTTGCGCAGGTCGGGGACGTTCTCCTTGAACGTCAGGCCGAGGATGCCGACCTTGGCCTTGCGCAGCGGCACGTCGAGCGACGTGAGCATCTTGACGCACTTCTGCGCCAGGAACGGACCCACGTTGTTGTTGATGCGACGACCCGCGAGGATCACCTCGGGCAGATAGCCGAGCTCCTGCGCCTTGGTGGTCAGGTAGTACGGGTCGACACCGATGCAGTGACCACCGACGAGGCCGGGCGAGAACTTGAGGAAGTTCCACTTGGTGCCGGCAGCGTCGAGCACGTCCTGCGTGCGGATGTCCATGCGATCGAAGATCAGCGCGAGCTCGTTCATCAGCGCGATGTTGAGATCGCGCTGCGTGTTCTCGATGACCTTCGCAGCCTCGGCGACCTTGATCGACGGAGCGCGGTGGACGCCGGCGGTGACGACCGAGGCGTAGACACGCGCGACGCGGTCGAGGGTCTCCTCGTTCTGGCCCGAGACGACCTTCATGATCTTCTCGAAGGTGTGTTCCTTGTCGCCGGGGTTGATGCGCTCGGGCGAGTAGCCGAGGAAGTAGTCGGTCCCGTTCTTGAGCCCGCTCTTCTCGTCGAGGATCGGGCCGCAGACCTCTTCGGTCACGCCCGGGTAGACCGTGGACTCGAACACGACGACATCGCCCTTCTTCAGGTGCGGGCCGATCGTCTTCGACGCACTGATCATCGGCGTGAGGTCGGGACGGTTGTTGCTGTCGATCGGCGTGGGGACCGCAACGATGTAGAAAGTGCAGTCCGCGAGCTTCGCGGGATCCGCGGTCAGCTCGAGCTTGGATGCTCCCGTGAGCTGCTCGCCGGTGACCTCCATCGTTTCGTCGTGGCCCTTCTTGAGCTCGTCGACGCGACGCTGGCGGATATCAAAGCCGACGGTCGGCAGCTTGCGACCGAAGGACAGTGCCACCGGCAGTCCGACGTATCCGAGGCCGATGACCGCAATCTTTTCCTGTTCGAGAGACCGCATATCGTGCGCCGAGCAGAGCACGAAGCACGCCAGACCGGCAAGGGTGGCAGGGCGTGCGGCGGTGCCACAGTGAGTGGCTCTAACCGACGAGGAGAACGCCGAGGAATCGGCCTTGCGGCATCAAACGGGCAAGCTCCACCAGCTCTTGCTCGCGTGATTGATGGGCTTTACCCACGAGAGCGACCGCGTCCATACACGCAGCGGCGGCCGCGTGCTCTCCGAGTAGCTCGAACCCAGTGAGGTCAACGAGCACATGCGCGAAGAGATCCGAGCCCTCAAGTAACACTCTAGCGAGCTGCGGAACGACCTCGCCCGCCTTCTCCACACGTGGAGCCGACAGCAAGGCAAGCGATCCGCGCAGCCAGCGCGTCGTGAACACGGAGTCGTCGTGGTCGCGGTTGTGACCTCGCGCAACATCGGCGAGCCCGGGGTAGCGCACGTTCGCATCGACGACAGCGACGGTGGCGCCGGTCAGATCGCAGAGGGCCAGGCCGAGGTGAATCATCAGCGGCGGCACGGCCACCTTGTCGTTGCTCGGCACGAACCCGACCACGCGGAGTCCCTCGGCGTGAATCCGGCGCGCGACCATCGCGCACGCGGCCTTGACGTCACCCATGTTCGGGTAGTCGAGGTGCATGCCGAGCGAGGCGAGGACCGCGTCGTCGCTTTCGCTTTCGTGCTCGGGAGCGGCCTCGTCGTTCGACATCGGTGAGGGCAGCTTGCCACCCCTACGTAGTGCGCGGTAGGGCTTCGGAGTGTCCCCCTGGTCGATCGTCCACGTGCTGTCGTCGTTCGGTGTGGGCGGGCAGGAGCGCGTCGCGCTCGATCTCGCAATTGGTCAGAAGGCTCGCGGCCACAAGGTCGCCGTGGTCTCGCTCGCGCCGCCGCCCGATGGCGCGATGGCCGACGAGTTTCGCGAACATGGCATCGCGGTCGACCGCGTGGTCAAGAAGGGCGGCATCGACGCGACGCTCGTCCCGCGTCTGGCCAAGCTGCTGCGCGAGCACGGCGTGGATGTCGTGCATACGCACAACCCGCTGCCGCTGATCTACGGCGCACCGGCAGCCCGGCTCCTCGGCGCGGCCGCGATTCACACCAAGCACGGGATCAACCCTGGCTCGCGCGGTCACCGGTTATTGCGACGCGCAGCCGCGCAGCTCACGCATGCATTTGTCGCGGTGTCGGATACGACCGAGCAGCAAGCGCGGCAGCAGAAGGATGCGCCCGAGCGTCGCATTCACATGGTCGCCAACGGTATCCGCCTCGATCGCTATCACCCCGATGCGGATGCGCGAGCGGCAACGCGCAAGGAGCTCGGCCTCGGCGATGCGTGGGTGGTCGGCACCGTCGGCCGCCTCGACGACTTCAAGAACCAGACGCTGCTGATCCGCGCGATGGCGCCGCTGCTGTCGGAGCGCGTGCGACTCGTGATCGTCGGCGACGGCCCGACGCGCGCGCTCGTCGAGGCCGAGGTCGCCAGGCTGCCCGAGCCGAAGTGGGTCACGCTGACGGGCCGCCGCATGGACGTGCCGCAGATCGTGCCCGCGTTCGACGTGTTCGCGCTGTCCTCGAAGAGCGAAGGCCTGCCACTCGTGGTGCCCGAGGCGATGTCGGTGGGATTACCGATCGTGGCGACCGCCGTCGGCGGGTTGCCGAGTGTGATCGACGAGGGCGTGACCGGGATGCTGGTTCCGGTCGAGGAAGCGCCGCTGCGTGCCGCGCTCCAGAAGCTCGAGCAGGATCGCGCGCTCGCGAAGCGGCTCGGGGAGAAAGCTCGCGAGACGGCGCTCGCGCGTTACAGCTCGGAGCGCATGGTCGACGCGTACCTCGAGCTGTATCGCCAGGCGCGCAGCTAGCCGAAGCAGCGAAGCCAGTCGACGTTCTCGTCGTTGGCCGCGACGTTCGTCGCCTGCATCTTCGCGTGCATGTCGTAGACGTAGTCGCGCAGCAGCCGCATGTCGCGCGTCGCGCCGAGCGAGATGTGATAGCCGGTGCGCCGCAGCAGGCCGAACGGTCCGCCGTGGAGCTTGGATGGCACGAGCTCGTCAAACACGATGTCACCGCGGGCCCACATCACCTCGTCGATCTCGGGGATCTCGAGCTGCAGCGGCACCACGCGCTCGAGCTCCCGCGGGCGCGGCGGCGGCGTGACCCACGTGCTGCGGCCGGCGGCGCCGAGCTCGACGCGGTCGTAGTCGACAAAGCCCGCAGGCATGTACGGCCGCTCGAGGCGCGCGCCTTCACTCGATAAATCGACGACGAGGGAGCTGTGCTCGCGTTCGCCGATCACTTCCCAGCACAGTGCTTCGATACCGATGCGCGGGCTGCTCCGACGAGGATCTTGCTGCATGCCGAAAATTTTCGGCTGTCCGACGGGGTGGATCCAGTTTTAGAGATCGTGCCGGCCTATATAAGCGAGCTGCGGCACGGCGATCTGCGCGAAGTACATCGCATCGGACATGCGACGGTCCGTCGACAGGCGGCTCACATCGAAGCGATCGGTGGGCATCATGCCGGCGAGCGGGGCGGGCCAGATGCGCGTCGCGCCGCTCGCATTGGTGACGCCAACCGTGTAGCCCGCGGCGATCACGGCCTCGCGGATGCGACGCACATGCGCGATGCGGCGCCCGACGGGATAGGCGAGCGCGCGGACCGGGCGGCCGAGCTGGGCCTCGAGGTCTGCCTTGCTGCCGGCGAGCTCGTCGCGAAGCATGCCGTCGTCGAGGGTCTGCAGCACACGGTGCCAGCGAGTGTGGCTCTCGACGTCCATGCCGGCACGCGACAGCGCACGGACGTGGTCCCACGACATGATGAGGTTGTCGGCGTGGGTGGCCTCGATCGCGTCGCTCCACGGCACGCCGAACGCTGCGGCGAGCTGGTCGAGGAAGCGCTTGATGTCGAGATTCTTGGTGTTCTTGATGATGTCGGCCAGCGTGCGGTGCGCGGTCGGGCTGGTCCGGTCGATCTCGAACGGGCGGGGGAACTGGATCGTCGCGGTGTTCCGGCGGCCCTGGCTGAGGACGATCGCGATGCGCTCCCACCAGTAGAGCTTGCGATCATTGATGTAGCCGGTCGGGACGAAGAACGTCGCGCGCATGCCGACCGCGCGGAGGATCGGTAGGGCGACGTCGTGGCAGCTGCGATAGCCGTCGTCGAACGTGACCATGACCGGGTTCTTCGGCAAGGGAGCGCCCTCGAGGGCCCGGATCAGCTCGTCGATGCCGATCGGGGTGCACTGGCGCGCCAACATCTCCATTTGCCGCCGAAACTGCTTGGGATCGGCGTCCGCGACGCCCGGGTCGTAGGCATAGGCGGGGTCCTCGTCCGCGACATGGTGGTAACAGAGGATGCTAACGGGCGACGGCACTGGGGCGTAGCGGCGCACCTGCATCAGTGCCCGGAGCACTCCGGCACGGTGCATCACAGTTGCGAACCGTTCGCGTGCACTCACTGAAGCCGAGGATAGCCCGGATGCTATGTATAGCGAGCCCTCGTGTTCGCGATCCCCGGCATCGGTCTCCTCATCATCTTCATTCTCGCGCGTCCGCAGGAGTTCCTGCCGCTGCTGCAGAAGGTGCCGTTCCTCCACATCGGCGCAGCACTCGCCACGATCGGTTACGTCGTCGATCTGCGCCTGCATCGGCTGCAGGCGCAGGGAACCAACACCCTCCCATGGGTGCTCGCGTTCCTTGGCTGGGCCACGATCTCGACGGCGCTCAATGTTCCGGAGGCGCTCCCTCGGCTGGGCATGGAGATGGCGATCTTGTTCGTTCTCTACGGGACGATTGCGCACGGGGTTCAACGATTTCGAACATTCCAGTTCGTCGCCGGCATCCTCGCGGCGACCTGCGTGTTCGTCGCGTTCGTGTGTTTCCATCAAGGCCTCGCCGACAAGCAGTGCGTCGGTGGCCAGGCTGTCGTCGGTGGCGTCGAGGGCAAGCCCGACGGACGCGCGTGCGAGGCGCACCTGCAGTGCCTCGGGCCCGAGGCGGAACCCGATCTCGTTTACCGCTGCGAGAAGGTCGGTCTGTTCGACACCTACACGATCGACGGCCGCGTCCGGTACATGGGCGAGCTGCACGATCCCAACGAGGTCGCGCTCACGGTATGCGTGGGCGGCATCGGCCTGCTCATCGGCTTCGCGCTGCGACGGAGACGAGCGCCGTCACAGATCCTGATGGGCATCGGCGTGCTGCTGCTGCTCGCGACCGTGGTGTTCACGAAGTCGCGCGGCGGCATGCTCGTCGCGATGATGGTGCCTGGCGTCTACGTCGTGCGCCGCTTTGGCCTGCTCGCGATCATTCCAGGCGCGCTCCTCGCGGTGCCGGTGCTGCTCCTCGGCGGACGCAGCGGCAGCGACGCCGACATGTCGACGACGCTGCGCTACGAGGCGTGGGCCGCGGGTCTCGAGATGTTCAAGAAGAGCCCGATCTATGGCGTCGGTGCTCGCATGTTCACCGACCATCACTATCTGACGGCGCACAACTCCTACGTGCTCACGCTCGGCGAGCTCGGCATCGTCGGGATGTTTTTGTTCGTCACGCTGATCTACTTGTGTCTCAAGACGCTGTGGGTGGGCCTGCGCGAGCTCGCGAAGATTCCGGGCACCGCGGCCGCGCAGGTCTGGGGCATGGCGCTGATGTCCGCGATGTGCGGCATCACGTTCCAGATCAATACGCTCTCGATGGCGTACCACTCGGTCATCTGGCTGTTCTTCGGCCTGACCGGTGCGTGGTACTCGGCCGTGCGCACGCATCGGCCTGACCTCGAGATCAAGATCCGGATGCCCGACCTGCTCGCGCTGATCGCGATCGTCGTTGGCTACGCGTTCGTGCTGCTGCCGGTGTGGCTCAAGTACAAGGGCATGATGTAGCCGTCGCGGCTACCGCCCTCTACTTCTTCTTCTTTGCGGGCGCGGCCGGCTTCTTTGCGGCCGGCTTCTTGGCGGCGGGTGCCTTCGCAGGTGCTTTCGCAGCAGGTGCCTTCGCAGCGGGTGCCTTCGCAGCGGGTGCTGCAGGCTTGGCGGGCGCCTTCGCCGCCGGTGCGGGTGCGGGCGTGGGCTTTGCAGGTGCCGGTGCGGGCTTGCCACCCGCCGCGGCTGGCCGCGCGGGGACCTTGATCGGCTCGGGCTTGCCCTGCGGCAGTGGCTTGGCGGGGCGTACCGGCGGTGGGCCACGACGGACGGGACTGGCATCCTCGGGATCGATCGGGTCGCGATCGTCGTCGTCGTCGTCGGAGCTCGAGGTCTCGTCGTCGTCGTCGTCGCGGATGATCGGCTTCACCGGACGCTTGGCGCGCGCGGCGATCGCCGGGACCTCGTCCTCGTCCTCGTCCTCTTCCTCTTCCTCGTCGTCGTCCTCACCGAGGACCGGCTTGATGTCGTCGTCCTCCTCCTCGTCCTCATCCTCGTCGTCATCGTCCTCGTCGTCGGTTCCCCATGGCGGATCGTCGCCGTCACGCCAGCCGGCGGCCGTGTCGTCGTCGTCGTCGTCGTCGTCCTCGGTCTTGGCCTTCTCCGGCTCGGTCCAGCCCTCCTCCTCCTCCTCGGCCGTACCGCCCGCAGCTCCGCCGCCGGGAGTCCACGTGTCGCTTACTTCGTCAGCGTCATCGTCGTCGTCCTCGGGCTCGACTTTCTCATCGACGTCGTCGTCATCGTCGTCGTCCACGGCCTCCTCCTCCTCTTCGTCATCGTCCTTGACGATGCTTTTGGGAGAAGCGGCGAGCCGCGAAGTGAGGTGGTCTTGGGCGATCTCTGTACGCATGGAGAACCTGAGCGGATTCTAAGCATCCGCACGTGAGGTGTATCAACCCGAACAGCGACCTTTGCTCGCCAGTGCTACAAAGACTTCCGTGTTGCGGCGTACTGGTTTCCTCACGCTGATTTGCATGGCAGGGGCCAGCTCGGCTGATGCGGGCAACGGGGATTGGCACGCCACCGCTGCAGGCAGCGTCGCCACCACAGACAACAAGAACGGCTCTCCGACCACGGGTGGGCGCAGTGCGGGCATCTTCACGAGTGTCCGGCCTGGCATGCTCACCACCTACAACTCGCAGCGGCACATTCACGAGTTGCTCGCCGAGGTCGATTTTCTCTACACCCTCGGGAGTGACCGGCCCAACGTCACCTTCCGCGGTGGCTGGAAGGCCTTTTTCCTGACCGGGCCGCGGTCGGAGGCCTCCGTGAACGCGGACGCGAGTATGGGCCAGCTCAACGCCCTGCAGGCCTCGCTGCCCTCCGACCAGGGCGCGGTTCAGGTTCTGCCGCTGGGCCGGGTCGATACGCAGCAGTTCTCGGGCGCGGCCAACTCCTCGTGGCAAGCGAGCAAGTTTTCGCGGCTGTTCGAGCGTCTGTTCGCGCGGCAGACCAGCACCGAGGACAGCACCGCCGAGGTCAGCACCATGGCGCGTGAAGTGGGCGCGGCGATCGGAGTCGATCGGCGTCTGCGCAAACACAATTTCGTGTTCGAGGCCGGTGGCTCGTTCCTCCATCTCGACAAGAAGGATCCATTCGTCCGCCAGATGGGCAGCCGGCGCGACAACCAGCTCAACCCGCGCGCCGTCGCCGTGTGGCAATGGGACATCTCGCGCCAGCTGAGCAGCAACGTGGATGTCGGCGTCGTCTACGTCAATCCGCTCACCAAGCTGTTTGGTCGCGACTTGAGCGATCCCTACAATCCGATGCGCCAGTACAACGATGGCGTATTTCCGATCTACGGCGGCGTGCTCGCCTACAGCGACGTGTGGGGGCGTGCGTCGGTCAACGTGCGTCGCTCGGTCACGCCGAACCTGTTCATCGCGCAGAACACCGTCTCCGATAGTGCGAGCGTGACCTTCGCGATGCCGCTCAAGTTCCTCGACAAGAACGGCTCGAACCGACAGCCCAAGGTTGTGGGCCTCGGCACGGCGGGCGTCGATCGCACCCAGCTGATCGATCCCGAGCTCGGCGAGCTGCGCGGTGAATTCAGGGTCGTGCGCATCGATTTCTCCGTCGCGTGGCAACCGCGCAAGGGCCAGACCCTCGGCCTGCGCTACGAGTTCTCGTACCAGAAGGGCGACACCGTCGGTGAAACCGTGGTGCCGACGTTCTTCCGCAACACGTTCTACTTCACCTACGCGCTGCGCTTTCCCGAGGAAGTTCAGGTCCGCGTCCCGCGTCGCAACCAGAGTGTACGCGCCGACAAGGGCGACCTCGCGCCGATCGGTTCCGAGCCCGTCGTTGTCGATCCGGCGGAGCTGCTGCAGGGCAACGAGTAGCCTCGTTACTCGACGGTCCGGACGCTCGCGGTTGGTACACCGGCAAACCCGGTGTTCCACGCGAGTGCGTAGCCGCTGATGTTGCGCAGCACGATGCGTCGCTCGACATGCGCGCGCTCGACGATCCACTCGCCGATCACATCCTCTTCGTAGCAAGTCGGGCCGACGACAAGAATCTTCGCTCGGGCATCTGCGCGCGGCGGTGGTGCAACGATCTCGGGCTGGCTCCAGCGCAGGTGACACACGCGCGACAGCTCGACGACGCACAGCACGCGATCGCCGACTTCCCTCGCGCTCAAGACGGCACCGGTCGCAAACCCGGCTCCTGCCGAATACGCGCGGCCCGGCTCGACGAAGATCTCGACACCGGGAAACGCAGCGCGGATCTCGGCAAACGCGGCACTCATGTCGGCGATGCCGTGCCACGCGCCGCCGAAGTTGATGAAGGCGGGCTCGCGCTGAACGATCTCGCATGCCGCGCGAGCGGTCGCGATGAACCGCTCGGCGCTCGCCGCTGTGACCGGCCCGTGATGCACGTGAATACCTACTGGCCTGATGCTGGCCGCGTCGACGATCGCCGCGATCTGCGCGCGCTCATCGAGACCAAACCTGGATCGCCGATGGCCGCTGCCGTCGAGGATCGCGCCGATCGCGGGATCCCGGCCGGTGAGCGACGCGCTGACGCGAATCGCGATCTCGGCGTGCGCTGGAGCCGCGCGAACCTGCTCGACCGTCTCGCAGCCGATGATCACGCGTCGCGAGCTTGCGGGTGCCTGCACGATCGCCGCGCCACCCGGATCGATGATCGACAGCACGCCGTCGCTGCGCGCCGCACACGCGGCCTGTACCTCGTCGGGCGATGCAGCATCGAATCCGGCGAGCGTCGTTGCTGCGAGTCCCCGGACCGCCGGGTGCGGGAACGACTTCATCGCGAACAGCGGCTGGATGCTCGCGCTGCGTGCGGCCTCTGCGATCGTGCGCATGTTCGTCGCGATCGTGCGCAGGTCGTACACGAGCGTCGCACCGCGGCTGCGGTCGATAGCGTCGAGTACGCGCGGATCCATGGCGCGCAGAGAGTACCGCCGGAATTACTTCGCGCAGCCGTGCATCGAGCCGAACGGATCGCACTTCGCCGATCCAGATCCGGCGGGCGGAATGGACTCGGGCGCAGCAACCGGCGCGGCCGGCGGCTGCTTGAGCACCGGCATCTGGCTCGGCGACTCGTCGCGCGGCGAGTCTTCGGTCGGCAGGTACTTGATCCCATCGCCGGCAGGCGCGGCCTCGGTCGGCGCGGGCACCGCCTTGCGCGCATCGGGACCCGAGGTCAACACGGCGGCGATCGGGACCGCGACACCGATCGAGATCAAGACGGCACCGCGACCCTTGAGGCCGAGCTTGCCCTTGATCATGAAGATGCCGGAGATCGCGAGATAGAGCAGCAGGACGGCGTAGACGTCCGCGACGTACTTCCAGCCCTTCTTGTTGCGCGCGGTGTGGAGCCAGTTCGCGACACCGATGAAGGCACGCCGCTCGCGACCCTGGATCGTGACCTGCTCGCCGATCGCGGTGACCTTGGCACCATTGGCGTACTCGAGACGGATCTCGTCGCCCGCGCGGAACGTGGACGTTGGCTTGCCGAAGTCGACGAGCCCGGCGACCTTGGCGATCGCGGCGTTGTCGTCGAGATCGTCGGCGATCGGCGCGATCGTCTTGGTGGTCTCGTAGCTGCGATAGCTGACCTCGCCCCAGTCCTCGATGTGATTCTGCGCGATGCCACTGATCGCGTAGATCACCGTGAAGCCGATCGCGAGGTATCCGAAGTCGCGGTGGAAGGCGCGGAGCCAGGCGCGCCAGCGCTTCTTGATCAATGGCCACAAGCCGGTGTCGCGGACCTTCGCCGCGACCTGCTCGTCAGCCATACCGCTCCTCTTTCCACGGATCGGCGTGGTTGTGATAGCCGCGCACTTCCCAGTAGCCGGGGACGTCATCTTTGACGAAGCGCACGCCGGTGATCCACTTCGCGCTCTTCCAGAAGTAGAGGTCGGGCACGATGCCGCGCACCGGCGCACCGTGCTTGAGCGCGAACGGCTTGCCGTTGAGGCGATAGGTGATCATCGCGTTGTCGGCGGTCGCGTCCTTGAGCGGCGCGTTGGCGGTGAAGCCATGCGCGGACTCGAAGATCACGTAGCGCGCCTCGGACTTCATCTGTGCGAGCTCGGCGAGCGCGGCGATCTGCACGCCCTTCCACTGGCCACCGATCATCGACCAGCCGGTCACGCAGTGAACATCGGCCGCCTTGGTGACCTGCGGCAGCTTGAGCAAGCCGGCGTAGTCGACCTCGAACGGCTTCTTGACGAGGCCGTGCACCTTGAGCTTGAAGGTCTTCACGTCGCCATCGCCTTCCTGCCCACCCATCGGGCGCAGGAACTCGATCACGCGCTGACCGGGCGGCAGGCGAGGGCGCCCATCGGGACGCGTCTCGGCACGCGCCGCCTTGGTGAGGTCATCGGCGGCAATACGGAACAGCGCACCGCCGAGCGCCATGAGGGCGCTACCGGCAGCAGCAGACTTGATGAAGTTTCGACGGTCCCACTTCTCGCGAAGCTCTGGGTATCGATCAAGGTCCGGCTCTTCTGGCGTGTTGCTCACGTGGCCTCCTTCATCGTTGCATACGAGTGGAGCACGCCGTGGTTACGAGTCAGCACGATGTTTAGATCATCGGTATTTCCCGGGGTTACACCGATCACGCAGGTCCACGGTCTCCGTGCAGGGGCCGTGTACAACTAGGCGCGGCCGTAGACCGGAACCAGGGTGCCGGTCGTCAGCGTGTTCTGCGCCGACGCGAGGAACGCGATCGTCTCGGCGATCTCGGCGGGCTTGGGCCACGTCGCGAAGTCCGCCTTCGGCATCGACGACCGGTTCGCCGGCGTATCGATCGTCGACGGCAACACCGCATTGACGAGGATGTTCTCGCCGAGCAGCTCCGCCGCGAGGGTCTGCGTGATCGACGCGACACCGGCCTTCGCCGTCACATAGGAGATCATGCCGCCCACCGGCTGCACGACCGGACGCGCCGCGACATTGACGATGCGTCCGCCCTTACCGGACTTGCGGATCGCCCGCACCGCCTCGCGACAGGTGAGAAACGACGTGACGGTGTTGAGCCGCCACTGCTTCTCGAAGTCGGCGAGCGAGGTCTCGGCGACCTTGCTCATCGCGAACCCACCGACGAGATGGATCGACGCCCACAGCTCGGGCAGCGCACCGTAGAACGCGGTGACCTGCGCCTCGTCATCGAGCGAGACCTTCGGTGCGGCGTGAACATTGGCGTGCGTGCGCCACGCGGCATGGGCGGGCAGCTCGGCCTCGACCATCGGGATATGGATCGTCGCGCCCCGCGAGAGGAGGAGCTCGACGACGCCCGCACCGAGAGCGCCCGTGGCGCCCGTGATGACGATATGCATTCGCGCAGGATAGCGCGCGAATTAGAGAATGATCTGGCCGCAGGCAGCCTGGAACAGATCGAGCGCTTCCTGGAGCGCGATCGTCAGGTCGCCGTCGCAGATCGACGAGAACACGGCCTGGTTGTAACCGCTGCCGTTCGCCGCGGTGACGAACTCCTTGAGGCGAACACCGTCCGCCGCGTTGCCGAATCCCGAGCTGCAGGCGCCTTCGCCGGCGATCACGCCCGCGGCCCAGCGGCTGCGGTTGCCCTTGAGCTGATCGAGGAACTGGACCTGCTCGGCCGCGCCCCAATCAGTCGGCGACGTGCCGGTCGAATCCATCGTGAAGCCGTTCTGCGTGGTCGACGCGTCGTCCTCGTCCGTGAGGACCACGAGCGCGAGGAGTGCATCGGCGCGCAGGAAGCCGGCATTGGTGCCGTCGGTGACGCGCTCGGCGAGCGACCACTTCGACATCAACAGCGGCATCTCGATCGACGGACCGCTCGTGCCGACGTTCGCGCGGCACGCGAGCGTGGACTCGAAGTTCGCATCGCTCGGATCGAGCCAGCGCTTCGGGTTGTTGCAGTTGTTCTTGAAGTCGCCGTTCTCGCCCATCTCGCTCTGCGGGAACGAGCCGAAGCCGCCACCGAGATCGATCGTGTAGTCGACGTCGCGGCCCGTGGTCGTGATGGCGACTCGGAAGTCGAGCGGCATCCCGTTGCTGACCATGTAGTTTTTGATCTTCTGCGCGAACTGCGGGAAGTTCGCGGCGAGGTTCTGCTGCTCCTCCTCCATCGATCCCGAGTTATCGACGACGAAGACGATATCCATCTTGTCGCACTGGCGTGCTTCGCCCGGGTCGACGTTGGAACCGGAGCCGGAGCCGCTTCCGCCGCCTTCCTCTCCTTCGCCCTCATCGCGGCCGGTGGGGCCGCACGCAGTGATCGCAGACGCCGTGAGCAGGCAGAGAACTGACTTCATCATGAAAAACTCCCCTCGAGTTTTCGTGGCGAGGCGGACCATACACAGCGCTCTAACTGATCGAAAGCGCTTTCGATAAGCGGATTCATTTTGCGCAAGTTGTGCAGAGAATCTGCAACCACCAGTTCGCGTCGCCGTGCGTGATCGCTCGCTCTACGCGAGGCCGGCGTAGACCTGCTGCACGTCGTCGTCGTCGTCGATATCGCCGAGGAATTGTTCGACCTCTGCACGCGCTGCGTCGTCGAGGGTGACCGGGTTCTTGGCCCGCCAGCCGAGGCGCATCGCCGCCACAATCCAGCCCCGCGCCGTGAGTGCCTTGGTCACCGCGTCGAGATCCGTGGGCTCGGTGTAGAAGCGAAAGCCTGCCTCGTCCCCACCGAGTGGCTCGACCTCCTGCGCACCGGCCTCGATCGCGGCCTCCTCCGGATCGGCGGATTCGGGATGCGTCGCCTCGATGTTTCCACCGTGCGTGAAGTCCCATGCGACGGGGCTTAGCTGCCCGTTGCGGAAGAGATGTCGAATGTTCGTCTGCGTCCGCTTCGAGTTGTCGGTGAGGCACTCGACGATCACCGGCACGCGGTGTGGGCCGAAGCCTTCGTACATCACCGTCTCGTAGTGCACGTTCTCATCGAGCAGGCCAGCGCCCTTCTTGATCGCGCGCTCGAGCGTATCGCGCGGCATCGACGCTTTCTTCGCGGCCTCGACGAGTGCACGCAGCTTCGCATTCATCGTTGGATCGGCGCCGCCGGCCTTCGCCGCGACCACGATTTCCTTGGCCAGCTTGCTGAACACCCGGCCTTTGGCCGCACCGCTCGCCTGGCGAATGCGGTGTTTCCATTGGGCTCCCATCCTCGGGCTTCTACCACGTCTCGCAGAACGGTTATCCTTGATGCGTGACGGAGGATCGCGACTCGACGGTTGTGTTGCCCGAGAAGTCGGGAGCTGCGGGCGCGCACACCGATATCGACGCGACCGAGATAGGCACGCAGGTCGCGTCGCCCAAGGCGATCGCGGATGCTGCCATCGGCTCGCACGGCCAGACCGAGGTCGGGCCCGAGGCGCGGCCGTCAGCCTCGAACTGGTCGCATCGCACGAGCCCCACCACGGCTGCCGAGGTGCTCGACAAGAGCGACCTCAAGCGCAGCAAGGTGTTCCACATGTTCGGCGTCACCGCGCCCGTTGGTGCGCTCGCGCTGTCCCTGCTGATCGGTGGCGACCCAGTCGCGCGCTACATCTTCTGGGCCGGCGCGTGCGTGCTCGCGCTGTGCAACGTCGGCCTCGTTTATTTGCACAGCAAGCCGGAGCGCTTCAACGCGACCACGGTCGGTGTGCTGTGGATGATCTCGACGATCTCGGTGCAGGGCGCGATCATCTACTTCGGTCCGTTCTCCGCCGTCGTCATGGTCGACATGATCGGCATCGTGTTCATCGCGCTCGGTCGCGTGCAATGGACCGCGATCGCGACCGCGGTGATCTGTATCGGTGGTCACGCTGCGATCGCGATCCCGATCATCTTTGGTTGGATGCCCGATCGCGGCGTGCTGCCGAGCATGGCCACGTCGCAGCACCAGCTGCTCATCGCCGAGGTCCTGGTCGTCTCGTTTCTCTCGGCGTCGTATGCGCTCGGCCGCTGGGCGCGCAAGGTCAATGCGACCGCGCTCGCCGAGCTGCAGAGCGCGATGCGGATCATCGGCGATCGCGAGCAGGCACTCGCCGAGGTCAACGACGAGGCCGCGCGCCAGCGTCGCGTCAACGAGGGCCGCTGGACCAACCAGAAGCTCGGCAGCTATCGCATGGGCCTCGTGCTCGGCCGCGGCGCGATGGGCGAGGTCTACGAGGCCACCGCCGACGACGGCACGCCGGCCGCCGTGAAGCTGCTCAACGCTCGCTCCACGAGCTCGACCTCGATCCTCGAGCGCTTCCATCGCGAGATGGACATCGCAGCGCGGCTGGTGTCGCCGAACATCGTGAGGGTGTTCGAGGTGTCACCACCCGACGCGCCGGTGCCGTACATCGCGATGGAGCGGCTGCACGGCATCGACCTCGCGACTCGCCTGCGCAACGAGAATGCGAACCGCATGCCGAGCGACGAGGTCGTGATCCTGATCGACCAGGTCGCGCGCGGCCTCGAGGTGGCGCGCCTCGCAGGTGTCGTGCACCGCGATCTCAAGCCGCACAACTTGTTCCATCACGACGGCTCGGTGTGGAAGATCCTCGACTTCGGCGTCAGCAAGGTCATGGACAGCGAGGGCACGCTGACGGGCGAGGGCATCGTCGGCACCCCGCAGTACATGGCGCCCGAGCAGGCGAGTGGTGGCCACGTGACCCACCTCGCCGATGTCTACGCGCTCGGCGCGATCGCCTACCGCTGCCTGACCGGCCGCTCGCCGTTCAAGGGCAAGGACCTCGCGGAGCTGGTGTACCAGGTGGTCCACGCAGCGCCGATGCGGCCCAGCATGCTCGGCCGGATCTCGCCGGCGATCGACGATGTCCTCGCAGTCGCGATGGCCAAGGACCCGCGCCGCCGATTCCCGTCGGCACTCTCGTTCGCGTCGGCGTTCATTACCGCGCGGCGCGGCCGCTCGATCGCGATCGAGGTGCCAGACAACGCCTGGCTGTAGGTCGTCGACGCTGGCGCGAAATGCCACAGTCGAAGTCTCGCGAAATCCGTGCAACGCGCGTCGCCGTCTCGTTGTCACGATTTGGTGATTCGACGCCACGTCCTCGCCGCCCTCGCCGTTGGAGTCGAGGCCGGGGACGAAGCCGCCGCCCGCGAGCAGCTCGGTCAAGCCGACTGGGTCCTGCGCGGCGCCGCCCAGCGCCGGCTCCAGCGCGCGCTCATCGACGCGATGCTGCTCACCAACGAGAACTACACCGGCGAGGATCCCGAGGCGATGCGGCACGTGCAGCGGGTCGCCGCGCTCGATGTCGCGGGCTGCACCGATGTCGACGTGCGAGATCGCCGTGCGGTCGCCGAGACCTTTGCGCGGCTGCCGACCGCGGCGCCATCGCGCGCACCGATCGCGACCGTGTTCGTCGCGAGCGGCATCGTGGTGACCATCGTGATGTTCGTGTGGCTCGTGCTCGCGGTCCGCACGCCGACGCGCCACACGCGCCCCGCGATGCCGCTGCCGAGCGGCGCGTTCTTCCACGGCGGCACGCCCGCGAGCGACGACGCGATCGCCACGTTCCTCGAGACCGAGCTCACCCAGCTCGTGATCGAGACCGATGCCGATCGTCGCGGCAGCAGCGAAGGCTCCGGGTCCCTCGCTCCGCTCGGGCCCGTGGCACGGGAACCCCGGTCCAACCCCACCACCAACCCGCCCAATGCCGGGGGCTCCGGTCGTTCGCGTCGCGTCGCCGAGCTGCGCAATGCGCGCGTGATGACCTCGCGCGGGCCCGGGCTCGCGGACGCGTGGCGCGGGCTGATCGATTCGCTCGATCGCTGGGTAGATGTCTCGGCGCGTGATGTCGCGTTCCGCGCCGCGATCAGCGAGCTCGGCCGTCGCGCTCAGAACGTATCGGAGCAGCTCGCGGCGCTCGGCCTCGGCTTCTACATCTCGGCCGACGTGATCACGAAGGGCACGACTGCACGCGCCGTGCTGTTCAGCTACCGCGTCGAGGAGGTCGCGTTCGTGCGCGCCGGTGGTGACGCGCGTCGCGTGCTGTCACTACGCCGCCTCGATCGCCTGAACCTCGACCTCGCGCTCCTCGGTCGCCAGGGTGACGAGCAAGGCGACCCCGTCGTGCTGCTCGACCAGATCGAAGACTTCGCGGCCAATCGCGTGATGCCCGTGCTCGACGGTGAGACCTATCGCCTCGGCGATGGTGACTGGCGCCGCTCGTCGCGCGCGGGCCGCCAGCTCGCGTCCGATGCCGCCGATGCGATCGATCGCGAGCTGCGTGCGGTGCTCGGTCCCGCGTTCCACGATCGCGACGTTCGCGCGCGTCGCATCAAGCGCCTCGTCTCCGCCACCGTGCGCCGTCACGAAGCGCGTCACGCGATCGACAACGAACGCGCGCGCCCGCTGCGCTATCCGCAGGCGCTGCAGAAGCTGCTCGGCAAGCGCGATGGATCGCAGCTGCGCGCCGAGCTCGAGATGGCGGCGTACCTCAGCCAGATCGCCAATGATCCGCACTTGCCGCAGTGGACGCTGTGGAACTTCGCGAGCCATGCGTTCGGCTCGCGGTGGGGTGGCGCCGAGGGCTATGGCGCGGCCGTGGTGATCGAGGGCCTCGCGCGCCAGCTCGGCCAGTTTCCGGCGCGGCCGGTCGTGGTCGGTGGCCGCCTGGACCGCGATGCGCTCGCGATCCTCGCGCGACCGCTCGCCGCCCAGAGCAGCGACAAGCTTCGCGCGGCTGCCCGGTCGCTGTGGACCGAGCTGTACGGCGAGCCGCTGATGCCAATCGTCGATGTGCTTGCGCTGCCCTAGCTTGCTACGCTTGGGGGATGGTGAAGTTCTTCGTACGCGCGGTCGCGACCGGCTTCGCGCTCAGCCTCGGCTCCGCAATCTTCAAGAAGGTCCAGAGTCAGCTCGGGCTCGACGACAAGGACAAGGACAAGGAGAAGACCAAGGAGAGCGACAAGGTAAACAAACAGGACGGCGCCACCGACCCCGGCCTCGTGCACTGATCACTCCCGCGCGTTAACGGGTCGAATTCAGCGGAAATCCCGAAGGTTTTGCGGAACACTGGAGCTGCAGTGGAGTCGGCCAACCTGGCACCGGGACTTCTTCTCGCCATGCCCCAGCTGGCGGACCCGAACTTCTCTCGGGCCGTCGTGCTGATGGTCGAGCACAGCGATCACGGCAGCTTTGGTCTCGTGATCAATCATCCCTCGCCGATCAAGGCGACCGAGCTCCTCGAGAGCCTCGAGATGAGCTGGCAGGGCGAGGACTCCGCGGTCGTGTGGGCCGGCGGTCCGGTCAGCCCGTCGACGGGCTGGGTGCTGCACGAGCCGGTCGGCATCGCGAACCCAGGTGTGGGCACGATCGAGATCACCTCGACGATCTCGCTGTCGACCTCGCCGGAGCGGCTGCGTGCAATCGCGCACCAGCCGCCACGCAATATCCGGCTGCTGCTCGGCTACTCGGGCTGGGGGCCCGGTCAGCTCGCGCAGGAGATGTCGCGCGGCGCGTGGCTCCACACGAATGCAGATCCAAAGCTCGTGTTCGAGACGCCGCCCGACGAAATCTGGGACCGCGCGATGAAGTCGCTCGGCATCAACCCGCGCGACCTGTTCGCCGGCGCGGGCGTTAATTAACCTTCGCAACGCCCTTTTGGGCTTTGCAATTAGTCGTAGTACGCGGCGCCGAGGTGGGTGATCAGCTCGTCACCCTTGGTGTAGCGGAGCGTGTTCTTGAGCTTCATGAGCTGGATGAACAGATCGTGCTCCGGGTACAGACCCTCGGGCGTCATCGGCGACTTCCAGTAGAAGCTGAGCCACT
>JBBQFU010000096.1:0-29362 GCA_038322185.1 Haliangiales bacterium
CGATCGTCGCCAAGACTCCACACCGCCGCGAAGCCACCGGCACCCAGGAGCCCGCCCACCGGTTCAGTCCAGACGAATGGCTCGGCTGCGACAGGGGCGACGTCTGCGCCAACACCACCGTGCGTAGGGCACGGTTGTCCACCGCGCAGACGACGATGACACGTCGGGCAACGAGCCACAGACGCACTGTAGCAATCGCGTGCTACTGTCGTCGATGCGGTGCTCGAATTCGTCATCGAGGCGATGGTCGACGCGGTCGTGGTCGTCGATGCCGACGGGCGCATCACGCTCGCGAACGCGGGCGCAGCCCAGCTGACCGGCTACACGGGCGCCGAGCTCAGCAAGATGCACGTGACCAAGCTGCTCATCGACGACAGCTCTGGTCTGCGTACCGTCGTGCGCCGCCGCATCGAGGACGGAACGGTGCTGCGCCGCGAGGAATCCTGGATCGTCACCAAATCCGGCGAGAAGGTCCCGGTCTCGGTCACCGGATCGCCGGTCGTCAACACCGAGGGTCAGGTGCAAGGCATCGTGCTCGTCGCGCGAGACGTCCGTGAAATGCGCCAGCTGCTCGCCGACAAGGAAGAAGAGATCAAGCGCCGGCGCCAGGCCGAGGACGAGCTGCGCGCCGCGAAGGAATCGATCCAGACCAAGCTCGATCAGACGCGCACCCAGCTGCTGCTCGCCGAGCGCCGCGCCACGCTCGGCACGCTCGCCGGCGGTGTCGGCCACGAGCTGCGCAACATCGCCCAGATCCAGATCGCCGCGGTCGACGAGCTCGCAGCCGCGATCCGCGCCAACGAGGATGTCACGGCGCTCGCGCGCCAGATCCTGCCGGACCTCGAGCGCGTCGGCGAGCACATCACGCAGCACGGCCACCGGCTCATGCAGCTCGCGCGACCCGGCCCCGATCACGTCGCGCCACTCGATCTCAACGATGTCGTGCGCGATGTCGCGGCGATGCTCGAGCACGCCGGCAAGCTGGGCCGCGTGCACCTCGTGCTGTCGCTCTCGGGCCAGCCGGTCACCGTCACCGTCAATCGCACGCGCATCGAGCAGATCCTCGTGAACCTCATCATCAACGCCGTCGACGCGACCGGCGCGACCGGCACGGTGACCGTCACCGTGCCGAGCGATCACAGCAAGCGCATCACGTGCTCGGTCCACGACACCGGCACCGGCATCCCGAGCGATCAGCTCGAGAAGATCTTCGAGCCGTTCTACACGACGAAGGGCGACGGCACCGGCCTTGGCCTGCCGGTCGTGCGAGAGATTGTGATGAGCTACGGCGGAACACTCACCGTCGCGAGCGCGCCGGCGACCGGCACGATCTTCACGTTCGATCTGCCGCGCTAGGCTGGTAGTCTAGGCGTCATGTTGAGAGTGATCACGTTCGCCGTGTCCTGTGTATTGATCATGTGCACGCTGCCCGCGCATGCGGGTCCGTACAAGCAGGGCGCGCGCGTGCTTGCCCAGTACAAGGGCGGCGACAAGTGGTACGTCGGCAAGGTCGCCGCACAGAAGGGCGGCAAGATCGAGATCGCGTTTCTCGATGGGGACAGCGATACGCTACCGCCCGGTCACGTGCGCGCGTTCGACTGGAAGGTCGGAACCAAGGTGAAGTGTAACTTCAAGCGCACCGACAGCTGGCACTGGGGTGCGGTCACGTCGCTCAAAGGCGACCAGGTGAAGATCAAGTACGACGACGGTGACGTGGAGGACACGTCGCTCCGTTATTGTCGTGAGGAGCCCACTCCGTAACTTCGCTAACGCTTTATGGCCGCGCACTCGAGCGGGCCCATGTCCGAGAGCCGCACCAGCTCGCTGTCGAGCTCCTCGGCATGCGGCGAGGTGTTGACCATGATCGCGAGCAATCGGATGCGGCCGAGCCGCTCGGGATCGCAGTGCGACATCTCCACCGCACGCCCGAGCGCGATCACCATCAGCTCGTCAGACATCGCGAGCGGACGTGCGCGATTCGCGAGCACGGCGATCTCGAACACCTGCTCGTAGGTGGTGGTCTTGCCGCCGTTCCAGCGATCCCACGCATCCTCGAGCGCGGCCTCGCCGTCGAGCATGCCGAACACCATCGGGCCTGTGCTGTTGGCGAGCGCATCGGTGCCCGTCGTGCTCGTCGAGCCAGCGTCGGGCGCCGGCGTGACCGTCGAGCCTGTCGTGTCGGCCGGCGCCGTCGACGGCTGCGCCGCCTTCTCGACCTCGGTGAACTCTGCTTTGGTGGTGACGACCGAGCGCGCCGCGACGCTCGCCCCGCACGCGGCAAGCAGCACCAGACATGCGCGGGCGAGGCTCACTTCGATCGGCTCAGCTACCCGGCATCAGCTCGATCGTTGCGTCGCCGACCTTCTTGCCGCGCAGCACGCGGTAGTCGGAGCCCCACTGCTCGACCATCATCGTGTCGTCGCCCGGCGCGCTGTACAGCCACCAGCGGCAGCGCTCGGCATGCCCCTCGGGACGATCCTTGTGCAGGCCGCCGAGCGGGCCGACATCGCCCTTGAGCTGGCAGGTCGCCGTCCCACGCTTGTCGAGGGCGAAGCGGAGCTCCCCGATCACCATCACCTCGGGCGGATAGCCGCTCACCTGGGTGGTCTCGTCTTGCGTGAGGATGCGCGTGGTGCTCGAGCCGGTGCGCTCGAGGCCGACCATCACCCAGCGCGTGTCGCCTGCGTCGACGCAGCGGCCGCACACCCAGCGGTGGCCGTCTTCGTCGTAGAGCACTGCGCCCTCGACGATGAAATCGTTGTTGTCGAAGGTGAGCACGTCGCCGACGCGCATATCCCGAACCGTCCGCTCCACGAGATCTCCTCCGGGCCCGGCCGGGAGCTGCTTCTGGGCACTTCCGCTACCGGCGGGCAGCGACTTGCGACGGTTCGCAGCCACCCCTACCGCAGATACGCCGCCGACGACGGCGAGCACAATGAGCAGGATCCACAGCACGGGCCGACTATCTACGCCGCGCTGCACCAACGCAAGGTGCCGGCGATCCTTGACTCCTCGTCGGCGCCAGATAAACGTAGCGGCGATCAGCGCATGCCCGTCATGAACATCATCGAAGCGGTCCGTAGCGCCCTGCAGACGCAGATGCGCGTGGATGCACGCACCGTTGTTCTCGGTGAGGACATCGGCAAGTTCGGCGGCGTGTTCCGCGCGACCAGCGGCCTGTTCGATGAGTTCGGCGCCGACCGCGTGATCGATACCCCGCTCGCCGAGGCCGGCATCATCGGCACCGCGATCGGCATGGCGCTCTACGGGCTGCGGCCGGTCCCCGAGATCCAGTTCGCGGACTTCATCTTCCCTGGCTACGACCAGATCGTCAGCGAGCTCGCGAAGTTTCGCTACCGCTCCGGCGGCCAGTACACCTGCCCCGTCGTGATCCGCACGCCGGTCGGCGGCGGCATCCGCGGGGGCCACTACCACTCACAGTCGCCCGAGACGCTGTTCATCCACACGCCCGGCCTCAAGGTCGTGGCGCCGAGCAATCCGTACGACGCCAAGGGCCTGCTGCTCGCATCGATGCGCCAGAACGATCCGGTGATCTTCATGGAGCCCAAGCGCATCTACCGCGCGAGCAAGGGCGAGGTCCCCGAGGGGGACTACACGATCGAGCTCGGCAAGGCCAACGTCACGACGCCTGGCACGCAGGTCACGCTGCTCGCATGGAGCGGCATGGTCACGATCGCCGAGGAGGCTGCGCGCAAGGCGGCCGAGGCGAACATCTCGGTCGAGGTCATCGACCTGCGCACGCTGCTGCCGTTCGACATCGAGACGATCCTCGCAAGCGTCACCAAGACCGGTCGCTGCGTGATCGTCCACGAAGCGCCGCGCACGTGCGGGTTTGGCGCCGAGCTGATCGCGTCGATCCAGGAGCGCGCGATCCAGCACCTCGAGGCGCCGATCCTGCGCGTCACTGGTTTTGATACCCCGTTTCCTTATTCGCTCGAGCACGAGTACATGCCCAACGCGGACCGCGTCCTGACGGCGATCCGCAAGACACTGGAGTGGTAGCCATGGCGTTCGACTTCTACATGCCGGATATCGGGGAAGGTGTTGTCGAGGGCGAGATCGTCTCGTGGAAGGTCAAGGAGGGTGACAAGGTCAGCCTCGACCAACCGCTCGTCGAGGTGATGACCGACAAGGCCACCGTCGAGCTACCGTCACCGCGCGCCGGCACGGTCAAGAAGATCAACTTCAAAGAGGGCGACATTTGCCCGGTTGGCAAGGTCCTCGTCGTGATCGACGACGATGGCGCCGCCGCGATCGCCGCGAACAAGAACGGCAACGGTCACCCGCCAGCCGCGCACCAAGAATCGCCGCGCATCAACCCGCCGATCGCTCACGCCTCGGCGAGCTCCGGTGCAAAGGCCGGCGCCGGTATCCAGGTCGTCGACGCCACCAGCGAGCGCTCGCGCGTGCTCGCCACGCCGGCCACGCGCCGCCTCGCCCGCCAGCTCGGCGTCGAGATCGGGCGCGTCCCGGCGACCGGCCCGCACGGCCGCGTCACCACCGACGACGTCAAGCGCTTCAAGGATTCGCCAGCGACGGGCGCGCCGCGCGCGGCTCAGCACGCGCCGATGTCGATCGCGAAGGGCGGCGACGAGGAGCGCATTCCGCTGCGCGGCATCCGCAAGAAGATCGCCGAATCGATGTCGCGCTCGGTGAACACCGCGGCGCACTTCACGTACGTCGAAGAGATCGACATGACCGAGCTCGTCACCGTCCGCGACCGCGCCAAGTCGCGCGCGGCCGAGCGTGGCGTGAAGCTCAACTACTTGCCCTTCATCGTGAAGGCCGTGGTCTCGGGCCTCAAGAAGTGGCCGATGCTCAACGCGTCGCTCGACGAGAGCACCCAGGAGATCGTCCGCAAGAAGTACTACCACATCGGAATTGCCGCCCAGGGCCCGCACGGTCTGGCGGTCTCCGTCGTGCGCGACGCCGACCAGCGATCGATCTTCGATCTGTCGCGTGAGATCGATCGCCTCGGCGACTCGGTGCGCGCCGGCACTGCCACACGCGAGGAGCTCACCGGCTCCACGTTCACGATCAGCTCGCTCGGCAAGCTCGGCGGTGTGCTCGCCACGCCGATCATCAACTTCCCCGAGGTCGCGATCATCGGCGTCCACAAGATCGAGGAGAAGCCCGCGGTCCGGAACGGCCAGATCGTGATCCGCAACCTGATGAACCTGTCGATCTCCGTTGACCACCGCCTCGCAGACGGCTGGGACGGCGCGATGTTCCTGCAGGATGTGAAGGCGCTCCTCGAGGACCCGACGACGATGTTCATGGAGATGGTCTAAGACCGCGTCCGGAGCGTGTAGGCGAATGGCCACGTCTGGTCAGGGTCCCCGGGCCAACACTCGGCGAACGAGCCGCGATATAGTGCGGGTAGCGTGACGATCAAGAAGGTTCTGGACCATCGCCAAGAGCCCGACGGTGCCAGTACGGGCGAGAACTTCAAGGTTGACCGCGTGTTCGGTGGTCGCCCCGCCGCGGCACCTGGCAGCGCACCACCGCGCCGGTCCAGCGGCCGCACCATCCCGCCGCTATCGGGCGAGGCCGCGGATGCCGAGCTCGCGCTTCGGCGCCAGATGTCGCGTCTGCAGCGCCAGCTCGCCGAGGCGCAGCGCGAGCTCGCCAACAAGGATGAAGAGCTCGCGAGCGAAGTCGAGCGCCGCCTCGAAGTCACGAATGCGGCCGAGGCGCTCCAGCGCGAGCACGACGATCTCGATCAACGGTTCCAGGAGCTCAACGACTATCGCGCGCGCACCGAGGGCCTCGACCAGCGCCTGCAGGATGCACTCGCCGTCGCCGACGAGCTGACCCATCAGCTCGAGCGAGAGCGCGCCGAGCGCACCACGCTGGCCACGCAGTTCGAGGAACAGAACGCCGCGTTCGAGCGTGCTCGCGCCCTGTGGAAGGACGAGAGCACGCTGATGGCGGAGCATCACGCCGCCGAGCTCACGCAGGCCGAGGCGCAGCGGCGCACCACCGTCGAGGGCATCGAGGGTCAGATGTCAGCGGCGCTCGAGCGCGCGAAGGAATCGCAGGAGGCCGAGCTCGCCGAGCTCAAGGGCGCGCACGAGCGCTCGACGGCCGCGCTGCGCGGTGAGCTCGAGCCCAAGGTCGCCGTCGCGCGCAACCTCAGCGAGCAGATCGAGCGGCTCAACAGCCAGCTGCAGGCCGCGAAGGCCGAGCACATCCGCGACGTCACCGAACGCGTCGAGCTTCACAAGTGGGAGATGCAGCAGCAAGGCGAGACCCACTCGGCGCAGCTCGCGACCGAGGTCCGCCACCACGCGAGCGAGCTCACCAAGCGCGACGAGGAGATCGAGGCCAAGACGCAGGCGCTCACGCAGGCCGAGCGCAACGCCGAGCTGCGCGAGCAGCTGTGGGAGCAGACCGTCGGAGCGCTGCGCGACAGCCAGAAGAAGCTGCAGCAGGAGCTCGCCGAGGCCAAGGAGAAGTCGGTGCAGTCCGACGCCAGCAAGTGGGCCGTCGAGCAGCGATTGACGGGAAGCCTGTCGCAGATCGACAAGCAGAACGACGAGCTGCGCTCGCTACGCGAGAAGCTCGAGGCCGCGGAAGCTCAGGCGAAGCACAGCATGCTCGATCGCCAGCGCTTCTCCGCGTATCTCGAGGAAGGCCTCGCGATGCTCGGTGCGATTCCGCCCAGCAACGAGACGAGCGCCGTGATCAAGCTTCCCGACCCGCCGCCAGCGCCCGCCGACGACGACGCGACGGACAAGACCTAACGCATCCGAGCCCAGAACACGGTCAGCTCGGCCCACGCCTTGCGCGAGCCCGGCCCGAGAGAGCGCTCGATGACCTCGGCAGGCACCGATTGCCGGATCGCGAAGTTCTGCATCGCCTCGAACAGCCCGATGACCACCAGGTTCTGCGTGCTCTGGTCACCAGCTCCCAGCGCTCGCTCGATCAGCGCGAAACCCTCGGCGACCCACGGCTCGGTCACTCCATCGCGTGCCGCTTCGAGCAGCTCGCGACCAAAGTCGGGCGCGTCGGCGTAGTAGATCGCGTTGGCGTGGATCTCGTCCCGCCTGGCCGCCCACGCCGGGCGCAGGGAGCAGAGCTGGTCGACGAAGTCGCGCGGGGTCACCGTGCCCGAGCCTAGCGAGCCCTGACACCGATGTCAGGCGCGACCCCCAGCACAGCATCTGGCAGCGTGTAAGTGCCTGTTATCGCCTGGAACCAGGTGGTCCCGAGGTTGCGATATGGGGAGACGCGCAACGTCCTCCTCGCCACCCTCGCCGCTCTGTCCGCCGTGGTTGCCAACTCGGCTGCGTCCCGTTCGGCTGCGGTGACTTCGACGGCGCCGGCAACCGCGCCTACGAGCGCAACAGCGAGATGATCTTGCTGTGCGAGAACGGCGGCTTCGTCGCGACGCTCGACACCACGATGGTCGAGGGCCGCTACACCGACAGCTCCGGCATGGTCACTGCGACCAAGGGCGAGGACGGCTCGATCGCATTCGAGCTCGCCGACAACTACGACGGCACGTCGCGCGCGTTGCAGCTTGGCGAAGGCGTGTGGACCTCGGTGACGCTCGACACGGTCGCGGCTGATCACTCGAACGTGCTGTGCGACGACCTCGCGCTCCGCGGCTGGTGGTCGCCGGCGCAGAGCTCGCACATCCCGGGCCGCGCGGCGAAGACGAGCGAGTAACTAGCACGCGAATCCGGGCGTCAACACGGTCGAGCCGACGACGATCTGGTCACCCTCGCGCCGTTGAGGGTACCGTCGCCAGAGGTCGAAGCTGTCGCGATACATCATGTGGCGGCATCCTCAACGAATGCGAGCGTGAGCTCGGTCGAGCCGACGAGGATCCGATCGCCCTCGCGCAACGCGTGCTTCTGGATCGGCGCGCCGTTGACCAGTGTGCCTTCACCGGACCCCAGGTCGATCAGCACGACCTCGTGCGAGCTGATCTCGATGATCGCGTGCATGCGGGCGACCCGCGGATCGCTCGCGATGCGAACGTCGCAGCTCGACAGCGTGCCGATCTTCACGATCTGCTTGCGCGTCATCACCTCGTGCATCTCCTGGCCAGGCGTCGCGACGACGATGCGAAGCGCGGGCCCGCCCGCCGAAGCGGATGGCGCAACGTGGGGGCCAGCCACGGGCGGCGGGGGTGGCGGTCCGGCGAGACCATACCGGGCGACCGCCTGCAGCGACTGCTGGAGCTCGGGGTAGTCGAACCACACGCCGTGCTGCTTGGGACAGCGGTCGAGCGTGACGCCGTGGATCGTCACGATCTCCATCTTCTCGCCGCACGTCGGACACGCAAGCTTCTCACCACCGCGCTCGAGCACTGCCTTGTACAGCTCCCCGAGCGGCGACATCTCGAGCGGCAGCATCCGCAGGATCATCTCGGCGAGGACCGGCTCCGCGACCCACTGCCCCTGGCACTGCTCGCACGCTCGGAACGTCCCGGTATCGACCAGCGTCAGGTGGCAGCGCGGGCATTGCTCGAAGCTGTCTCGGTACGCCACGTGTGTTCCGCCGTCGTTCACGGTATCACGCAGTCTGATGACGGATGTCTCGTCACGACGCTGGTGGTCGGTCGCGCTGGCCGTGTATTGGCTCGGCCTGACGCTGGGCACGCACTATCCGAGCGTGCGCGTGCCGGACGCGGTGAGCCACACCGACAAGATCGTGCACTGCGCCTCGTTCGCCGGGCTCGCACTGCTCGCGTGCATCGCGTTGCGCGTGCGCCGCGTCGTGCTCGCCGCGATCGTGCTCGCGGCCTACGCCGCCGTCGACGAATCGACCCAGCAACTCGTCGGCCGCAACTCCGATGTGCTCGACTGGATCGCTGACACCGTCGGTGTGGTGATCGGCTGCGGCGTGTTTACTTACTGTAATCGAGCCAGGCGCCGTCGAACGGCGCGGCCCGATGGCAGCGACGCCAGCAGAAATCTTGCACCGTCTCCGAGCCGCCCGGCGTCGACGCGGCCGTGAACACCCAGCCAATCTGATCGCTCTGGCTCGTGCCGATGCGGCGCATGAACTCGATCACGCGCAGCGCGCCCGGCCCGTCACCCTCGCGGTCGTAGACTTCCTTCACGAACACCGCGCCCTCGAGGTAACCGAACTCCGGCGGCGGCGGCGGCTCGAGGCCATACTTCTCGGCGATGTCGTTGACGTAGATGATCCGGTAGGTGTCGCCGTGGCCCGGCGCATTGCCGTAGGTGTCGATGCGCTTCCACTGCGTGTAGTCGCCGACCGCCGGCACGTCTGCCTGCTCGGCTGCACAGGCCGACACGATTACGAGGAGAGCGAGGCGCTTCATAGGTAGTAGTGGAGCTGGAGAAGGGAAAGATAGCTCGGATCCTCGACGGTGCCGCCCTGCGCCGACGCCCGCAGCAGCAAATGCAGCTCGACGTGGGCCCAGGCGAAGTATTGCGCCGAGATTTCGAATGCCTGGCGCGTGGTCGCGCGCAGGGTCAGGTCCGGTTCCCACAGGTGCACGCCGCTCGACACGAGCACGCCGCGCGTCACTCGCTTCGACGCCGCAAGGTAGCCGGCGATCTGCGTGCGGCCGGGTCCGTTGCCTCGAAAGGTCTGGCGCTGGACATCGAGCTCCGCGAGGAACAGCACCCCGGCGTCGGGCAACCAGCGCTTCGCGAGGCCGCCAACGGTGAACAGCGCGTCGTCGGAGCCGACCGCGACTCGCGTTTGCGCGCCGAGGATCGTCTCGTACCAGCGATGCTCGAACTGCACCGCCCCGCCCGCTCGTCGCACGCCCGAACCGAGGATGTCGATCGGCTGCGGGACGAAGCCCGTCACGTGGATGTCGGTCTCGCTTCCGTAGTACGCGAGCTCGGCCGCATACGGCTCCTCGTAGGTGTTGAGGCCCATGTAGCGCCGCACGTACGCGGTGTGATCGGGCAGCCGCAGGCCGAACACCGGGAAGAACCTCCCGACGCGCAGCTGGCGAGCTCCGAACGTGTAGGCGAGGTAGTGCTCGCGCGAGGCCAGCGTCTCGAGGAAGACGGGTTTGTTCTCGTCGCGCGCAACGCCGCGCACGCCCGCGGTGAACGCGAAGGCGAAGGCACCCTTCATGAGGCGCACGTTGAGATCGGCCTGCATCGGGAACATCAGCAGCTCGCGGCGATCCGAGTGCGGCACGTGATCGCCCGGCTGAGGTGGGGAACCACGGAAGTCGGCATCGGTGGCCGAGAGATATTTGCCTGCGAACGCGAACCGGAAATCGCCGCCGATCGCGAGCCAGCCGGGAGGTGTCCACGCGCCATGCAGTAGCCGGCCGTCGCCGCCGCGGCTGATCGTGGCGCCAGCCTCTTCACGGCCGTAATCGTTGAGCAGCCCGCCGCCCGACGGTGAGATGTGGCACGTGCCGCACGCGGCCTCCAGCGACAGCTCGAACTGCGGATACGCGTGGGCGACCGTCGCGGTCGCAACGAGCAGCGCGAATGCGACGATCAATCGCATGGTGCCTCCGCGTCGTACCAGCGCTCGATCAGCTCGATCTCGGTCGATGCGAGCGGCTGGTCGGGCGGCATCAGCAGATCGGGATCGCCCCCATCGGAGGGCGAGCCGATCCCGTAGAGCACGCCCATGATCAGCTCCCGCCGGGCCGAGAGCGGGATTTCGCCAGCGAGCTGCGGTGCGTTACAGACGCGTCCCGTGAACACCGTGTAGCCGCTGTGCGTGGAGGACAGGTCACGCCCCGCGACGGAGCTGATCTTCGAGTGGCAGCTCGAGGTCGCGCAGCTCGGCGCAACGATGGCCGCGTGGATATACGGCCACTCGGCCGGTCGATCACGCGGCGTGTCACAACCCCCAAGCAGCGCCGTCACGAGCAAGACCCTTCGCACCGACGGTTCGTATACCGGAACGGGCGGATTTGCTAGGTTCCAGCCATGGTTCACGCCATATCGTCGGCGCCCCGGTCCGGTGCGTTCACCTACTTCGATGGTGACGACACCGCCAAGGCGCGCGGGCTGTTCCAGCTCCTGCGCGAGGACGGCAGCGCGGTCGATGAGTCGGCACTCGAGCGCTTCGATCGCGCACGGACCCGCGAGCTGTTCGAGGGCATGCTGCGCATTCGCGTCACTGACGCACGCATGATGGCGCTGCAGCGCCAGGGCCGCATCGGGTTCTACGGCGAGGCCGTTGGCCAGGAAGCCTCGATCGTCGGCTCGGCCGCGGCCGCCGCGCCCGATGACTGGATCGTCCCCGCCCTTCGCGAAGCCGGCGCTGGCCTGTTCCGCGGCATGACGCTCGACAGCTACATCGCGCAGATCTTCGGCAACGCGCAGGACGTGACGAAGGGCCGGCAGATGCCGTGTCACCCGTGCGACCGCGCCCACAACTACGTCGTGATGTCGTCGTGCATCGCCACGCAGCTTCCGCACGCCGTGGGCATCGCGATGGCGATGAAGATCAAAGGTGATCGCAACGTCGCGTTCGGTTACATGGGCGACGGCGCGACGAGCGAGGGCGACTTCCACGTTGCGCTCAACTTCGCCGGCGTGCAGAAGGCGCCGTGCGTGCTGATCTGCCAGAACAACCAGTGGGCGATCTCGACGCCTGGCCATCTGCAGACCGCGTCGGAGACGATCGCGGTCAAGGCGCTCGGCTACGGCATCGAGCCGCTGCGCGCCGACGGCAACGACGTGTTCGCCGTCTACGAGACGATCAAGTACGCCGCCGACAAGGCTCGCCGCGGCGAGGGCCCCACGTTCATCGAGCTGCTCACCTACCGCGTGAGCGCGCACTCGAGCTCCGACGATCCGTCGCGCTACCGCGACGAGAAGCTCACCGACGCGTGGCGCTCGCAGAAGGATCCATTGCGCCGCATGGAGACCTACCTGCTGCGCCGCGGCTGGCTCGCCACCGGTGAGCGCGAGGCACTCGCTGCCCAGATCGAGACCGACGTTCGCGACGCGATCGCGCGTCAGGAGCAAGTCGGCCCGCCGCCGCTCGAGAGTCTCATCGAGGATGTGTTCGAGGAGCCGACGTGGAACCTGCGCGAACAGATGGCCGACCTCGCGGCCGCACCACGCGCAAAAAATCCGCACCACCACCAGTAGAGACGTTGTCCATGAGCGCCACCTCGCCAGTCCCGATCACATCCACCGCGGCCAAGCCGAGCAGCCGGCTGTCACCGGAGACGCTCACGCGCATCCATGACCTGATGGTCAAGACGCGCGTCCTCGAGGAGCGCCTGATCACCATGTACAAGATGGGTGACGGCTTCTTCTGGATCGGCGGTCCCGGCGAGGAAGCCTTCAACATCCCGCTCGGCCTGCTGGTCGACAAGGGCAAGGGTGTCGACCACGACTTCCTGCACCTCCACTATCGCTCGGCCGGCACGCTGCTCGCGATGGGCGCCGATCCGGTCGATTCGCTGCGGCAGATGAAGAACACGGCGACCGACCCGTACTCGCGCGGTCGCAACTTCGCCGGGCACTTCTCGGTCCGCAAATGGAACGTATGTCCGGTCAGCTCGCCGATCGAGGTGCAGTACTCGATCGCGATCGGCACCGCTCGCGCGCAACGCGCAGGCACCGGCGCCAAGGGCATCTCGATCGTTCAGGGCGGCGACGCCGGCACGGCCGAGGGTGACTTCGCGACCTCGCTCGTGTGGAGCTCGCGCAAGGGCAACGAGCTACCGCTGCTGATGATCGTCACCAACAACCGCTACGGCATCTCGACGTCGTACGCGGGCCAGCACGGCTACGAGCAGATCGCCGAGCGCGGCAAGGCGTTCGGCATGCCGACCGCGATCGTCGACGGCAACGATCCCGAAGCCAGCTGGGCGGCTCTCGAGAAGGCGATCACGTACGTGCGCACCGAGAAGAAGCCGTATCTGCTCGAGGCGATGGTCTCGCGCCTGCGCGGCCACTCCTCGGCGAGCGGCGCCAACCCGGTCACCAACGAGCCCGACTGTCTCGAGCGATTCGAGAAGTCGCTCGAGGATCGCAAGATCCTCACACGCGTGCAGATGGACAAGCTGCGCGCCGATTACACGCAACAGCTCCTCGACGCGAGCCGCCAGATTCGCAACGAGCCGCAGCCCGATCCGGCGTCGATCCACGACTGGGTGTTCGCCGACAAGAACCACGTCGGCGGGGAGAGTTAGTCATGGCCACGATGATCCAGGCCATTCGCATGGCACTGCATGTCGGCGAGTCGCAGCTCGGTGTCACCGACATCTTCGGCCAGGACGTCGGCGCGCCGCTCGGTGGCGTGTTCACCGGAACCCAGGGCCTCGAGACCGCGTGGAACACGCCGCTCGACGAGCGCGGCATCATCGGCACCGCGATCGGACTCGCGATGGCGGGTGCCAAGCCGGTCGCGGAGATCCAGTTCTGCGACTACGCGTTCAACACGATCGATCTGCTCAAGATCGCCGGCAACACCCACTGGTCCACCGCGGGCGACTGGAACGTTCCGCTCGTGATGATGACGCCCGTCGGTGCCGGCATCCGCGGCAGCATCTATCACTCGCACAGCTTCGACGCGCAGGCGACGCGCATCCCGGGCTGGAAGATCGTGATGCCGTCGAACGCGCGTGATGCGTACGGCCTCCTGCTCTCGGCGATCGAGGATCCGAACCCGGTCATGTTCCTCGCGCCCAAGGCACTGCTCCGCCTCAAGTCCGGTCCTGGCGAGGAGCTGCCCGGCGAGCCCGACGACGACAAGGTGCTCAACAAGATGATCGACGCGCCGCTCGGCGATCGCACCAAGTGGAAGCCGCAGTGGCCCGATCTCGAGCCGCTGTTCATCCCGATCGGCAAGGCGCGTGTCGCGCGCGAAGGCACCACGGTCACGGTACTCACCTACGGCCGCAACGTTCCGATGTCGCTCGCCGCGGCGCGCGAGCTCGAGGCCGACGGCATCGACGCCGAGATCATCGACCTGCGCTCGCTCCACCCATACGACTGGGAAGCGATCACCGCGAGTGTTCGCAAGACGAACCGCGTGCTGTGCGTGAACGAGGACACCGAGATCACGAACTTCGGCGAGCACCTGATCCGCCGGATCGCCGAGGAGCTGTTCTACGAGCTCCACGCGCCTCCCAAGCTCCTCGCCGGCGCGCACGTCCCGGGCATCGGCCTCGCCGATCATCTCGAGATGGCCAGCGTCCCCCAGAAGGACACGATCAAGGCCGCGATCGTCGAGCTCGCCCGGCACGAGCCGTAGGCGGCTGCGACTGCGACACCGCATCGGGTGCGACACCGCTGCGGCTAACCACGAGTCAGCAGCGCATCGTGGATCGCGTGCATGCGAGCGCGTATCCGTGAGGAATGCGCAGATTTGCCCTCCTGTTCGCAATCCTCGCCGCCGGATGCACTCACCAGGTCCGGTCGATCACCACCGACGCGGTCCTCGGACGCGTTGTCATCTACCGCAACGGCGTCGCGTTCTACGAGCGTACCGCCCGCGTCGTCGATGGCCGGGTCACCATTCTCGTCCCACGCGAGCGAGTCGACGACTTCCTCAAGTCGCTGACCGTGGTCGATCCGACCACCCGCAAGCCGCTGGCGGTCTCGATCCCGCGCCAGGAGGTCGAGAGCGGCAGCTACCTCACGATGTCGCTCGAGACCCAGGACAAGAGCCGCGGCGAGGTGCTGCTGACCTACGTCACCGAGTCGCCGGCGTGGAAGCCGAGCTACCGCGTCGTGATCGGCGAGAACCACAAGGTGATGCTCGAGGGCTGGGCCATCGTCGATAACGTCTCGAGCGAGGACTGGAAGGGTGTGCTCGTCGGCGTGGGTGCGAGCTCGGCGCTGTCGTTCCGCTACGACCTGTGGAGCGTGCGCCACGTCGACCGTGATCTGCTGCAAGGCGACGCAGCGTTCGCCGTCGCGCCGCCGACCGGCATGTCGCCGTACGCGCAGGGCGAGGGCGAGGAGGTCGCCCGCCTCGAGGGCGACGAGATTCGCGCCGGCGGCGCCACGTCGGCCGAGAACCGCTACGTCGTCGACGGCGTCCACACGACCGGTCTCGTTGCCGGTGGTGGCATCACCGGCTTTGTCTCGACCCCGTCCACCGAGCCGCTCGTCGGGGTCACCGTGATCGCCTCGTCCCCCAAGCTCAAGCAGGCGCAGACCGCGATCACAGACGACAAGGGCTACTACGCGATCGGCAACCTCCCGGCTGGCCATTACATGCTCTCGTTCTATTACGGCGACGCAACCGTCGAGCGGAACGTCACGGTCGTCAAGGACAAGGCCACGGCGGTCACACAGAAGCTCAACATCGACTCGCTCGGCGGCGAAGCGATCCGGATCGCAGGCACGAGCCCGACGATCGACCCTGCTTCGACCACGACTGGCATCACGATCGACAAGAGCTCCGTGCAGAACATCCCAGTGCCCGGCCGCACGTTCGACAGCGTGCTCGGCAGCGCTGCAGGCTCGAGTGTCGACAGCGATGGCGTCCATGAACGGCGGCCGTCGGCGCCACCGCCGGTCCGCGTGGGCGACGGCAAGCTCAAGCAAGCGGCCGACACGATCATCAAGAGCCGCAGAGATGTTGTCGTCGAGGCGGGCGGGCTCACCGAGCAGGCGGCACGTCAGCGCGGCGAGGCGGTCAAGAACAAGCTCGTCGACGATGGAATCCCGGCGGCGCGGATTCACGTGCGCCCGCAGGTCGGCGGCGACAACCGCGTGCGCGTGCTCGCGATCGCCCCGACCGGCCCGCAGTCTGGCTCGGGTGCGCCACCGTCGGCGGGTAGCGCGCGCGGCGATATGCCCGACACGCCGGTCGGCGAGAGTCACTTCATGGCCGAGCGCCCGATGAACGTGCGTGCCGGAAGCAGCGCGATGGTCTCGATGGTCCAGGGCGAGACCAGCGGCGGCATCGTCTATCTCTACGACCCGATCTCCGATCGCGGTGACGAGCGGTTCGCCTTCAAAGCGGTGCGCCTCGACAATCCGACCAACGACACGCTCGAGCCCGGCCCGGTCACCGTGTACGGCGCTGGTCGCTTCATCGGCGAGGGCATCACCGAGCCGGTCCCGCCCAGGGCAGCGGTGGTCGTCCCGTTCGCACTCGATCGCCAGATCATGATCAGCAAGAGCGAGAGCGAGTCCGATCGCGTGGCGAAGATCGTGACCGTGCAGCGCGGCATCATCACCGCCGAGGTCCAGCACCGGCGCGTCCAGAAGTTCACCGTGACGAGCCGGCTCCGCACGCCGACGAAGGTCTACTTGCGTCATCGCCTGCAAAGCGCCTGGACGCTCGTCGACTCGCCGCCCAAGCACATGACCGTGGGTGACTCCAAGCTGTTCGAGGTCGACCTCGGCCCCAACGAGACCAAGTACGTCACGATCTCCGAGGCCACCCCGGTGGAACAGAAGCTCGACCTCTCCCTCGAGCACCCGCTCGAGATGATGAAGCTGTTCGTCGACGAGCCCGAGGCATCACCGAAGCTGCGCGCGCAGATCTCGTCGCTGCTCGCGATCCACCGCGAGGGCGCCGACCTCGTCGATCACATCACCACGCTGCGCGACCAGCTCCGCGAGTACCGCCAGCGCGCCGGCGAGCTCCACGCTCAGATCGTGACGCTCAAGGCGGTGCGCACCGGCGGCGAGCTGATGGCCCAGCTCAAGCAGAGGCTCGGCGAGATGAATGACCGCATGCAGAAGGCCACCATCGCGATTGTCGACGATCAGGAGAAGCTGATGCTCGCGCGGGTCAAGTTCCAGAACCAGCTCGCCGACCTGCGCCTCACCGACGTCACGGAGGCGGTCTCCAAACGGTAGCGCGCGTCGCTGCAGCGAGCTACTCGAACCGAAACGAGATGGTCCCGGTTTGGGTGCCCACCATGATCGGAATCGAGAACGAACAGGCGCTCTCGTCGCCAGTCATGAACTGAGTCGGGACCGCTCGGCGCGACTACGACCGGCGCCCCGCCATTGTTCGCCGGAAGCTCGAGACTGTTGGTGCAGCTGTTCATCACCGACAGAGTGACGAGATCCGGTGTACCGCAGTCGCCGCCACCGACGAGGCCGAGGTTGCTCGCCACACACGGGAACGTGGATGTCAGCCCTTGGAGCGAGTCGGCAGGCTCGTCATCGCTGCAACCAATCAACGTGAACACAACGAGGCTCCACTTTGCTGCAATTGGCACGCTGAAGCTTACCCCAGCCACCGGTGCCGTAGTAGGCGCGCGTTGCGTGCTGCTGTACCGGCGCTCTGAGCTACAGCTCGGCGACGGCGGCCGTGAAGCGCGCGGTGCGAACCGCGGGCGCCTTCTTGCTACCGAGCTTCGCGGCCTCGCCCTTGAGCTTGGCCATGCGTTCTTTGGCACTCGGGTGCGTCGCGCCGAAGCCGCCGCCACCGCCGCCCGTCTTCTTCTCGAGCGTCTCGAGCAGGCGAATGAACGCCTGCGGATCGTAGCCGGCGTCGGCGAGGATCTTGAGCCCGACCTTGTCGGCCTCGAACTCGGTGTCCTTCGAGTAGCCCTTCACGACCATGCCGTTGATCATGTCGTCCATCGCGCCGTCGAATGCCTTGGTCAGCGTGCCGAGCTGCTGCTCGTCGAGCTGGACCGTGGAGTCGAGCATCTCCTTGTAGACGCCCGCCATACGCGACTTCTGGATCGAGCCGATCGCGTGGCCACGCACGGTGTGCGCGACCTCGTGCGCGAGCACCGCGGCGAGCTCGTCCTCGGACTTCGCAGCCTTGACGAGGCCCTTGTTCACGAGGATGAAACCGCCCGAGGCGGCGAACGCGTTGATCGTCTCGTCATCGACGATCACGAAGTGCCAGCCGCTGATCGGCGAGGGGCGGTCATCCTTGCGCGGCGAATCCATCGCAGCGGCGGCGAGCACGTTGCCGATCGCGTTGAGGTACGCGGAGGTCGCGCCGAGCTGACCTTCCGCGAACGAGGTGCTGTCGATGTACTTGTACTGTGCGCGCGAGAGCAGGTTCGTCGCGACCGAGCGACCGATGTAGTACTCGTTCTCGGGCGTCAGGTCCTTCTTGGCGTCCTTGTACGCGCTCCAGCCCTTCGCGATGCCTTCGGGCGTGAGCTGGACTTTACAAGATAGGCCGCTCGCGGCGAGCGCGATGGCGATCAGTGCGCGCTTCATCAGAGCTTGCCCTCCGCGACGAATGCCTCGAGCTCACCAGGATCGATCGACGTCTTCTCGATGAAGTCGACGTGCGTGTAATCCAGGTTCGGATTGCTCTGCTTGTACTTCTGCTCGACCTCGGGCGTGAACCCACGACCTGCGAGCTCGACCTCGTCACGGTTGACGCTGCCGCCACCGCCGCCCGGTGTCGAGGACAGTTGAACTTTCCCCTCGGTCACGTTGGACTTGTGGACCCAACCAGTCGAGCTGCCCTCGACGCGGTACCAGTCGCCCTTCACCTCTTTGACGACGAGCTGCTCGCCGCGCGAGACCGTCCCCGCCGCAGAGCCGATGAACTTCGGCGCCTTCATGATCTTGGCCGACAGCACGCGAATGGTCAGCGTCGAGCCAACCTTCGGTGCCGCGAACGCGATCCCCACGCTCAATAGCAACAGCAGTAGTACCCGTCTCATCTATTTCTCCTTCATGCGCCAGACGCCGTCCCAGTTGTCCCCTGGTGGCTCGGCAATGAACAAGTCACAACGCTCCGCATAGATCACCGACACCGGATCGTCCGCATTCTCGACGAAGATCTTCTTGGCAGCCGTGAAGTCCGTCGCGCGATACAGCGCGAGGCCCTCCTCGAACTTCCTGGCGCGCGCGAGCCATGCCGGATCGGTTGAACCGACGACGTCGAGGATCTCGAACACCGTCACGGCCTGGTCCTTGCCTTTGACCGCGATGCGATCGAGCTCGCGCACGTCGAACTCACCACCGAGGCGATCGACCGTCGCAGCACTCACCATGAGGAACGTGTCGTACGCCTTGTTCGCGCCCTCGAGGCGCGACGCCAGGTTCACCATGTCCCCCATCACGGTGTAATTGTACTTGTGTTTGGAACCCATATTGCCGACGACGGCGCTTCCCGAATTGACGCCGGCGCGGGCAAACACTTCATGGCCAAATTTGGCGTGCCAGGTGGCGCGGAGCTCGTCACATTTCTTCCGCATCGCGATCGCGCAGCGGGTCGCCTTCTTGGCGTGATCCTTCTCGGGTAGCGGCGCGCCCCAGAACGCCATGATCGCGTCGCCGATGTACTTGTCGACGACACCGCCGTGCTGGAGCACGAGGTCCGTCATGATCGTCAGGTAGTCGTTGAGCAACGCGACGAGGATCTCGGGCTTGAGCCCCTCGGAGATCGTGGTGAACCCCTGGATATCCGAGAAGTAGACCGACATCTCGCGGCTCTCACCCCACTCGAGCGACAGGTACTCGGGGTGCTCCATCAGCTCGCGCACCAGGGCCGTCGACGTGTAGCGACCGAGCGCCTCCTGCACGAACCGCTTGCCGCTGCGCTCGACCGCCGACAGGGCCAGGAGTGTGGTGAATGCGGACACGCCGGCTCCAATCGCAGGAGCGGCAAACGCCAGCCACACGCCGGGGCCATCGAGCGCCGCACGTGCGATGAGGTAGTACGCGACGACGATCCCGGTCGTGAGCACCGCCATCACGACGAGCGAGATGCCCGGCTTTCGGATGGTGCGCCACAGCAAGATCATCAGGCCGGAGATGAGCACCGACATGAAGAACGCGATGAGCCCGTCGAGCCACACGGGCGCGCGGCGGATCGCATTGCCGTTGAGCATGTTGTCGAGCGCGGTCGCCTGGATCTCGGCGCCGAGCATGCGTGTCGATACCGGCGTGGGCCGCATGTCGCGCAACGCCTGACCGGTGGCCGACACGATCAGGTACTTGTCCTTGAGCGTCTCGAACGGAACACTCGGCGCGGTGTTCTCCTCGACCATCACGCTCGAGCGCAGCACCTCGAATGACGACACGTGCGGGTACACGCGGTGCCCGTGATAGCGCAGCGTGATCAAGCCGTCATCGTCGAGCTCGATCCGCTTGTCGCCCAGCACGAGTGTGCGGCCCTCGACCTTGGGCACCATGCCCTTGTGCCCGACGAGGAGTGCAGCGAGTGACAGCGACGGGTAGGCGACGTTGCCATGCAGCGAGAGTGGCGCGTGGCGGCGCAGAATGCCGTCGGCCTCGGGGTTCTGATACACGTTGCCGAGCCGTGCTGGGGCGGTGGCGAGCATGGCGAGCGGCGGATCGAGACCTTCGCGACGAGGGAACTTACCTGAGAGCGCAATGCCGTCGCGCTCGCGGATCAGCGTGGTGACGGTGGTCTCCTGTGACAGCTCGTTCGCGCTGAGCCGAGCGATGGTCGGCTCTGGCGGCGGCAGCTTCTCCGCCTCCTCGGGGACGGGCTGCTCGCCCGCTTTGTCGTCGGCCGGTGGCTCAGGTGGTGGTGGGGCCTCGAACAGCGTCTCCAGATCCGCCTGCTTGGTGAGGGTGTCCCACTGCATGCGAACATCGGTCTCGTTCTTCTTGCCGCCGTACCACAGCTCGAACTTGCCGACGCGGTTGAGGATGAAGCTGCGGACGTTCCACGCAGCCAGTTTGAGCGCGACGGCCATCGCCTCTTCGTTGGTCTCATAGCCGGCGAGCCGCGCAGCGAACGGTCCTTCGAGCGGCCGCTCGACGAGCTTGTCGGTCGTGAGCGCGAGCCCGAACACCACGTTGCCGGCCGCCTTCATCGACTCGGCAAACTGTTCGTCATCGGCTGCGCCGCCGACGACGCCACGATCCTGGTACAGCCAGTCGAACACGACGACCTTGGCGCCCGCCTTCTTGGCATAGGTGGCGATCTCGCCGTACACCGAGCGGGGCCACGGCCAGATCATCCCGAAGCTGTTCTCGGCGTACTCGATGTCGCTCTCGGCGATGTCGATCAGCACGATGTCCTTGGCCGCGTCGTCCTGGTTCATCACGGCGCGGACGCGTTCGTCGTAGGTGCCGGCTTCCGTGCGCTCGAGGAACGCGGGCCGCGTGACCGCGACGATCGCCGCGAGGAGTCCCACCACCACGCCGACTGCAGCTCCCGACACGAGCGAGCGCGCCTTCGCGGAAATCCCCCGGTCCATCAGGCCCGGTCATAACACGCGGCCTGCCGTCGCTGCGGTGTCCGTGTCCGGCGGATGGCGGACATCGGCGTCCGAGCTGCGGCCACGCGGTTGCCAACGTCGCGACTCTTCACGAGCAGGTCAGAGGCACGAGATCTGCTTCGTGCTCCCGCATAGCCGGAGTTAGACTAATGCCTTCCGACCCGCCCGACGACGACGACATGAGCGAACCCGCATTCAGCAACCGCCAGCTCAATCAGCTGGATGAGATTCTCGACAAGCGCGGCTTCAACGCGCTTCAGCTCAAGCAGCTCGATGAGATTCTCGACAAGCGCGGCTTCAACGCGCTTCAGCTCAAGCAGCTCGATGCCAGAGACGAGAAGCGCGGCTTCAACGCGATTCAGCTCGCGCAGCTCGATGCCCGAGACGAGAAGCGCGGCTTCAACGAGATTCAGCGCCAGGAGCTAGAGAAGCTTCGAGCTGGCATCCTCGACGATTTTCAACACATCGCGAAGTTCATAGTGGAGCAGTTTCGTGACGAGGTCCGCCTTGCGCTCGAACCGAGCTCCGATACTGCAAAGCGCGTCGAGCGCCTCGAAGACTCAAAACTTCCTGAGCGTGTCATGCGGCTCGAGGCGGCCGTGTTTCCACCACCCAAGTCGCAGCGCCGACGAAGAGGGTAGCTACGAGGACATGGACGTTCCGAAACTCCACCCCTCGTTCGCATGGGTCCACACCTTTGGCGAGGCGTTCTCCAAGCAAATAACCGCCGACTTCGACGTCCTCCGCGAGACCATTGGGCGAAGGTATAGCGCTTGGCTCGAGGACCGAGACTCTGCGGACCGAAACGCGGCGCGAACGAGGGGTCAGACACCACTAGCACCACTAGCTCCAGCTCGAGCTAGTGGTGCTCCACCGTCGCCGCCGCTGAACCTCATGGCTACCGACGAACGCGTCATATCGCCGCCGTTCTCCCTCGAGGAACAGGCGCGAATCAACGAAAAGCGGATAGCGCTCATGGACCGCGAGGGCGTCGAAGACTACTTCGCCGATCTGAAGGGCTTTGCGGAGCGATGCATGCTCCGCATCGGCGACGACAACGTCCGGATCAGGGACGTTTTCGAAGCGATCCTCGTGTCTCTGGAAGAGCGCCGATGTGTCGCCCTCGGTCGCCTGGCGCAGGCGCGCCGCTAACTACTGCGCCGCTGCACCTACACCCGCAACCGGCGCGGCCGCCGAGTCCTTGCGCAGCTGGACGGTCTCCGGATACGCGTTGCCATCGGTGCGAATGAACGTGAGCTGCTCGCCCTCGAGCTTGATCGCGACGATGCGGTCCGCGCTGTGGCTCGGCTTGCAGTAGGTGCCGTCGGCGCCGACCTGCTCCGCGGTCTTGTCGGGAAACGCGAGGATCACGCCGTTGTCGAGCGTGCCGGTGAAGCTCTGCACGAGGCCGGTGTCGATCGTGCGCTTGCCGCTGCAACGGAACGCGCTGCCGCGACCGCTCGCCGCCGTGAAGTAGTGCTCGCTCACGACGTTACGGATCGAGACCTTGCGATCGTCGGTGATCGAGATCGACACCGTCTCGGTCGCTTCGATCTCGGCATCCTTGTTGACCGTGTCGGTGACGCGGGGACGCTTGACCGACCACGTGCCCTGGAACGAGCTTGCCGGGACGCTGCGCGCCGACTTGATCGCATAGAGGTTGCCGGCCGCGTCGAACAGCTTGAGGCGGACGCGGTCTTGCTCGACGCCGAGCCACAGCTCGACGAGGTTCGGTGCGCCCGAGATGCGCAGCGACGCGCGGAAGACCTGGCCGTCCTCGTCCATGCGCTCGAGCTTGGTCACCGTGTACGACTTCTCCTTGCCGTCCCACTGCAGCGTGGCAGCAGCGAGATCCCACGCGAGCGGACGGACCGCGAGCTCGTCGCAGCTGTTCGCGCCGGTCTTCGGCGCATCGGTGGGCGTGGTGAGATCGCCGAGGAAGTTCGTGAGGCGCTGGCTCGACAGCTCACACGTGGTGAGCGGCAGCAGCGTGCTCGGCGCACGATAGGTCTCGAGCAGCTTGCCCGGGAGACGCGCGAAGTACATGCCCAGCGCGGCCTGGCCCGACAGCGAGTACTTGGCGATGAACTTGGTGTCCGTGTTGCGCTCTTCGCGGCGTACTTCACCGACGAGGTTGCGCAGGTTCGGCAGATCACCGGGGTGCACGAAGTCGGTCTCGCGAACGCGGCTGCGCTCGTCGACGGGCAGCAGCAGGTACTCGGTCTGCAGCTTCACGAGCAACGCGACGACATCTTCGGGCTTCGGATCGGTGACCTGTGCTGCGGGCTTGATGCGCGCCACGAGCTCGCGGAGCGCGACGACGCTGACGGCACCGTTCTGGCCGACGTGTGCGCGATCCTTGGTCACGTTGATACCGACGACCTGGTTGCTCGCGTTGAGCGTCGGGCCACCGGACATGCCTTGCTCGATGTCCGTCGAGATCAGCAGACCGTCGACGGCGTTGTCGCGCAGGATGCGCGCGTAGCGCTGGTCGTATGCGGGGAACGACACGACGCTGAGGATCTTGCCGTCCTTCGACACGAGGCCCGGCTTGCGCGCGAGGCTCGAGCCCGGATAGCCGTACGACAGGATGCGCTCGTCCTTGCTCGGCTTGGTCGCGAGCTGGAGGCGCGCGAAGCGGCTGGCGTCGACGTTCTTGATGCGGATGATCGCGAGGTCCGCATAGGGATCGGTGGCGACGACCTCGGTCTCCGGATACGCCTCGACATAGGAGTGACCATCGGCGCCGACATCGCGCTCGACGAGCACGCGCTCGCCGCGATCGACGACGTGGTTCGCGGTGGCGACGTAGGCGTAGCGGTCGGGTCCCTGGATGAGGAAGCCGGTGCCCGCGCCGGTCGCGGTGGTGACGCGGACGATCGCGTCCTTGGGTGCGCCGTTGCTGCTCGGGCCCATCGCGTTGAGGCCAACCGCGAGGCCGATGCCGACGATACCGACGGCGCCTGCGGCGATCGCGAGCTGCTTCTTGCGCGCGGGCGACCGCGGCGTCGCGAGCGCAGGCGGCTGCATCTGCGTCGCCTGGGTGTAGTGATGCTGCTGCGGCGCCATCGCCATCTCGGGCAGCGGGTGCTCCGGCGCTGCGAGCTCCGGCGCTGCGAGCTGCGGCGCCATTGGCATCTCGGGCAGCGGGTGCTGCGGCGCTGCGAGCTGCGGCATCGGAGGCGGCGACCACTGCGGCTGCGGCCACTGATGCGGTGAATGCAGCGAGGGATTGGCGTACTGCGGCGCGGGCTGCGGCCACTGATGCGGTGAATGCAGCGGAGGATTGGCGTACTGCTGCGGCGCGGGTTGCGGCTGCACGGCGGGTGCAGTGGTGGTTCCCATCTCGACCTCGAGCTCGGCGACCGTGAACTGCGGCGTCGGCACCGTGTCGAGGCTGATCGGTGCTGTAACGGGAATCACCGGGACCGACGGCGGCACGAAGCCCGGCGGCATCGCGGCAACCGCGGGCGGCGTGAGCTGCGAGGGCCTGTCCTCACGCGAGGAGACCCGGCGGGAGGCCGCGCGTGCGGACGGGCGAGTTGGCGCGAGCGGCGCGACATCCACGAACACCGGCGCAACAAGCGCAGGCGGCGCAACATCCACGATCACGGGCGCAGGCGGCGCAACCTCCACGATCAGCGGCGCGACGGGCGCAGCCACCAGCGGCGCGACGGGCGCGGCCACCGGCGCGACCGTCACTGGCACCTGCTGGGTCCCCATCGCCGGGCGCTTCGGGGGCTGGAGCACCTCGGCGAACCGTGGATCCGCGAGCGGGACATACGTGGTGTCCCCGGTCTTGCACAGCGAGGCACCGCGGGAGATCAGGCCGACGTCGACGCGCTTCTGGATGTCATGCAGGCGGTAGGGGCCGTCGTCTTGGCCATTCGGTTCGAGCACGAAGTAATAGCTGGTATCCACGGTCACTCTCCTGTGCAGGCGAGCCCGTGAGTCGCATGTAGTCGCAAGATATTTTGTAACCCCTCCGTTTCATTTAGTTCGCGTGGTAAGACGCGCCCATGCCCGACCTTCGTTTCGATGCTGTCGTGATTGGTGCCGGCCCCGGTGGGTATCCCGCAGCGATTCGTCTCGGCCAGCTCAAGGTGAAGACCGCCATCATCGAGCGCGAGTACATGGGCGGCGTCTGCCTCAACGTGGGCTGCATCCCGTCCAAGGCCGTCATTCACGCCGCGAAGATGTTCGAAAAGATGGGCCACGCCGATGACCTCGGCATCCAGATCTCGGGCAAGCCGACGATGGACATGAAGAAGCTCCAGACCTGGAAGAGCGGCGTCGTCAGCAAGCTCACCGGTGGCGTGCGCGGCCTGCTCAAGGGCAACGGCGTCGAGGTCATTGACGGCAGCGCCAAGCTCGAGAAATCCGGTCCCGACGGTCATCGGATCACAGTGACCGGCAAGAATGGCACGCAGACGATCATCGCCAAGAACATCGTGCTCGCGACGGGCAGCCGCCCGTTCGAGATCCCGGGCTTCAAGGTCGATAACGCCGGCCGCGTGATCGACTCGACCGGTGGCCTCGCCCTCGACCACGTGCCGCAGCGCATGGTGGTGATCGGCGGCGGCTACATCGGCCTCGAGCTCGGCATGGTCTACGCGAAGTTCGGCACCAAGGTCACCGTCGTCGAGGCGCTACCCCGCGTGCTTGCATCGATGGACAAGGACTGCGTCGCCATCGTCGAGCGCAAGCTCAAGAAGATGGGCGTCGAGGTCATGGCGAACACCAAGGCGAAGTCGTGGGAGGACAAGGGCGATCGCGCCGTGCTCACCGTCGAGCTCGCCGATGGCAAGACCGCCACGATCGACACCGACAAGATCCTCCTCTCGATCGGTCGCCGCCCCAACAGCGAGAACCTCGGTCTCGATGCAGTCGGCGTCACGCTCGACAAGCGTGGCTTCGTGATCGCCGACGATCAGCTGCGCACCAACGTCCCCGGCATCTACGCGCTCGGTGACCTCATCGGCGGCATGATGCTCGCGCACAAGGCGACCAAGGAAGGCGAAGTCGTGGCCGAGGTCATCGCGGGTCACAAGGCGGCCTTCGACATTCGCACCATGCCAGCGGTCGTGTTCACCGATCCCGAGATCGCATCGACCGGCCTCACCGAGGACGAGGCCAAGGCCAAGGGCCACGCCAATCTCAAGGTCGGCAAGTTCCCGTTCGCGGCCCTCGGTCGCGCGCTGTCGGTCAACGACACCGAGGGCTTCGTGAAGATCGTCGCCGATGGCAAGACCGGCGAGGTCCTCGGCATGCACATCGTCGGCAACGGTGCCGGCGACCTGATCTCGGAGGGCGCGCTCGCCATCGAGATGGGTGCGGTCGTCGATGACCTTCGCCTCACCGTCCATCCGCACCCGACCCTGTCGGAAGCGATCATGGAGGCCTCGGCCGCGGCGATGGGCGAGGCGATTCACGTCATCAATCGCGCCCAGTAAATGGCGACCTGGCAGGTCCTCGATCTCGGAGTGCTCGGCTACCGCGAGGCGTGGGCCAAGCAGCTCGAGCTCGTCGAGGCGCGCCAGGTCGACCAGGTGCCCGACACGCTGATCGTCGTCGAGCACCCGCACGTGTTCACGCTGGGCCGCCGGCGCGACTCGGCGCAGAACGTCCTCTCCCCCGGCGACGTCGAGGTCATCGAGATCGAGCGTGGCGGCGACGTGACCTATCACGGGCCGGGCCAGCTGGTCGCCTACCCCATCGTCCTGCTCGATCAAGAGCGTGGCGAGCGCGACCTCCACAAGTACCTGCGCAACCTCGAGGAGGCCGTGATCGCCACCTGCGCGCGCAGCGGCATCACCGCTGATCGCGAGCCCGGCAAGACCGGCGTGTGGATGACCGACGCCGACGGCGCCCGCAAGAAGCTGTGCTCGATGGGCATCGCGTGCCGCAAGTGGGTCACGTTCCACGGCCTCGCGCTCAACGTCGAGACCGATCTGGCTTACTTCCGCCGCATCAACCCGTGTGGCTTCGAGTCCAACGTGATGACGTCGATGGCCGCGCAGCGCGAGGGCATCGACGCGAAGGCCGTGAAGGCCGCGCTGATCGAAGAGCTCGGCACGACGCTCGGCCGCGTGATCAGTTCACGTTGATCGCGGCGTACGCGTCGCGGACCGACTGCACATCCGCGGCGGTGACGCCGGAGGTCGGGTCGTTGGAGAGTGCCAGCGCTGCATTGACGGCCGCGACCCGCGCACCCGCATAGGTGGTCGACGCGGTCATGTAGGCCGTCACGGCGCGATACCAGATCTTTGCGGCCTTCGTGCGACCAACGCCGCGCACCGTCCTGGCGGTGTTGCACTGGCTCGGCGTCACGTTGCCCTCGTCCTGCGCGAGCAGGAAGAACATGTGGTTGTTCGGGCCCGACGAGTAGTGCACGTCGATGCTCTTCAGCTGCTTGGACCAGCAGTTCGGGCTCTTGCCATCGAGCGAGGGCTTGTCCATGTGGCGCAGCGATCTGGTCGGGCTGCTCTTGTACAGGCGCTCGCCGATCTTCCAGTCCGGCACATCGATCGGGCTGTTCACGTAGAACTCGACCATCGTGCCGAAGATGTCGGAGTTGGACTCGTTGAGGCCGCCCGATTCACCACGATAGGTCAGCTTGGCGGTGCGCGACATCACGCCGTGTGACATCTCGTGGCCAACCACGTCGAGGTTGGTCAGCGCGTACAGCGTGGTGCCGCCATCGCCGTAGGTCATGCAGTAGCAGCTGTCCTGCCAGAACGCGTTCTCGTAGTTCGAGCCGTAGTGGACGCGGCTGCGAGTTGCGGTGCCGGCGCCGTCGATGCCGTCACGACCGAGCACTTCCTGGTAGTACTCGAGCGTCTTCGTCAGACCGAAGTGCGCGTCGGCAGCCGCGGTCAGACGATCCGCGCCCGCCAATCCGTTGGTGCCCGTGCCGAATTCGCCGAACATGCCGGTCGCATCCAAGGTCGTCGTCGTCACGTGGGTGCCGGTCGTGCCGGTCGTGTTGTTCCAGTCAAACGTCCGGTTGCCGCGATCATCGGTCAGCGTGTACGTGGTGCCCGCCAGCTGCGCCTGGAGGTCGACCTCGCCGCTCCACGCCGTCTTGCCCTTCGTCGGCGAACCGGTGTGCAGCGTGTCGAAGGCGAGCGCGAGCTTGCCGCTGTGCGCGTCGATGAACGTGTCCCACTGCGCTGCACCATCGGCGCCGCCCTCGCTGAACAGGCGTACGTACCAGGTCAGGCGGTCGCGCGAGTCGTGGTCGCCATTGGGTAGCACCATGAGCTTGGCGTCGAGGATCTGCGCCGAGCCATCGGCCGGGCCCGCATCGCGCGCGAACGCGATCGCCTCGTCACGCGAAATGTTCGGCGTGCTGCTGAGGTGCTTGATCGGACGCAGCGCGTTGGTCTCGGTGACCTTGCCGTGTTTGTCGACGTGGGTGATCACTTCACCCTCGAACACCGGCACGCCCTGATAGAGCTGGTCAAAGCGGACGTGCGTCACCCCATCGGGGGTCACGTGCGAGGTCTTGACCGCGAGGTCCGAGCGCGACGCGCGCCCCTCGAGCTGCTCGTAGCTCTGCTCGATGGCGTCGGCGGTTGGTGTTGCGACGGCGAGGTCATCACCGTCGGCGGCGCACCCGGCGATCACAACGGGAACCAGCGCAACCGAGACACGAAGCAGCCATGACACCGAGCGAGCGTTCTGCATAGACCAACCTTGTTGTGACGAAGGCCGGCAGCTTTGCCTGCGTTAGACGTAACAAACAAGTGGCGACCGGAACAGCCGGTCCGTGGGTACCGCCGCAGGGCGGTGGCCTGACCACTACTCGTGGAGGAGCGGCTTCGTCGTACCGACGGCGTTCGGATTCGAGGGCTGGTCGCCCTTGAGAATCACGGTGCCGGGGTTCGTCGACTCGACGGACCAGGTGAAGCCGTCGACGATCGCGAGCGAGTCGTAGAGGTGATCGCTGGTGTCCCAGATCGCGATCCGCAGCTTGATCGTCTCGCCGGGGTTCACGTTGCCGCTCGTGGTGAGCCAGCCCGTGGCGCCGCCCTCGAGGCTGTTCGTCTCGCAGCTGTACGGCGAAGGATCATCGAAGCCAGTCGCCATCAGGTCGTCGGTGCCGACGCACGTCGAGATCGATCCTGACATGCCCGAGCAGCCGGTCTCGCCGTTCACGCACTGGGTGAACAGACCGGTGTTGCCGAACGCGAGGTTCACGCCGACCGGATAGTTGCTCATGTTCGGCGCCGTGTAGAACGCGAGGTTCTTGTCCATCGGGTTCATCGG